>DATNQF010000182.1:0-14971 GCA_036702855.1 Trichocoleus sp. | reverse complement strand
CTTATCCACAATAATTTCTATACTATTCAAAGGATTGTGGAGAGGGAGTTTGTCGAACAGACTATTCCTGTTCGTGCCACCATCAAGGAAGCAATTGATATCTTTTATGTAGTCAACGCCAGCGGCGTTAACCTTACCGAGGCTGAACTTGCTCTAGCTCAAATTAGTGGCTATTGGCCCGATGCTCGTGACCTCTTTAAAGCCAAGCTTCGGGATATGGCACAGCATGGGTTTGTGTTTAAGCTTGATTTTCTGGTCTATGTCATGTTGGGCGTGCTGCATCAGAGCGGCTCAGACATGCGAAAACTTCATACGCCTGACAACTCTCCTAAGATTAAAGAAGCTTGGGAGATGTTGGCTAACCGTACTCTTGACTACGTTATCAATATTCTGAAAACCCATGCCTATGTAGACCACACCAAAGAAATCAACTCTGTTTACGCTCTAGTACCCATTATCGTTTACTGCTTCAACAAAGGGAAAAAACCGCTTTCTCAGGTAGAAATCAAAAAGATAGTCAAGTGGTTCTACTACTCGCAAATTCGGCAACGCTATATTAGCCAAATGCCTCAAAAGCTTGACAAAGACAATGGTATTGTGGCTCGGTCTGAAACTCCCTTTGATGACTTGATCAACCTAATTTCAATTGATCGCTCTCTTATTATTTCAACTGATGAGTTTGTTGGAGCTGATACCCGCAACGCTCTCTGGAGCCTTATGCGCTGGTATTTCAAGA
The DNA here is from genome assembly GCA_036702855.1 of Trichocoleus sp. Taxonomy (GTDB): domain Bacteria; phylum Cyanobacteriota; class Cyanobacteriia; order Phormidesmidales; family Phormidesmidaceae; genus JACVSF01. The sequence goes on along the minus strand of DATNQF010000182.1, from coordinate 14,235 downwards.
GTCGTAATGCAGTCTGCTTCTCCACAGGCATTGGCATTCAAAAGAACATGGGATATCACTATGCTCTGGAATGGGATCATATCTTTGCCTACTCTCTGCTCAGAGAACATGGCTACAGCCAAAACAATCGACTTAAATATGCAATGGCTCAGGAAATAGCCAACCGAGCTGTTCTCACCCGAACGGCAAACCGTAGCAAATCCAACCAGGAGGCAAAAGGGTACCTAACAGAAGTTCAGGCAAACTTTCCAGATGCATTGAAGAGACAGTCAATCCCCCTCGACTCTGAACTATGGACACTGGAGAACTTTGAGAAATTTCTGGCAGAGCGCCGTAAAATGCTCGCCCAGGAACTAACAGCGTTCCTAGAGAATATCACCCAGACCAGCGATACCGCAGTTGAAACTTCCTTGGAGGATTTGATTAGAGAAGGTGAAAGTGCCGAGCTAGAGTTCAAGTCCTCGCTGCGGTGGGGCTATAAGGAAGCCGCACTCAACAAAAAATTAGAAGATGTCGTCATGAAGTCTATTGCGGCTTTTAGCAACGGGGAAGGTGGTACCCTGTTGATCGGCATTAATGATGAAGGCGAAGTGCTAGGCCTAGACAACGACTACACTACCCTTGACGGCACTAAAGACGAGTTTGAGCTACACCTGCGTAATCTAGCCATGAAGTACTTTGGTGAAGGCTTTGCTACCAGCAATCTCACTATCACTTTCCCTACGATGGGAGACAAGGAGGTCTGCAAAATTGACATTAAACGGGCACTTCAACCGAAGTACCTAGAGGTCAGGGACAACCACGGCAACAGGTCTAACAAGTTCTACGTCCGCAGCGGCAACTCCTCTATTGAGTTGCCTATTACCGAAGTTACTAACTATATTCAGTCGCGATTTAGCTAGTGCGGACATCAACATTTGCTTGGAGACTGCGACCGCCTCCCTTGAAGCAGTCAAGCTGTAATTTGAGGCAATTTTAGTTTATCCAGGCTAACCGAGTATTTGCTAAGCGCGCAAATACTCAACGAGAGAATGCGCTTTTCAGCCCACGAAATGGGCAAAAACGGGCGCTGTACTACTCAGTTTTGATAGAAATTAGTCCAGATTTAGGCCATAGGGTGTACTAGTGAAACTTTCCACCTCATCAAAAGCCGTCGAAAAAGTCACCTCAACAGCCTAACTTTTCATAGACTTGCAAGGTCGGGTGCAAAGACTGGTTATACCGCGTCTCGTTTGGGTCACCCATTCGAAGCACGGCGAAACAGCCACGCTGATCCGACAAACAGCGCGATGAAGAACCCGTTTAGTGCCAAAAGCTCCAGTGGTCCGCTCCACGGATAGCCCAACCCGGCGAGCAGAGCGAGCAGGGCGACCGATGCCTGAGCGACTGCCGTGGCGAACAGCGCGCGGGCCATCCCACGGGGTCGGAAGCGTGCCATGAGGGCACCGATGAGTCCGACAGCGATCACACCGAAGTACATCAAGTTGGCAGGGTCGCCATCCCTGCCTATGATGCCGACGCCGAGGCTCAGCCAGCCAAGGATGAATGCTGCCGCGAGTGCGATGCCAACAGCGATTCTGTACGGAGTGTTATACATGTTCATCGTCCTCCTGGATTGATGGATAGTGTAGCGCTGTGTACTTTAATTCCACGAAGTTATGCTTTGATTCCACAAGGCCACGCAAGCACAAGAACAGCACACTGAGCCGCCGATGGAGCCGAAACGATTAGGTACAGTTCATAGCGCACGGATTCCATCTCTCATTTCCCTTGAGCTCGCCCAACGCTCTATGAATCGCAGCACGGCCTAACAATTGCTCAGAGAAAACATTTCCACCCACTATTCTGATTTGGGTGATTAGGTAGACATGAATCTGTCTAGTCACCCTATGGGGTTAATTAGGCGGAGGTACGTCAGCCCAATCATCCTACAGAAGTAGTTGTTTAACTAGGGAGCGAGTTGATTACTGGCAGCAGGGACTCCTACTATTATTCTTGCCTCCGTACTGCTGCTATAACTGTTGTAGAACGCGACAATGACCTATTGCACCCCCTCAGCCATCATTTCGTCGAGGAGATAGACTGAGTCGCTTGCAGAGCTTGTTCTAACACCTCAGTCGCTCTTTCACGATTGGAGGTGCCAAACAGCCCTACACCCCAATCCTGCAACTGCATCACTAATTGCTGAACCATCCCTTGTGACTCAACCTGCGGCTTATCATAAGCAGGCCTAATTGCATCTCATGACAGCTTCGCTTCAATCACCCCAAATAGGGAGCTTGGTGGTCAACCACGATTAGCCTCTGTTGAGACGGCTGTGCGATCCGCATCCTTGCTTTAGCCGCTGTGCAAGGCCAATACACCCTAGCTTCTCGGTAATCGCAGCCTGCTCCTGCCTAGTTAAAGACCCGCCTAAGCGCAGGAATACGAGAAAGCACAACGTAGTCCAGCAACAAAACTAAAACCAGTGAAAGCCCCACCAGCGGCAACGCTAGCCCTAACACAGCCACTATCACTAAGGGAACGCGCCAGTTCTGCACAAATGGTGGCATTGCTGGGGCACCCAACAGTCCCGATTCCTGCGGCCGCCGTTGCCACCACATCACGGCTCCTGTCACTGAGAGCAGCATGACGCTCAGTGCTGCGACCAGCATGAGCAACTGATTCGCGAACCCAAAGTATCTTCCCATATGAACTGCGGTTCCCATCTCTACCGCCTTGGGAACGAGGCCATAGTCTTTCCAACGCACATCCGCCAGTACCTGGGCGCTGTACTGATCAATATGTATTGTGACTTCTTGAGTAGGGTCAGGGGGAAACGCTGAGACGGTGTAGACCCCCGTTTCGCCTTCAGGAAGCGTCACGCTAAAGCTAGGAGGAGCACCTTTCGCCTGAGCCAAGGCAATCACAGCATTAAGGTCAACTGGGGCCGTGTTGGTTTGCGGTGCAGCAGAGTCGGCATGGCTTTGGCCAGTATGATTGTTGTGTCTAGATTGAGTAGATTGGGGCATCGGCAACTGCTCAACGGCCCAAGGCACCACCTGTCCTCGCGGTTGATTGAGAGACCCCGTTAACATGGTCGATTGCGGCACGTTATCCCACATTTGAGGCGGGAACCTGCCATACACCTGAGCAAACGTCTCTCCCCAAAAACCTGTCCACGGCAGGCCCGTCAGAATCAAAAAGCCAATCAGAAGAATGCCGTAAAATCCTGGCACCGCGTGCAGATCCCGCCAGAAAACCCGCTTATTTCTGCTCCAGAGTCGCGGTATCAACGTGCCCCAGAGGGAAAAGCGGTTGCGGGGTAGCCACAGATAGAGTCCCGTTATCAGCAACACCAACCCCCAGCAGGCAGCTAATTCAACTAAGTAATCCCCTAACTTACCAATGAGCAATTCGCCATGAATTTTGCGTGCGATCGCTTGTAAGTTGTTGTCCTCGTCGCGCTCTCCTAGTACTTGGCCAGTATGAGGGTCTATGAAGACCATCAGGTTGCGCTCATCCGAAGTGGTCAGCAGCACTTCCGTACTGCGATTGGAAGCTACATTTGGAGTGACTTGCGTGACAGTGGCATCAGGATAGACCTTTTGAGCCGCCTGCACTTGTTCTGTATAAGGCACCAAGGTGGTACTTGGCTGTACAAACATCAGGTTGGGATACATGGCCGCGTCAAGCTGTGGCTTAAAAAGATAGATGATGCCTGTAGCTGCCAGAATGAGCATGAACGGGATGACAAACAGGCCAGCATAGAAGTGCCAGCGCCAGACCGTTCGATAGAAACGATTGCCAGGAGATTCCACACCTGATGTTTGGTTTGGGGCAACTACAGATCTGCTCATGCCAGCGGTTTTGAACAGGAAGATGGGACCCAACAACCGTGACTTACTGGCATGAACCAAGTCAAAAGACAGGCCGTCAAACATTACAAACTGTTGAGACAGCAGGTCATCACTTAAGCTGACATACCAGTACACTAATTCCAGATCTGGACGCCTAATCTGATTGTCATGTCGCCCCTACCAAACCATTGCCCTAAGCAGCTCTCCCTAGGCCCTTTAGAGACTGAGATTTTGAGCATTTTATGGGAATTGGGAACGGCTACGGTCAAAGAAATTCACGACCACATTCTGTCTAACCCTGATCGTGAACTGGCTCAGGCCTCTGTCACAACAGTTCTCAATCGTCTGGCCCAGAAAGGCTGGGTTACCTGCGATAAACAAGAAAAAGCTTTTCAATGGCGGCCCCTGATGGCACAGCAAGAGGCTAATGTGCTGCAGGCTCACCATCAGCTAAAACAGTTTCTAGCCGTGAGCAGCCCAGAGGTTGTGGCAGCGTTTGCAGACAGCTTAGATGCAGCTAGCGTTGCCAAGATTGAAGCCATTGCCCAACGCGTCAAAGCAGCACGTCAAGCCAGAGAGGCAAAGTAATGCACCTTGGCATCATCCTGCTTGCTCTTGGTTTGGCGCTGCTGGTCAGGCTGAGATGGTCTAGTTCTAAAGGGCTTTGGACCGATCGCTTGCAAAGCGCGTTAGTCGCCTTTCTGTTTCCGCCCCTGTTGCTAACTACAACAAGTCTCGTGGTTGTAGGCATGGGTCACCACGGCACGATGCTGTGGCAGCCCGTCGGCTGGTTGGGTTGTCATATTGCTTTGGGTCTTCTAGCGTTTTCAGGTATGGTTCTTGGGTTACGCCTTTGGCAAAACTGGAAGCTGACTCGACAGGTGTGCTCTTGCACTTGCATTTCCATTGCGGGCAGAACTGGACGCTTGCTAGAGACGCCTGCTTTAGTAGCAGCCCAAGTTGGCATCTGGCAGCCTCAGCTTTTGATTAGCCGAGGACTGCTGCAATCCCTTGAGACGGAGCAGATCGAAGCCGTCCTTAGCCACGAAGAAGCCCATGCCTACTATCGCGATACGTTCTGGTTCTTCTGGTTTGCTTGGATATGTCGATTTACTGCCTGGCTGCCCAAGACAGAAGCCCTTTGGCAGGAGCTATTGCTGCTGCGGGAATTGCGGGCCGATGCTTGGGCCGCTCAACGCGTCGATGCCCTGACGCTGGCAGAAACTCTGGTTCAGGTCGTGCAGTCTCATCCTGTTATGCCACATTACGCTTGTGCAGCCTTTCACGAAGCCACATCATTAACTCGCTTGGAGGAGCGCATTGAGTCTCTTCTAGCCCCTCAAGACATTAAGGAGAGTCAAGGGCAATTGTGGATTTGGTTACTTGCGATCTCACTACCTCTGCTTACACTTCCCTTGCATGTCTGATTCAACTGACCATCAGGTGAGTGTATGCCCTTGCAAGCTACAGCCTAGAGGCTACCGGCCAGGAATGCTGCGGAGCACTGCAGTCAGCGCCACATTAGGTCAGCCCTTTTTTGACACATCGGCTTGGGACGGTCTGCCACACTCTCTAAGATACAAGGGTGGGCAATGCCCACCTACTAGCTCCTTCAATTAATCCACGATAATAGACTGCACAAGTTTGACGAATAGGTGCATATGCAAACAGAAAAGGTTGTTGAGACCTACAATCATGGCGCAGCAGAATACGAAGCAATCATGTTGCGCTATTGGCATGTTGAGCGCGCCCCATTAATTGCGTCCTTAGAACTAAAGCCAGGGCAAACCGTATTGGATGCCGCGGTAGGAACCGGACTCAATCTTCCAGCCTATCCTAAAGGAGTGTCGGTCACAGGGGTTGACCTTTCCCAAGGGATGCTGGATCAAGCTCGTGCAAAGCAAGTATCTGCCGATGTCACTCTAAAAATAGCAGATCTGGAAAATCTCGATTTTGCGGATGATAGCTTTGATGCAGCAGCGTCAGGCTTTACCCTCTGTGTGGTGAATGATCCAGTTCGAGCGCTGCAAGAGATTTTGCGTGTTACTAAACCTGGGGCGTTAGTTGCCATTTTAGATTACTGTAAATCCCGTGATCCGGAAGTACAGAAATGGCAGGAGTTGATCGCTGATGCAGCAGCTAACGTCGGTTTCCCCACAGACAAGGTTAAGTGGAACGCATTGATGGATTATGACGCGTTGATTTATAACAGCAATCTGCCGATTGAGGTGCTTGAGGACTTTCGCATTGAGAGCCAAAACCCCTTCTCTTGTGGTTGCCAACTGCTGCTGAAAAACCTAAAAGGTTAAAAGCACTTCATATACCAAAGCCCCTGCGTCGTTCTCTCGAAAATTGATATAGGGGCTTTAGAGTTTTAAGGCTACCCCTACCAAGGCGAGAAAGGCTTTCATCCAATCTGTAGGTGGGCGATCGCTACACTCTATAACCATTTAAGGGACTCTATGGCACTTCGGGTTGAACGGGTTGATGTAAGCCTTATTGAACAAGGAGTCCACCCATCTGAGCAAACCCTACCGCTTTGGCACCTCTTCTGGGGCCAGTTCACCCCCAATATTATTGTCTCTACAGGGATTTGCGGACTGCTATTGCCCAGTCTGGGGCTCGACTTCAGAAGCGGCACGATCGCGATTGTGGTCGGAAATCTTCTGGGATGTTTGGTGCCGGGAATTGCTGCCATCAGTGGACCTGTAAGTCGCCTGACCCAAATGGAAACCAGTCGATTTGCGTTGGGCAAACCTGGTAGCCGATTTGCGGCTTTCTTGAACTGGGTCTGTTGCATTGGCTGGGAAGCGCTGAACAACACCCCAGCTGCGTGGGCCATTATTGTCATCGCCCAACTCGCAGGCTTGGCAATTCCATTTTGGCTGGCTTTGGCCGTTTGTGCCCTCGCTGAAGGAGCTGTCAGCACCTATGGGCATGACTTGGTGCAGAGGGTTAATCGCTATATTGGCTATTTTTTACTGGCTACCTTTGCTGTTTTAGGTTGGTTTTGTATCAGTAACGGCAGTGTAAGTTTGCCCGAAGCTCAACCTTTGAGGATCAATGCTCTGCTCGCGGGAATTGTGCTGATTGGCAGTATTGGGGTTGCCTGGTCGCCCTATGCCTCGGATTATTCTCGCTATTTACCTGTCAGCACACCCCCACGTGCGATCGCTAGCACTGTCACCCTGGGCTTTGCGCTCTCTGGAATATTGTGCAATGGGCTGGGTTTAGTCTTAGCCACCACGATTACTGATTTGTCAGCTCAAGGTATTGTCAATCGGGTAATGGAACTGGGTGGTGGTATTGCAGTTTTGCCCCTATTGGCGATTACCCTCTCCAGCATTGCCAGCAACTCACTCAATTACAATTCCGCCTCGTATTGCTTGATGTCTCTGCGACCGTTTGGAATGCGGATCAATCGTATATGGGCAGGCGTGGCAACTTGGGGGCTCAGCTATTTTATGGCGGTGATTGGATCCGGACGGTACGCTACGATATATATCAATTTCATCTACTTCGCTGCGTGTTGGACAACGATTTGGGCCGCCATTGTGATCGTTCACTGGTTCAGTTGGGGTGAGAATGGGTTGAAAAGTTATTCTCAACGTTGGACGGTTGGAGCCACCCTCTTTGTAAGCATGATCGGGCTTAGTATCCTGCTGTTTGGTTCTAGCGCGTTATACGTTAGCCCCGTTGCTAAATTGACGGGTATCGACTTCAGCTACGTGTTTGGTGGCGTTGTTACAGCCATCGTGTACGCCTTGATCTGTCGCTATCAACGGCGTAAAACTCGCTCACTTTCTCAAACTTAGATAAGAGGTTGGTTTTTTGTGCCGCAGAAAACAATAAACCGTGTTCCTACACTTCCTGACCCCGTTGTTGATAAAGCAAAATTTGCTCAACATCTTCGTTATTCACTTGCCAACATTGGTGCAGCCTACATTCCGGTGCCATCAATTAACGACAGAACGTTACTTGGCAATTTGCGCACCTTCTTTTCACTCAATGAGGTTCAAAAGCGAGCGCTTGCTGAAGGGCTGCCATCTCCCTGGCAAGGGGTACATATTGCCTTAGGAGAAGAGCAACTTGGCGATAATCAGGAAGATTATAAAGAAGTACTAGACCTCAATCTGGAGAATGGCACTTATGCGAAGTGGATCAGAACCTTAAAAGCCCAGCGATCACATCAAGAGGAAAGCAGCCCCAACGTACCGAAAGGCTCTCTTATCCATCAGGGGGAATTAGCTGCCGTTTCTCAATCGCTCTGTCAAATCTTTGATGCATTTCAGACGCAGGCCAATCATGTTTTAACAGCGATCGAAACCGCGTATGAGCAGCCGGGTAGCCTTGTCCATAATCACGGCAAAAACAGCACATTACGACTGCTTCATTATCCTCCCGCATCCCACTTCAAATTGGGTTCTATTCGGTTGGCAGCACACCAAGATTACTCCGGCATTACCTTACTCTGGCAAGATTCTACGGGTGGATTAGAGATCTTGACTCCCAATCGCGAATGGATACCGATTGACATCCCTCCCGGTTGCATCGGCGTGATTGCTAGCGAGGTGATGCAACGCTGGAGTGGAGACACGCTCCACGCAGCTCCTCATCGGGTTCGGGTGACCAATGCTCAACAACTTCAAAAGACCCGATACTCAATCGCATTTTTCTGCGAGACAAATCACAACTGTGTTGTGCAACCAGGGTCGCTGGTAAAGGGCTCCGATGCAAGCGCAGAAAAGCCGATTGTCATCAAGACATTCTTGCGTAATAAGTACGACCAGATCTTCTCAAATTTGAATATTTGATAGCTTATTTGGCCTGGTTGCAGCTTCGCTTCAATCAGGAGCAGTTAGCCCAAAATACCTGCTATGTATAGGCTTCAGCCTTTGACTTCTTTCCTGCCTACACTCTAACTGGCTTCTAAATTATAAGTTCAATTTATTTGCATTCATGAGTTTTACGCTCTCCTAAAAGGTGTCAGAGGCGTAGTATGAAGCGCCAGTGGGGCAACAAAGAGCTAACCGAGAGCTGGATAATTGAATCCGAGCAACGAAAACTGATTTTGTAAAAGAAGGGACCAAACCGATAGGTTTTGCACTCACGTCTTTGCAATCTCCCGCAGAAGACGGTCTTCTTCGAACATTACCCCCGTCAAACAAAGAGACCATAACGGCCCTAAGCCACATAGCAAAATTTATAGAATAAACCTGAGAATGGAGGCCGTTGAGTGCTTCTCCGCACTAATTGCCCCTGATTGCAGTTTCGCTTCAATGAGGCCTACTCGCTAGGAAAATCAAATGAATGAATTACACAATTATGTCATTGTGTAATTCATTCATTTGATACGTACATATTTAACTAGGGACGTTTGCTAAGACTACCTATCCAGCTTTTGCATTTGACTGTGGATACGCCTGAGCTTCCCTGCTTCCTTGCGTTCAGCAAGCCGTTTTGAGGCTTCGGCTAGGACGCGATGCTGTAGGTCAGGATTTTGCTTCAGCTCCAGGTAACATGCCTCTAACAGAGTCTCAATCGTCAAGTTCTGCTCGTAGACAAAGCGCTCAATTTCTTGATCTAGGCTCTCCTCTAAACGGATATTCCGTCGGGGGGCAACTTGGATCAGCTGCTCTAACCGCGCATCCAGGGAGGTGGATGAAGAAGCTTCCTTTGCTGAATTAGCAGCTAATGGGTTTCCCAAAGAATCTTGAGGAGGTGCAATCGGCTGAGCCGATTGCACCTCCAGAGCCTGAAGTTCTGGGGCTGATTGATCTGTATCTTGAGCAGACAAGGAAGTATCTCGCTCTACCTTAGGGCGCTGGCTACGAGCCTTAATGCGGGCCAGCATGTCTTTACTGCCACTACTCATTTCAGCACCTCCTTCACTCGCTCAATCATTGCCTCAAAGGGATAGGCAAGGTCAGGACTCGCTAGGTCTTCCAGCAGCACTCCTTGGCTAATCGCCTGTTTGTATTTTTCTGATTCCCGAATAGAAGGCAACATGAGCTTCTCACCAATCTCAGTAGCCATCTCACCGATCACCATCTCACTCTCTTTAGTCCGAGTACGACCTACCCAACGATCGCGAAAGGGAACCACACCGAGAATAGAAGCTTCACAAGCCCCCTCATCTTTCAACTCGTTAATAGCATCCAGAGTTCGCACGAGCGAACCATAGCCTTTAACGGTCGCCTCACACGGAATAAAAATCTGACCAGCTGCACCGATAATGCTTTTGCAGATCTGGCTACGTTGCGGCGGTGAGTCAATCACTACAACATCAAATGTGCCTTTGGCTGGCTCCAATCGTTTGCGTAACGCGAGAGCACCAACTCCAGAGCTCGCTAGGTAGTCTTGCACTTGGTCTAAGCCATCATCTGAAGGAATCAGGTAGAGATTTGCTATCTGGGTAGGATAGGTCGCGTCTTCTAAACTGACCTGTTTCCGATAGAGTTCCAGGAGCGTAGGCTGATCTGGCTCAACGGTATGCTGCAAAAACGTAGTGAGATTGCTTTGTGGGTCGGCATCGACCACTAACACCGTGTACCCAGCTTGAGCAAGATACTTACTGAGCAGAACGGCAACGGTTGTCTTACCCTGGCCGCCAGATAGGGAGAGGCAAGCTACTGTGAGCATATCAGTGTAATTGTGTAATTTACTAATTGTGTAATTAGCAAAAGGGATAAAGGTTTATTGAGTCATTTATTTAAGTAAAAAACTAGAGAAAAGGCAAGCTCACATCCGCCCTTATGCCAGCCCTCTAAGTAACTTGGCCGTTCTTATAGAACCGTTGTTGATTTGAGCAAGCAACCTGGCACATGGAGGTTTGCTGCTGAGAGATTGCTTTTATTGACAACCCTGCTAAATTTTGACTAGAGGTAATGCGGATGAACTTAACTGGAAGACTAATCACGATCCATAACCTGAAGCAGCAGGTTGAAACCTTCTGGGAGCTACTGCATGAGACGACTGCGGCAGTGACACAGCCAGAAAACCTCAAACCAGAAGTACGTCGCCTATTTGGAGACTTACGGCGTAAACACACCTGGGAAAAAGCAGCAGCCCACTTCTATACTCAGTGGGTGATTAATGCCGCAGGAGATGGAGACATCTTCTTCAAGCTGATGGATCCTAGCGGATGGGAGCCCTGGCAAAGAGAGATCAGGTTCTTAATCCTAGAAGCCTTAACAGCAGATAAGTACGGCATTGAGCTGCTGCGAGGCGCTTATGAGTACTTAGTTGAAAACAGTAAGACGGAGCTTGCAAATGGCCTTCTGGAGTTGGCACGAGAAGCTGGAGGATTCCATAAAGCACCTGCCATCCAAGCGTTTGCAGGAGTTGGCTAGACTTCGACAGGGAGCGATCGCTCAGGACGGACAAGCTGCTAGGGAACTAAGAATCTTCATCCGCGAACACTTTACCGAACAGGTAGAGCTAGCCGTGGTGGGCGAAAAGACAGAGATTGCGATCGCAAGAGCAACAGACGCCATCTATCAAGCTGTCCTTGGACACACAACAAGAGAACTGTATTCACAACCAGGTACTACCCCAGGAAAACGAGATACCTTGCCAGCAGCAGCGCAGAATGCGATCGCAATGGGAGAATGTCGAGCTGCAGAGGCTTTAGAGGCAGAAGTGTTTTCCGGTGGCACTACACAGCGAATCGATAAGGTCACCAAAATCTGCCGAGAGAACGGAGGCAGAGTGCGTCGCTGGTTACCGTGGTAGGTCAGGAAGAACACAGGCGCTCTTTCTCTACAAGTTGACGCAATCTGTCAAAAACCTTCTTCCCAAAATCAGCGATCGTTACTTTCCAACGTCCACCTCCATGAAAGGGGTTGCGATCGCAACCTAAGACTGCGTCTAATTGCTGAGAAGTAACAAGAACAGATTCAGGCTCTATTGCCTCTGGAGGCTGGGAAAGCCGTGACTTAGCAGATGCCTCCAAAACCAACTCAAGAAACTGAGGCAACACTCGAAGTGCGTAGGGACCAAGCTTGGCATTGAGCAGGTAGAAAGTATAACCGTGCTCAATAACCCTTCTGACAATAGTGAACTCCTTACCGACATACCAGAGCTGAGTACCATCCTGCAAAACGCGTACCCTATCCCCGCGTTTAAACCGGGGGGCCAAAGCTCGATCCTGCTTGCAAGGCAACTCAGTCTTTTCAGATAAAAGTTCTAATTTCAAGTCAGCACAGAGACTTCCCGGAGTAGCAACAGAGGGTTTTAGAAGAGCTCCCTCAAACAACAAACACTTCTTATGCACAAGGTCTATACTTTCTTCATTTTCCAAGGGGTCTGGCATTGTTGGAAAGGCGGGCTGATCTTCAGATGCAAGGCTGGAAAGCTCATTCTGCTTGCTTGGTATAGACACAGGAACTGCTTTGATTCGATGCCCTGGATGCCATAAGTACTTGTACTTATACAGAGTGTGCGGAGAGATGCCTCGTGCTGCGATCTCATCTCTCCATTCCGTCACCGTCGTTGGGGGGTCTGCTGTCGCCTCTAGAGCCGTTACAGCGGCTTTGATTCTCTCTTGAGCATCTTTGGCTTTGTCTTGGTTGTTTGGGCCTCTTGCGGCCATTGGTTCTGTAATGGCTTGCCCATAGCCTATTGGCTGATAGTGCTTCTCTGCCCACCGGGCCACATCTTTGGCCCGCCGTTCAATCTCGTGTTGGTGGTCACAGTGCTCCTTGTAGCCTGGAAGCGATTGAGCCATTGATGAGATCTTCTTGGCAAGCAGACTACCGCCTAAGCGATGGAAGACGCGGCACAGTCTGCCGATGTCGAGCAGCAGGTCATTGGTCTGGGCATCGCCTGTCCAACCCTCATTGATACGGCTCTGTAGGTCTTCTCGAAAGGCTCTGGCTCGCTCTGACTCTCGGGAGGTGGGCTTGACGCTCTCGTAGCTGCCGAAGGCTGCTTTGAGCGTATCAATATCTTGACCGGCTGCTGCACCCTCCCACGCCTTTAGAAAGACTTCTAGGTCGTCGCTGAAGGGCTGTAGATCATCATCGAGGAGGTAGCTGCCTGCTTGCAGGGGCAATCGATGGGCGTGGTATGCGGCATCCCAGTGCTTGAGGTTCGGAAACACTTCCAAATGACCAGGCCGGATGTTAAAACCCGCTTTTCTAAGCACTCCATGGAGCACTTGGGCCAACCTGAAGCTGGAGACGGCTGTGGGCAGAGGAAAGAGTAGCCAGACTCCCTGTGACTCACTTGATTGCAGCAGCAGGCTGCGGGTTATGCCAATGTCTTCTAGGGCAGCTTTAATGCCTTTTAGAGCCATCGGACTGGATAAGGGATGGTAGTCGCCACCCACATCAAGATCAATTAGACCGTAGGCCGTATCAGTGTCGAACGAGACACCGACAAAAGTGTGTGGATCTTTCCAATAGCGGATGAGATCGCGCGGTTGAAGGGGGTATTTAGTAATTGTCTTCCAGCCATTGCCTTCAGACTTGATCCAGCTCCACGGGTAGGAAAAGAGCTGGCAGAACTTTGCTTCCAGCGGGTCTTTGGGCAGTAGGTTGATCTGAGGTTGGGCCTGGGAGGGCAGGCTGGCTAGGGCTGTGGATGCTCTGCTCATGCTGGCCTCCCTGAAATAGATGCAGGGTTCATGGGTGTCTCCTGAGCAGGAGAACAGAACAATTCAGCTGTCGCAGCGCTCGACTGCTTAGGGGTGAACCGTTCCGTTCCCTGGGGGGTTAGGGGAAGCGATGCACCGTCATGCATAGGCACCGCTTCGGGAAAAAATATTGCTGCATCTCCCACACCCTTTGAAAAGGGCTGAAATCCTTTTATCGCAAGCTTTACGGGCTATCGTTCTGTCACTCGAAATGGGATAGAAAAATTCCCAAGACGAAGAGTGATGCCCTCCAACTGTTGCAACTGGGGATCTGGTGGGATATGCTTAGTTCAGAAATTTTCAACGCACTCCCCTGTCTCACTGCTTAGTGCTGTGAGCTTGGGCTTGAGAAGCCGTTAGTCTTAGGTTTGGCCGCCACTGACTATCGGTTTCTGGCTTTTAAAGGGGTCTGCGTTTGCGCTCGCTTCACATCGTCATCACCTCCTGAATGGGTCTATTTGGGGGAGATCTTATCAGGATTTACCCAAGAGCGGGCGATCTTGCCTGCTAGTTCTCCGTTGCGTGACGGGCCTCCTTCTCTGGTGAAGGGTAAGCACAGATCACAAGCTCTTTTAGCAGCCACGCATTGCCTCTACGGGTTGCTTCCCCCTGAACCAGGGTTCCTTTACTTACCTGGGGCAGATCAAATCCTTCTGGAATCGTCAAATTGCAGAAGTGGAAGCCTTTACCTAGATTGCGACCCACAAACAGGGGCAAGATGCCCGGACGAGCCTGCAAATCGATTTTGCCGACCGATGC
>DATNQF010000168.1:0-10009 GCA_036702855.1 Trichocoleus sp. | reverse complement strand
AGGAAACCGACGGCGATCGCAAGCGGCAACGAGAAGGCTGGCCTGCTGGCGAGCGTGAAGTACCTAAGCCCCGTAGTATTGGTGGCTCCTTGCGAAAGTTAGTGGAGATGAGTTCTCACCGCGATGGCAATGGACATGCTTCCTCTGCAAATGACGCCTAGAGAAAAACCCCATGATGTCTTGTACAAACTGGAAAGGATGCCGATATGCAGCCTAGATTGGGGAACTGCTCCTAGGCATCGCAACGGTGCTCACCCTGGTTCAGGAACAGTGGCAAAGTGCACTAGGGTTGGGGCTATATGTCTCTAGCTGCGGGGTGCGCAGGTAGTTGTCCGCCTAGTTGTCCGCCTGCCGCCTTTATCTTTTGGGCGACGGTGCTGGGAGGTGTCTTTTTCGCAACGTTTGCCATAGGAAGGAGCTGTTCGCAACCTTAACCCAGCGTTTTTGTTACAAGGGAGAAGCAAGCAGATTATATTCTCGACCCCATGACAGCCAACCTCAACCCCTATCTCACCGATAACTTTGCTCCTGTCGAGACTGAGTTAACTGTCGATGAGTTGACTGTTTTGGGCGAGTTACCCGTTGAACTCAATGGAATGTTTGTCCGCAATGGTCCCAATCCTCAGTTTCCACCGCTGGGCCTTTACCACTGGTTCGATGGAGACGGAATGCTGCATGGCGTTCACATTCAGGGCGGCAAGGCAAGTTATCGCAATCGCTATATTCGGACAGAGGGATTTGAGCAGGAGCGGCAAACAGGGCGGGCAGTGTTTGGCGGCTTGCTCCAACCTTCTCAGGCAGGCTTCAAAAATGTGGCAAATACAGCTCTCCTATGGCATCGCGATCGCATGTTGGCGCTTTGGGAAGGGGGGGAACCGCACGCGATTGATGTGCCCAGTTTAGACACGCTCGGCACTCACACCTTTAAAGGCAAGCTGGCCTCTCCGGTCACGGCCCATCCCAAAGTGGATCCGGTGACAGGGGAAATGATGTTCTTTGGGTATTCCCTGGCGCAACCGCCCCACGTCAAATACAGTGTCGTGTCTGCTGAAGGCGAACTGCTGCGAACGGTTCCGATCGATCTGCCCGTCGGGGTGATGATGCATGACTTTGCGATCACCGAACACTACACCGTTTTCATGGATTTACCCCTCACCTTTCGGTTGGAGCGACTTCAACGGGGAGAACCAGCCTTTGCCTTCGAGCGAGATCGCCCCAGTCGATTTGGAGTTTTGCCCCGACATGGCGATAGTGGGACGATTCGCTGGTTTGAAGCGCCGAGTTGCTATGTCTTCCATACCCTAAACGCGTATGAGGACGGTGATAACGTTGTTCTGCTCGCGTGCCGTACGGGTAGCACCAATGTTTTAGGCGCATCGCCCGATTCCCACGAAGGGGACAACCGTCAAGTTGGGAGCGACGTGCCACGGCTTTACCGTTGGCAGTTCAACTTGAAGACAGGCGCTGTGCAAGAACAGACAATAGATGACCGCGCCTGCGAATTTCCTCGTATTAATGAGCAGTATTTGGGCAGGCCCATCCGGTACGGCTATGCGGGCAAAAGCGCTCCCACTGCAATGCCGAAATTTGACGGGCTACTCAAGTTTGACCTAGACAATCAGAGCGTTCAAGTCCATTCGTTTGGATCAGGACGTTATGGCGGAGAAGGGGTATTCGTACCACGACCAGGCGCAACCGCCGAAGATGATGGGTGGTTAATGACTTTTGTGCATGACGAAGCGCAAAATGTCTCTGAACTAGTCGTCGTCAGCACTCAAGCAATGATGGATGAACCCGTTGCCCGCATCCAAATGCCGCAGCGGGTTCCCTATGGCTTTCATGGCACCTGGGTTTCGCTGCCAGAGGGTTGATAAGTCGTTTCCGACTCAGCCCTGCCAAATCCAGCTCAGCAGAAACAAAGTCCCCAGAAAAGCTTCTGCTACTACACCACCTATATTTTTGATAGTGATGCTGCGGTCAACAATGCTTGATAGTAACCGCACGATTGCGGCTGCTAAAGAAGCTACCCCTAGGACTGTAAAAGCATCGGCAGACTGCAACCACAAGCAGGTAGCGCCTAACCCCAAGAAGAAACTACCCAACGTTGAGCGAATTTCAGAAATCCCGACTGGGGCAATGGGGCCTAGGCCAACGAAAGCAGCCATTGTTTTGGGAAAGAGCAAGGCTGCTCCGCCTAGCAGCATCAAGAGGACTGCCGCTAGGTTAGGGGCTATCTGAATCAAAGTTTCCACAGTCGCACCAAAATGAGAACTCTCTTTATTGGGGGCTATCAGGATTGAGGCGAGGGACTGTCTGTTGGTAGAATTCCTGTTTCCTTTGGCGCTTCTAGCTGGCAACCTGCCGCGCAAAGGACAGCAGATGATCGGCAACGACCTGAGGTTGGTCAAAGTGGGGAACATGCCCTGCGCCCTCAACCCAAATCAAGCGGCTTCCTGAAAGGGCTTGCTCAAACCGGGTAGCATCTGCCGTTCCCAAGACATCATCCGCTTTTCCCCACAAGATGAGCGTGGGATGCGTGATTTGATCAATGCGGGGCCTTTGGCTCACGCAAGCGTGTTCACACAAGTTCGCATACCCCCCACTTCGGGTAAAAGATGCGATCGCATCTTTCCACCCCGGCATCTCCTGATGCAGTAGTGAGCAGCGCAGAGCATCCATGAGGGTTGGATCCAGGATTGGTAAAACGGAAGCAGCAGCCAAGGCGGCCCGTTTGCGAAAATACAGCCAATTTGCACCCAGTTCTATCAGCGGATTAGGGAGAAACTGCCCAGCCGGAAAGCTGCCAGAAAAGCCAACGCTATCAATTAGAACGAGCGATCGCACCCAGTTTGGACAATGCAAGGCAAAGTCGATTGCCACTGCCCCCCCTAAAGAGGCTCCAACCAAAAGCACAGGCTGCCGAATCCAGTCTTCTACAAAGCTCAGCAGATGGCGTCGAATCGTCTGGGGATTAACTGCAAGCCTGGAAGTGTACTCGGTAAATCCTGAACCAAACAGATCAATTGCCCACGTTTCGCAGCTATTCGCTAGCAAGGGAAGCAACCGCCGAAATTCCAGCAGGGAGCTGTCAAACCCATGCAACAGCAGAATAGGAGTCGCACCAGGTAAAGAGGATGGTGAATTAGGCGTGTAATGCACATAAGCAGTTGCAATCGCCGCTGTATCTTGCCCAAACGGTACTCGAACGGCACCACGCTGAGTTCTTTGCAGCAGTGCGATCGCATCTAAATCTTGAATCTCGCTAGCAGAGGTAGGTAGAAAATGGGCAAACATTTACCAAAAAATACCCATCAGTCGGCTCACCTTGCTCCAACAAAATAAGCACATTAGAGAAAACAGCGCTACCACAGTCAGGATAACCTACGCTAGAATTCAGCCAAGAGTCTTGAAGGCAGTGTCCGGGTTATACCGTCTGCTGTCAGAAAGCCCAGAATTTTTAGCAATTTAATCGCAAATCACAGGAGCTAGATATAGGCTGGTTCACACCAATTAATGCCCTTATGCGATTAGATTGCTCGGTTTGATTTGCCTTTGTTGGGCAGGCTTAGGGTAAGCATCCCGCGAATTACTCAATCCATCCACTAAACACAACCATGCTTTTCATCCTCGAAACTGGAACTGTCGGCGGTCTTTCCTGCTCCATCTGGGAGAACAGCTCAGGTCAATTTGTTGCTGTCATTACTGAACCCAATTGCCGTTGGCAGTCTCAGCCAGTTGCCACTCTTGCTGAAGCTGAAAGGGTAGCAAGGGAAGCAGTCATGCACGAACTAACGAGCATAACGGCAACTATTGCTCAAATGGCAACAGAGGTGCTTTCAGCTTAGCCTCAGTTTGTCCAAACACCATCCACATTTTTAGGCTCTTTGGGTAGAAGTGCTCTTTCGCTTAACAAGCGATAGCCCCCAATGGCATAGGCTGTCAGTATTGAGACTCAAGACAGCGTATGAAAGGGTGTAACCCAAAGGCTATATTAATAGCCTAATGCCAGCCCAGTGAAAGTTCCTCTCTCCTTGTACAGATTTGCCTCCAGTATGACTGTGGCAGTGTCGTCGGAGACACCGCTAGGTGAGGTTGAACTTACAGCTGATACCGTTAACACAGGGTAAAAGCAGACCAGGAGCATTCGGTAAAGACCCTGCTAAAGCAGTTGCAACTGATAAAGCTACCGCACTCCTGATCACGATTGCTGCTAGGGTTGCCATCATGGGAGATATCTGCCAGATCTTCAAGGCCAACGGAGCAACCGGAGTAAACAATGAGCCAATCAACCGCAGTTATTCTGTTAACCCCTGAAGAATGGGCCTATTTTGACCCCTACCAGTTGGAAGTGCTGCTGAAGGAGTACGAACAGCTAGGGTACGAGTCTGTCGAGATTCGAGTTGCTGGAATGCACGTCCTTGAATTGTCCGTGATGTGGGGTGACATTGCCATTCAACTGTTTAAGCAAGACAGAGAACAGAAAGCGGAAGCTGCCGAGCTGGAGGCATGGCAGGCTGCTGAAAACGCAATGTGCAGATCTGCAGGACTTCCGCCTAGGTGGTAGTGCCTAGCGCAGCCGAGGGTGATGTCCCTCACTTTCTTGGCAGGCACACCAGTCGAGACATCTCCGTTTAGGGCGTTGCTGATTACAAGTGTGAAAGTCCCCTCGCCCCCCAATTCTGGGGGAACTGGATTTAACTCAAAGTTCCCCAGAATCGCGGGATTTAAGGGACAATGCAGAGCCTACTGCTTATAAACTCATTCCTTAATTCAGCAATGCCCCGTTTAGAAGAGGTTGCTGTCGAGAGGTTTCCCTTACCTAAAATCAGATCTAGCGGAGGGAACCTCCGACAACAAACTTTAAGCCTTAGGGGAGAAGGACACTCTACATACTATGTGGTACTGCACTTAAGATACTAAGACTGCCCCTATGCCTGAGCTTAACCATACTCAATTAGCGAACCTCGCGCAGGAAGTGCGCCAACGCTTGGAACTCTCACAAGCTAAATGTGCTGCGGAGCTAGAAGTTTCATTTCAGGGCGTGAACTGTTGGGGAAATGGGCGGACAAACCCCTTGTCAAGGGCGCTGAAGTCAATTGAGTACCAGTGGCATCAGGTGGGCACAGGCGAAGATTTGTGTGTCAAATACTTCGCAGAGTGAAGATGGGGATCCTATGACTGAGCAGTTTCACCGCTCTATTTCCTCAAACAAGGGTTCCTCTCAAAACATCACTCAGGGAAGTAAGAAAGCTCCCATCCAAGAAGTAGCAGAAGCAGTGAGTTGTCCAGCCCCACTGCCTAGTTTAGGGTTGGAAACTCAGGCGCTACAAATCCTTGATGGCAGCGATGACTGTATCAAGGTGTTGGATTTAGAGGGACGAATTCTGTTTATGAACCGGGGAGGGCAGGCGTTGCTGGGTATCCAGGACATCACGCCCTTTCTCAACACGTCCTGGGTAGAATTTTGGCAATCATCAGAGCGACAAGCTGTCCTTGATGCGATCGCCCGTGCAGGAGCAGGCAAGGTATGTTCCCTTCAGGGCTATTGTCCGACGTTGAATGGCGAACCTAAATGGTGGGACAACAAAATCAGTCCCATTCTAGGGGCAGATGGGACAGTTGAACGACTGCTGTGCATCTCGCGCGACATCACAGATCGCAAACGTCGCGAAGCGAACACGACTTTTCTGGCTGAAATTGCTGACGATTTCTCACGCTTTTCAACCGCTGAGGAGATCATGCAGATCACCTGCGCAAAAACAGTTGCGCATTTCGATTTGTCTCGCTGCTTACTCGTAAAAATTAATGAGGCAAAGAATCAAGCAGAGGTGGTTTATGATTTCAGCGCAGATGGTTTGCCAAGTCTAGTGGGGACTTACCAGATTGGTAATTTTCATACCGCAGACGAAGTGCAAGAACTTGCTAGCGGACGTGCGATCGTCATTAACAATACCGCCACTCTACCGCGTACCTCTGAAGCTGCGGATCGATTCACCCAATTGCAAATTGGTGCGCTGGTGAATGCGCCCTATGTGGGCGATGGGCAGTGGAAATTTGTGTTGAGTGCGATGCAGACAGAGCCACGTCTCTGGTGCAACGACGAAATCGAAATGCTACAGGAGCTTTCGGCCCGAGTTTGTCTAAGAATTGAACGTGCCTACGCTGAAGCTGCTCTACGCGAATCGGAAGCTAAATATCGATCGCTTTTTGAGTCGATAGACGAAGGTTTTTGCCTGATCGAAGTTTTATTTGATGAAACCGGAAAACCATTTGATTATCGCTTCCTGGAGGCCAATCCAGCCTTTGAGAAACACACAGGACTGGTGAATGCGATTGGCAAAACTATCCGCGAGTTAGCACCGCAGATCGAGCCATACTGGTCTGAATTTTACGGCAGAATCGCGCTAACGGGAGTGCCAGAGCGGTTCGAAAACGTTGCCCAGCAACTAGGGCGGTTTTACGATGTTTACGCCTTCCGCGTGGGTAAGCCACAAGAGCGCAAAGTAGCGGTTCTCTTTAACGACATTAGCGATCGCAAGCAAACTGAGGTCGCATTGCGCGAGAGTGAGGAGCGTTTCCGGCTCATGGCCGATGCTGTTCCTCAAATCGTCTGGATTACAGACTCAGAAGGTCGAGTTGAGTTTTTCAATAAACAGTGGAGTAACTACACCGGAGTTGCTTACGAACCTACGACAGCCGCAGAAGTTGCCGCCAACTTCGTTCATCCTGATGACGGTGCCATGACCATGGAAGCGTTTAACCAAGCGCGACAGACGGCTGGCACTTTCACGGTCGAACATAGGGTTCGAGCGGCAGATGGAACCTATCGATGGTTCCTCGTAAAAGCCGAACCTCATCACCATCCAGAAACAGGTGAGATTATTCGTTGGTTTGGTGCATCGGTCGATATCCACGATCGCAAACAGGCAGAAGCCCAACGCGAACAACTGCTTGCAAACGAACGCCATTATGCCAAGCAGTTGCAAGGCCTGACGGAGGCAGCTTTGGCGATCAATGCAGCACTTTCCGTCGAAGAAGTCCTGCAAGTTATTACTGAGACAGCGGCAGCTATCATTGGTGCCCATCAATCCGTCACCAGCATGACCATCGACCAGAACTGGTCACAAGCGATCAATACGGTTCACCTGTCAGAAAAGTATGCTCAATGGCGGGACTACGATGCACCAACCGATGGCTCAGGCATTTATGCGTGTGTTTGTCATTTGAATTGCCCTGTGCGAATGACCCAAGCCGAACTGGAAGCCCATCCCCGTTGGAAAGGCTTTGGTGAAGCTGCCGACAAACACCCACCGATGCGAGGCTGGCTGGCGGCCCCCCTAGTTGGACGAGATGGACGAAATATTGGCTTAATTCAGCTTTCTGACAAATATAGGGGGGAATTCACCGAAGCTGATGAAACCATCCTAGTGCAGCTTGCTCAAATGGCATCAGTCGCTATTGAGAACGCCCGCCTTTACGAAGCAGAGCAACAGGCACGCTCGACTGCTGAAGTCGCTAGAGAGGAAGCGCAAGCCGCCAACCGGGTGAAAGATGAATTTTTGGCGGTGCTGTCTCATGAGTTGCGATCGCCTCTCAATCCCATTCTCGGTTGGTCTAAACTGCTTCAGAGCGGCAGATTAGATGAAACAAAGACAGCACAAGCCCTAGCAACGATCGAACGCAATGCCAAACTGCAATCGGAACTGATTGAAGACCTGTTGGATGTCTCTCGGATTCTGCGCGGTAAGCTAAGCCTCAATGTGGCTCCGGTCAATCTTGCCGCTACCATTCGAGCCTCAACAGAGACGGTACGACTGGCAGCAGAAGCCAAATCCATTCAAATAACAGCGAACCTTGCGTCAAACGTTGGTCTAGTCTCAGGCGATTCCACTCGATTACAGCAAGTCGTTTGGAATCTTCTCTCCAATGCTGTGAAATTCACACCTCCAGGAGGACAGGTCAACATTCGGTTGGAGCGCATTGAGTCATGTGCCCAAATCACGGTGAGTGATACGGGGCAGGGGATTGAACCCGACTTTTTACCCTATGTGTTTGACTACTTCCGTCAAGCCGATGGCGCAACCACCCGAAAGTTTGGTGGATTGGGGTTAGGCTTAGCGATTGTGCGTCATCTGATCGAACTGCATGGCGGCACCGTAAGTGTTGCCAGTCCTGGTGAAGGGCAAGGCTCAACCTTTACGGTTCGGGTGCCCCTGATGGCCGACGCTTCAGAAGCCAACCAGAAGGTGCGATCTCATCAACCGTCCCTCGATTTAAGCGGCACTAAGGTTTTAGTGGTGGACGATGAACCCGATACACGAGAATTGGTCGCGTTTGTCTTGGAACAGCATGGGGCACAGGTAAACATGGCGGCCTCTGCTCATGAAGCCCTGCTGGTTTTGCCTCAAACCAAGCCGGATGTCCTACTAAGTGATATTGGAATGCCAGAGATGGACGGCTATATGCTGCTCCAGCAGGTTAGAAGGTTAGCCCCCGAACAAGGAGGAGCGATCCCGGCAATCGCGCTCACGGCCTATGCTGCGGAAGGCGATCAGCGAAAAGCCCTTCAGGTGGGATTTCAAACTCACATCACCAAACCTGTGGAGCCAGAGGCATTAGTGGAGGCAATTGTCACTTTATTGAGAAGCGATCATTAACGCACGAATCCATCCCAGCCAGTCGCGCCAGTTCGGAACGCCGATTGTTTTTTACCGCTTATAATCTCAGGAGCCGTAGCGTTATTTCGTTTCTGCTACCCATCTCATCATCTAAAAATACAAAACCCTATGCAATGGCTCAATGAGCCCACTTACTGGTCACAGTCGGGCGATCGCTTAATCGTTAAAACTGCTCCCAAAACTGACTTTTGGCGCATCACCCATTACGACTTTATCCGCGATACTGGGCATTTTTACTTCGATACTCTGACTCAAAATTTTGTGGCTGAGGTCAGAGTTCGAGGTCAATACCAAGATCTCTACGACCAGGCGGGTATTATGCTCCGTGCTGATGAAAAGCATTGGATCAAAACCGGTATTGAATATGTGGATGATGTGCAGAATCTGAGTGCCGTGGTCACTCACGAGTACTCAGATTGGTCTATGGTTCCCCTCCTACATCCGCCCCAAGCATTGAATCTGCGGGTCGAACGCTGCAAGGAAGCCATCCACATTTCCTACTTAAATGAAGACTCCAACTACACCCTGTTTAGAATGGCCTATCTACCGTGCCAAACCCTACAAGTGGGCTTAATGTGTGCTTCACCTCAAGGTAGTGGCTTTGAGGTGACTTTTGAAGACTATCAGATTCAGCAAGATTCCACAGACTGATGCCGTGATGCCACAGATTAGAGGTAGCAACTGATTTGGTTCATGAGTTGCTGCTGAAGTGCTGGAGAATTCAGTTTTTGAACAACTTGTTGAGCCTGCGAAGTTTGATTCATTTGGGCATACCTCAGTGCGATCGCAGCTAAAAAACTCTCGCGATCCTGTGTATCCTCAACGGTTAGCGAACCCTCTCCACCCTGCATCACAACTGTTTTTGACTCATCGCCTGGAATTGTAAGGGCTGCTTCTAAAGCCTGATTGAGGCTGTTTGTCGATTCCTTGATCTGCTCAATCTGGCTATAGTGATCTGCAATGGCAATCAGCCAGCGTGTTTTAAGGACTGGATTCTCTGCATGTCCCACTGCCTTGAGAACTGTTGTTAAATCTCCAAGTGCGATCGCCTTTTCTAGGGCCTCATTGAGCTTTGCCAACCGCTCAGAATCTTCTGGAATGGCCTCGGCTATCTCAATTGCAGCCTGGTAGTGACCAGCAAACGTTAACTGCTCGGCAATTGTTCGAAGGATATAAGAGCGACTAGAGGCATCTCCAATGGTTTGAGCCGTCGCAATGGTCTGATTGAGCAGTTGAGTTGCTGGATCAGTTTGTCCTACTTCTAGGTAGGCTTGTGCGATCGCACCTAAAACTTCAGCTTTTGCAGAAGCATCGCCAATGGTATTAGCTAG
>DATNQF010000148.1:0-6132 GCA_036702855.1 Trichocoleus sp. | reverse complement strand
AGTAGCTTGGGCAGTGGTGTAGCCCGATTGGATTGTGCCGATCGTGTAGGTGTATTCCTGGCTATTGGTGATAGAAGCCCCTTAGTTAGCAAGCGAGTTGGCAAACGGTGAGTTTTCTACCTGATATGCTTGTTGTGCTCGGTTGATAGAACCCAAAGCCATGCCGGCTTTGGCTTGTTTGGCTTTGGGTGCTTGGGTTAGAAAGGCAGGCCATGCGATCGCAGCGAGAATTCCGATAATAATAATGACAACGAGCACTTCGATCAGCGTGAACCCAGCTTCCTTGCTGTGGCGCGATTTGAGGAGAAGAAGCGAACTGAGCTGAGAATATTTTATAGTCGGGATGCTGGCCCAAAATTCCACTAGGACTTCTGGCAAAGCCGTCAAAGGGGAACGCCCTCAGCTTCAATAGCCAGTGTCAGTACTTACAAATACCCGATTGGAAAGCCAAGATCAGGATTAGCATAGGGGTTTTACGCAATCTTTATAGCTTGTCAGTTGCCCCATTCTCTGACTAACTATTGAGAGGTGGCCTCACCTGTCCTATCTCCGTTTGGCGTTAAGTATCCTTGAATCCTCACTCTGTTCAACCTCCCACGATTGATTTGACTGTCCCAGGAACCAAGCGCATCTTTATGACCGGAGCGAGTGGCTGTATCGGTCACTACATTGTGGAGGCCTTACTGGAAGGTACCCCCCACGAGTTATTTCTGTTAGTGCGTGACCCCAGCAAGCTCAAGCTGCCCCTCCATAGAAATCCCAGAGTACATCTGCTGCAAGGCGGCCTCACTGAGATTAAGCAGTTTGCAGATCTTCTCTCAACCATGGATGGGGCGATATTGGCCGCAGCGGCTTGGGGTGGCAATCAAGATGTCCTAGACATCAATATCAACTGCAACTTACAGTTGATGTCGCTGCTCGATCCTCAGCGGTGTGAGCAAGTGATTTACTTTTCCACTGCAAGCATCCTCAATCAGGAGAACCAACCTCTAAAGGAAGCGGGTGAGATTGGCACGGATTACATCCGAAGCAAATACGAGTGCCACCGAAGGCTACCAGAACTAGTGATTTATCCCAAAATTACAACCGTTTTTCCCACGCTGGTCTTTGGGGGAGATAAGGACAAGCCCTATTCATTCATTTCGGCTGACCTACCCAGTGTTATCAAGTGGATGGGACTAGCGCGCTTTTTGAGTGCTGATGGAGGGTTTCACTTTGCCCACGCCCAGGATATCGCCTGGGTGATTCGGCATCTAATTGATCATCCTAGCCAGACAGGCTACCGTGAGTTTGTGCTGGGGAACCCGGCTATAACGGCTGACCAACTGATTGAGGAAGCCTGTGCCTACCTGGGTAAACCGATATTTTTTAGGATTCCGCTGTCGTTTTGGCTGGCAGATGTAATCATCCGTCTATTTCGTATTCAGATGGCCCCTTGGGACTATTTCTGCATCAAGTACCGCCATTTTGTCTATGCCAATGCGGTTAGTCCGGCTAGCTTTGGCCTCTCCCCTTATTGCCCGACCGTAGCCGATCTTTTGCGAGTTCATGGCATTATGCCAGGTTAGTTCTAGATTGGTGCATTTGAACCAGGCTAAGATGAAGGGCAACGCTGGCTCCATTGCGGTCTGTTATGGCTATTATTTCTTCAAGGCAGCCGTCTGATTCTTCTGCGGATTCTCCCTCACAGTCAAAGCGCAAGCACAAGGCTAGGGGTGACGAGAGCCTAGAACAAAAGACCTTGGAAGCTGCGGCTTTGGACGCATCAATTGAGCCTAGGCTGTCTCCAGTGCGCGACGGTGAGGCTGATGCGGATGAAACTAAAGGGCCAGATGACAGCCTGCGTCCCAAGCGCTTTGCTGACTACATTGGTCAAAAAGCGCTGAAAGAAGTGCTAGATATTGCCATTCAAGCGGCTAAGTCACGGAAAGAGCCGCTGGATCATTTGCTGCTGTATGGCCCGCCGGGATTGGGCAAAACCACGATGGCGCTGATTTTGGCTCAAGAAATGGGGGTAGAGTGCAAAATCACAACTGCGCCTGCTTTGGAGCGACCCCGAGATATTGCCGGATTGTTGGTGAATCTCAAGCCAGGAGATGTGCTGTTTATTGATGAAATCCATCGTTTGCCTAGGGTGACAGAAGAAATTCTTTACCCTGCCATGGAAGATGCGCGCTTGGACGTCACGATTGGCAAGGGGCAAAGTGCCCGGACGCGAAGTATTCCGCTCAATCCCTTTACGTTGGTAGGGGCAACAACACGGGTAGGGGCGCTCACGTCGCCACTGCGCGATCGCTTTGGTCTTATTCAGCGGCTCCGATTTTACGAGATCGATGAGCTAACCCAGATTGTGGCCCGCACAGCCCAGGTTCTCAACACTCCTATTGAACCGGCAGGAGCCGCAGAGATTGCTCGTCGATCACGAGGCACTCCCCGGATCGCCAACCGTTTGCTTAAACGGGTTCGAGACTATGTTGAGGTCAAAGCCTCTGGCCCCATTACTGAAGCAATTGCGGCTGAGGCGCTGGAGTTGTTTAACGTTGACCCCTGCGGCCTAGATTGGACCGATCGCCGTCTGCTGACGCTGATGATCGAAAATTTTAGAGGTGGCCCGGTTGGACTAGATACGATGGCGGCAGCGACGGGAGAAGATGCCCAGACCATCGAAGAAGTTTACGAACCCTATCTGATGCAGATCGGTTATTTACATAGGACTCCACGGGGCCGAGTTGTGACTGCTGCCGCCTGTCACCATTTAGGCTACGACGTTAAAACTGTCCCTGCTGCTGTGGTTGAGCAGCAGTTACCTTTGATTTAGAAACTGTCTTCTGCCCTCTGCCTTCCATTTCCTGCCTTCTGCCTCCTCACACCATAAGGGATAATCAACAGGTGGCTTACTGGCGTGATTTGGGGGGTAGTATATGCGATTGCCTTCTTGGCTGGCAGCACTTGTGGCTGTCGGGTTGGCTGTCGGGATGTGGCTAGGAACAGGCAGCGGAGCTTTGGCTCAGCCACTAGCCTCGGTTGCTTCAACGTTCTCTCAGGAGGATATTCAGACAATTACCGATTTGCGGCAACAAGCTTTTTCAGCTTCCCAAGCAGGCCAGTTTGCGCAGGCTGAGGAGCTGTGGAGTGACCTGCTGGAGTACCTGCCAGAAGAGGCGGCAGTGTGGAGTAACCGGGGCAACGTACGAGTCAGCCAAAACAAGCTGGAGTCAGCCTTAGCTGACTATTCAAAAGCGATTGAGCTGGCACCGGAACAACCGGATCCGTATCTAAACCGGGGTGCAGCCTTGGAAGGACTGGGGCGTTGGGAAGATGCGATCGCAGATTACACTCATCTGCTTGAAATTAACCCCAATGATGCCGCTGCCTACAATAATCGGGGCAATGCCAACGCAGGTCTGGGTCAGTGGGAAGCGGCCCTAGAAGACTACCAAAAGGCGGCTGACCTGGATCGCAAGTTTGCCTTTGCTCGGGTTAATGCAGCATTGGCTTTGTATCAACTGGACCAACCCGATGAAGCGATCCGTCAGTTTCGTAACCTCAGCCGGAAGTATCCCAACTTCCCAGATGCCCGCGCAGCATTGACGGCAGCTTTGTGGGAGCAGGGGCAGCGGGGCGAGGCCGAGAGCAACTGGGTTGCAGTGATGGGTTTGGACGGTCGCTATAAAGATCTAAATTGGGTCAAAACGGTTCGTCGGTGGCCGCCTGCGATGGTTGCTGCGCTGGAAAAGTTTTTGAATCTGTAGGGGGAAGATCGCTAGGAGGCGGATTCATGCTCTCTTGTTCCCTCGTTAGGATGTCAATGTGAATTTGAGGCGGATGCGATCGCATGCTCGACCTGTTTCTCATCGCGAGCCTAGGCTTTCTAGGCAGTTTTGGTCACTGTCTAGGAATGTGTGGCCCCATTTCGGTGGCTTTTTCGCTGGGCAGTCCTACCGCTGAGGCTCCTTCGCGGTGGCAGTCTGTGGGGTTTCACCTGCTGCTTAACCTGGGGCGGCTGCTGAGCTATGGGCTAGTAGGCGCTGCGATTGGGGGCATTGGCTCGGTGCTGGTGGCTGGTGGTCAAGTGGCCGGGCTGGGAAGTGATCTACGACGGGCGATGGCGCTGGTAACGGGATTACTGCTGATTTGGTTTGGCTTGTCTCAGGTGAGTCCGGGGCTGCTGCCTAAACTGCCTCTTCTGCACCCTTTAATGCAGGGGCAGTTGCATGAGCGCTTGCAGCGAGTGCTGACTCGGTTTTCCTTGGTTCGTCAGTGGTGGACGCCGTTTTTGCTAGGACTGGTATGGGGACTGGTTCCCTGTGGTTTTCTCTACGCAGCTCAGATCAAGGCCGCAGAGACGACCCATCCGTGGGCTGGAGCGTTGACGATGATGGCTTTTGGGACAGGCACCCTGCCTATTATGCTGGGAATTGGCCTGTCAACTAGCTGGCTGAGTCAGGATCGCCGTAGCCAACTCTTTCGGTTGGGGGGATGGCTGACCCTGCTGATTGGGGTGCTGACGCTGATGCGTACTGGGGATAACATGACCGACTACGCTGGGTATGGAGCACTAGCAGCTCTGATCCTGGCACTGATTGCCCGGCCCATTAGCAAGCTCTGGAGTGGGCCACTGCAATATCGTCGGGTGCTTGGGGTGGGGGCGTTTATCCTGTCGCTGGCGCATACTGTGCAAATGCTTCAGCACAGTTGGGGCTGGAATTTGCAAGCGGTTCAGTTCATGTTGCCAACGCATCGATTTGGGGTGATGACAGGTGTTTCAGCCTTGACGTTAATGGTGCCACTGGCTCTGACCAGCACCGACTGGGCCCGACGGCGGTTGGGTCGCTTTTGGCGCAAGCTACACTTGCTGAGCATCCCAGTCCTTCTCTTTTGTACTCTCCATTGTCTCCTGTTGGGGTCGCGCTACCTAGGAGAATCGCATCTCAGTCTGACCCATTGGGTTTGTACAGGGGTTTTTGTGGGGGTAGTTGGAGGAGTATTGTTGTTGCGATCGCGTTGGCCTTGGTCTTTGTTGTCCCTGGATCGTTACTATGTCCCGCCCAAGCGTTCCTAAATTTTTCCGAGTAAAAGGCTTCCTGCTAGAGAGCTTTTTGGTAGGAGGTGGATTCTGGTTGTCCTTGTCAGCGAGTGCCCATCAGGTCAAGGTCGCAGGAGATGTTGGCGGCACGCTTCACATTGAGCCAAATGATACCGCCCGTGCAGGAGAGCCTTCTCAAATCTGGTTTGCCCTGGTTCGTAAGGGCGGAGAGGTGATTCCTCTAGCAGACTGCACTTGTCAACTATCGGTTTATTCCCAACCCGGGCAGACTCTTCTGGCTCGTCCCGCTTTGGGGCCTTTGACGGTCGAAGGCTATGCGGGTATCCCTGCAGCCTTGGTGACTTTTCCAGATGTAGGAACTTATGTGCTCACGCTTAAGGGGGAGCCCAAGGAAGGTAGAGATTTCCAAGCGTTTGACCTGTCTTTCGAGGTCACTGTTGCCGCTTCAGCTCAGCCTAAACAGCCCAGGGCATCCTCCAGTGCTCAAAAAACAGCAGATACCCAGGAGCCCACGCAGGTTCTAGGGATTGATGGCAACACGTTGCCTCCCGCTGCGGCTTCTCTTTGGCAACCCTCTATCGTTGCCGTCAGTGTTGTCTTGATTGCAGGTTTGCTTTGGGGAGTATTGAACCGACTTAAGGATGACAACTCTGGGCAACCTCCCAAAGCCTGATAACCTTTATTTGCCAAGCTTTCCAGGGCCTCCATCGAAATTGAAGACCCTGGAAAGGGGACAAATGGAGTTGTTCAACTCCATCCCGGCTTGGAGATTCTACTTGGCTTTTGCTTCCAAAACCTCTAGCCGGCTCTTGAGTTCCTGGTTCGATTTCTTCAGGTCATCAATTTCCTGCTGGAGCTTTTGGACAGCCTGATCTTTACCAATGGCCTTTTGCACTTGCTGTACGGCCTCTTCGGCCCGACGGCGAACTCGGCCATCTGACGTGTAATCTGCAAGTGCTTGCAACACATTCATCGCGCGCGGCGTTTCCATGCTGCCTAGGGCAATCACTACGGAAACTTGGGTTAGGAAGAAGGACTCGCGGGAGATAACTTCTAGCCGTTCTAGAATCCGCTCGATGTTGGTC
>DATNQF010000146.1:0-24914 GCA_036702855.1 Trichocoleus sp. | reverse complement strand
TTTTAGAGGCCACCTGGTTATGAAATTTTCCTGGAGAGTTATCTTGCTCTGGACCCTACCGATTCTGGTAATTGGGTTCTTCTTCTGGCAAGGCGCATTCTCATCAGCTCCGGCAGATATGGGCCGCAACGCTGCCAACACCCGCATGACCTACGGTCGTTTTCTCGACTATCTGGATGCAGGGCGGGTAACAGCTGTTGACCTCTATGAAGGAGGCCGAACCGCCATTGTAGAAGCGGTCGATCCGGAATTGGATAACCGGGTGCAGCATTGGCGAGTCGATCTACCTGGTAACGCACCAGAGCTGATCAGCCGTCTGCGCGATATGGACATCAGCCTCGACTCCCACCCCCTACGCAACGATGGGGCACTGTGGGGAGCCTTGGGCAATCTACTCTTCCCGCTTCTGTTGATTGGGGGTCTATTCTTTTTGTTCCGCCGCTCCAGTGGGGTTACAGGTGGCCCTGGACAAGCGATGAGCTTTGGCAAGTCCCGCGCCCGCTTCATGATGGAAGCCAAAACTGGCGTCATGTTTGACGATGTCGCTGGCATTGACGAAGCGAAGGAAGAGCTTCAAGAAGTTGTTACTTTCTTGAAGAAGCCTGAGCGCTTCACCGCAGTGGGTGCCCGCATTCCTAAGGGTGTGCTGCTGGTTGGCCCTCCTGGAACGGGTAAAACACTTCTGGCTAAAGCGATTGCAGGCGAAGCAGGCGTTCCTTTCTTCAGCATTTCTGGTTCTGAGTTTGTGGAGATGTTTGTGGGTGTGGGTGCTTCCCGCGTTCGCGACCTCTTTAAGAAAGCCAAGGAAAATGCACCTTGTATCATCTTCATTGATGAAATTGACGCAGTCGGTCGTCAGCGGGGTGCTGGAATCGGCGGCGGTAACGATGAGCGAGAGCAAACCCTGAACCAACTCTTGACCGAGATGGACGGGTTTGAGGGCAACACGGGCATCATCATCATCGCAGCAACCAACCGAGTAGACGTACTCGATTCAGCCCTACTACGCCCAGGCCGATTTGACCGTCAAATCTCTGTTGATCCACCGGATGTTAAGGGTCGTTTGGAAATTCTCAAGGTTCATGCTCGTAACAAGAAACTAGCACCTGAGATTTCATTGGATGCGATCGCACGTCGCACCCCTGGCTTCACCGGAGCTGACATCGCCAACCTGCTCAATGAAGCTGCCATTCTGACCGCTCGTCGCCGCAAAGAAGCGATCACCATGAGCGAAGTTGATGACGCAGTGGATCGGGTTGTGGCCGGAATGGAGGGGACACCTCTGGTTGACAGCAAGAGTAAGCGCTTGATTGCTTACCACGAAATTGGCCACGCCATCATCGGCACCCTGCTGAAGGATCACGACCCGGTGCAGAAGGTGACCCTCATTCCTCGGGGTCAGGCTCAGGGCTTGACTTGGTTTACCCCCAGCGAAGAGCAAATGCTGATCTCCCGCGCCCAAATTCTGGCTCGAATTTCTGGAGCCTTAGGGGGCCGGGCCGCTGAAGATGTCATCTTTGGCGATGCTGAAGTCACCACTGGAGCAGGAAATGACCTGCAACAGGTGACCAACATGGCCCGCCAAATGGTGACCCGATTCGGTATGTCGGATTTGGGACCGCTGTCTCTGGAAAGCTCTCAGGGCGAAGTCTTTTTGGGTCGCGATTGGCTCCAGCGCTCCGAGTACTCTGAGGAAATTGCCTCCCGCATTGACAGACAGGTCCGCACGATTGTCGAGCACGCCTACGATGAGGCCAAGCGACTCATCCGCGAAAATCGAGCCGTGATTGATCGCCTGGTTGATTTGCTGGTCGAAAAGGAAACCATTGATGGCGACGAGTTCCGCCAAATTGTCTCTGAGTACGCCGTTGTTCCCGAAAAAGAACAATTCGTTCCTCAGATTTAAGTTCCGCTAAGCTAAAAACCTATTAGACTCGTCCATTTGGGCGAGTCTTTTTTTGGAGTCAAGTTTTCTAGGCGCAGAACTACTAGAATCCGCAGACAATTTCTTTCAAGACCTGCGATCGCATATGTCCCGTCCTACTCTCTACGTCGCCATTACCAATCACGGCTTTGGCCACGCCACCCGTGCTGCCGCTGTGGCTGCCACCGTGCAGCAGCTTTTGCCAGAGGTCAAGCTAATTCTCGCGACTACAGCCCCCGAATGGTTGCTCAAAGCGTACATCCAGGGAGAGTTTACCCATCGGCAACGCGCCTTTGACATCGGTATCATTCAAGCCGATAGCTTCAAAATGGATAAGGCAGAAACCCTAAGCAGGCTTCATCAGATCCAAGCGGCAGAAGCCCAACTGGTCGCTGAAGAAGCCGCCTTTCTGAAAGATGCTGGCGTAAATCTGGTGTTGGCGGATATTCCCCCGTTAACCCCTCGGATTGCCCATGCCGCCGATGTGCCCTGCTGGATGATGAGCAATTTTGGCTGGGACTTTATCTACCGTCCCTGGGGTGGCGAGTTTGAAGGCGTGGCCGATTGGATTGCGGACTGCTTTGGGGAATGCGATCGCTTGTTTCGCTTGCCCTTCCACGAAACTATGTCAACCTTTCCGGTCATTGAAGATGTGGGTTTAGTCGGGGGCAATCCTAGATACGAGGAGGAGGAGTTGCGATCGCAGTGGCACCTCACTGCTGCCAAGGAGAAAACGGTTCTGCTTACCTTCGGCGGCTTAGGCATTGAAAAAATTCCCTACCAGAGCTTAAGCCCGTTCTCCGACTGGCAATTTCTCACCTTCGACCACCAGGCTCCTGACCTGCCCAATCTGTTTAAAGTGCCCAACCGTGAGTTTCGTCCCGTCGATGTCATGCCTCTGTGCAGCCGGGTCGTCTCTAAGCCCGGTTTCAGCACCTATGCCGAAGCTTGCCGATTGGATCTGCCCATCATCACTCTCACCCGTGAAGAGTTTGCCGAGGCTCCTGTGCTGATTGCAGGCATGGCGGATCACAGCTACCACAGGATTCTCAGCCACCGTGCTTTTTTTGAGGGGAACTGGGCATTTCTGACCGAGCCACTATCACCGCCCCGGCAGAACA
The DNA here is from genome assembly GCA_036702855.1 of Trichocoleus sp. GTDB lineage: Bacteria > Cyanobacteriota > Cyanobacteriia > Phormidesmidales > Phormidesmidaceae > JACVSF01. Next base: position 21,869 of record DATNQF010000146.1, on the reverse strand, counting down.
CCCCTGTCGATAAAAACGGCAACGAGCAGATTGCTCAAGCTATTGTGAGCCATCTAATGAGCTAACGGAGCAGGGGAAAGGGTTGCAACGGGTTCACTTTCTGCCCCCTGACTCCTGCCTCTGTCGTCTCCGTTCAAGTTCCCTTCGGTGTAGGCATACTAGCCGGGCCTGGTGGACTTTGATACGGCAGAGGAATATATTGCACCGAAGGACGACCCGTCATCGGCTGTGGGTAAAGCTCCATTAGGGTATAGATATCCATTGGTAAGCCTGCAGTAATCGGCAGGCCCATTTCCCTCGCCTCCTCAATGGTGATGGGGTAGTCGTGGGTAACCTGGCCCGTGGTCAGGCGTTGGATAATTCGATCAATGTTTTCTGGATTAATTTTGGGTGCTGGAATAGCGTCTTCCAAGAGCGATCGCACAAACCGCTGCACTTGTGACAGGGCTTTACGAGCTAAATCTGCGGTGATCAGGGTTTGGTCATCAATTTTTTCGATGGGTTTTTCCTCCACGACCTTAATGACACTGGCCGCCGCTACATTCCCCAGTTGTGGGTCTACCGGACCCAGCACCGCATTTTCGTCCATTACAATCTCGTCTGCTGCCATTGCCAGCATGGTGCCACCGCTCATAGCATAGTGGGGAATAAAAACCGTAACTTTGGCAGGGTGACGCAGCAGCGCCCGTGCGATCTGTTCTGTGGCTAGTACCAAACCACCAGGAGTATGCAGAATCAGATCAATGGGCACATTGGGAGGTGTCAGGCGGATAGCCCGCAGTACTTGCTCCGAGTCTTCAATATTGATAAAGCGCGATAGGGGAATGCCCAACAGGCTGATAGATTCTTGACGGTGAATCAGCAAAATAACCCGGCTACCTCGCTTCTGCTCAAACACTCGAATGGAGTTTACTCGGCGAGACTCAACCAACCGTCGTTGGAGAATAGGTTGTAGCGAGGAAAAAATTAAGAAAATAAAGAAGAGGTTGGTGAAGTTCATGGAAACTTAGGGATAGCATCTGCCGTCGATCAGCCAAGAAAATAGTATTTCCAGGCAATTTCCCTAAATAAGTCAAGCATTGCGCTGAAAAGACTAAATTCCTTCTGAATTTAGTAAATACCAAGTTTTGACAAAGGGAATCCTGCTGGAGGAACATGCCGACTCAGCAACCCGTCCGATGAGGATTTCTGTCATCATGAGGGAAAAATTCTTGCGCTTTGAGGAGGGGTAATTTACGGTGTTTGAACTGAGTTTGATGGCTCTTTTGAGTCAACCTGTTGCATCTTTAACAGTCGTTCCATCGCCCACACTCGCAAACTCAATTCAGATTTCTCCCCCCTCAGGTCAGGCAAATTCCATTTCTTCTCCAGGCTGGCTGGCCACAGACGCCGCAACAGCTACCTCAGAGGAAGCGGGGTTGCTCTCCTTTGCCGCCGTCAACACCGTTTTTTCCATTCGCCTAGATGGGGCAGAGCGTCAGCTTTTGATCTCACCGCCTGCCGAGAACTCAGAGGCTCCTTTAGATGAGTTAGCTTGGGCACAAGACGGTCAGCAGTTGGCTGCTGTCTACAACTATGGAGAAGTTTACGTTTGGCGCAGAGAGGCTAATACAATTACGCCTGTCTTTAAAAGCCAATGCACTTACCAGCCCAGCTTGGATTTGGCCTGGACGGCAGAGAAGAGCACGTTACTGATTAAGGAATTTTGCAACGCCCCTACCTCCAGCTCTACGGACAGTCGCCGTCTTTACATCTCGGATGCTCAAGGGCTTGAGGGGACTCGTCAACTCAGCACCCTTCCCGACGACATTGAATCTGACCTCTACCTGTCTCCAAATGGTGAGCAGGTGGCATTTGTGCGGGCAGGCCATATCTATCGAGCTTCTATTGATGGCACTCCCCCCCAGCAAGTTACTCAGGAGCCTGGTATTTACAGTGCAGCAGGAAGTCCACTAGCTTGGTCGCCCGACAGCTCGAAGCTAGCCTTTTACGAAGGGACTTATCCTAATCAAAAGCTTTATGTAATGGATGCTAACGGCAGGAATCGACGCCTGCTCACACCTGAACCCAACCATCAAATTTACCGCAGTCGTCTCTTTTGGGCACCAGACAGCCGCAGATTAGCCTTCTACGTTCCTCACGATCCACCATATAGCAATGAAGAGGTGATCAAACTGGTAGACACCTCAACAGGCACCCTAAAGACCCTCACCGTTCCTGGCTTTTACGATGCGTTGAGTTGGTCACCGGATGGACAAAAACTGGCCTTTGCCTCTGGCAAGATTGAGGATCAAACGGTATACGTAATGGACCTTAGTACCGAAAAGTTTATTCCCGTGACTGAGGAACCCCTAGCCCAAGTGCTACAAACGCAGTGGTCTACAAACAGTCAGTGGATTGCGTTTAGCGCTGAACTCGCTAATCAGGATTTGGGAAATCAGATTCTTTACACGGTTAGGCCGGACGGGTCGGAGTTGCGATCGCTCACCTCCCCCGATGAATATGTCTACCCCTTCACCTGGCAACCCCAGTGAAGGAATCACAGATTGGTCGGGTCTTTAAGACCTCATCGAGTCTTCAACACAAAGGGTAGCCGGGTCAGGCACCTGAGCCAAGGCTGTCCGCACGACCTCAGCTCCAGCCCCTGGCTTAGAAGAATACTCAGTTAGATAGCGCTTCCAAGAACGACTGCCAGGCTGCCCAGTAAACAAGAGCAATAGGTGTCGCGTTAGGCTGCTGAGTTTTATCCCTCGTGCCGTCCAGTGTTCTAGGTAGGGCAGCATAGCCTCGATCACCTGGTGGCGGGTCAAAGGAGAGGCCGTTTCACCAAAGATGCGTTGATCGGCTTCAGCAAAGAGATAGGGCAGGTCATAGGCAGCTCGACCAATCATGACAGCATCCACACTGCAGAGCTGTTCCTGAGCCTGGTCAAGGGTCTTAAAGCCGCCATTGATTTCGATGAACAGATGGGGGAACTCCTGCTTTAGACGATGGACCTCGCTATAGCGCAACGGAGGCACATCTCGGTTTTCTCGGGGGCTCAGCCCTTGTAACCAAGCCTTGCGCGCATGAACAGTAAAGTTGCGGCAGCCTGTGGTGCTGACCACCTGGACGAAATGGGCCATGTCCTCATAGCGATCCAAGTCATCTATGCCAATGCGATGCTTGACGCTGACAGGTAAGTGTGTTGCGGCCATCATAGCTGCAACACACTCGGCAACTCGCTGCGGTTGAGCCATTAAACAGGCTCCGAAGTTGCCACTTTGCACCCGATCACTTGGGCAGCCCACATTCAAGTTGATGCCGTCGTAGCCGAAGTCTGTAGCCACTTGGGCACAGTAGGCCAACATTTTCGGGTCATCACCACCCACCTGTAGAATAAGCGGCTTCTCTACAGGCGAAAAGCTTAGCAACCGCTCTTTGTCACCATAGAAAATGGCCTGCATCGTGACCATTTCGGTGTAGAGCAGCGTACGCCGTGTAATCTGCCGCATAAAGTAGCGGTAGTGTCGATCGGTACGATCCATCATGGGCGCAACACTGAGGGGATAGCCGCTCGGCGCTGCCTTAGAGGTGGAGGAGGGATCGGGTTGGAATGCCAACGAGTTCGTTGGCGCTGGCGTTCTCGCAACAGGAGACATAAGGCTTTGGCATACAAAGACGGGTTCAAGCTGGAATTGCACCCGCGACAAACCCTATTCATTATGCCCCTTTTGCAGTGTGCCCCTTTCGTTAACAGGCTTAGACGCTGTGGTGCACTTGGGCATGCGCCTCCACTTTATGACAGAACTAACCATGCATCCCGGCAAAGCGGTACGATCTCTACGGCTTACTGAAACCGCACCGCGATGACCGCTCTGATCCAACTGACTGAAACTACACCCCACCAAACTCTGACGCTGCAAATGCCAGCAGATGGGGTTGCACTTAAGGGTCGCCTACAAGTACCGGGGGACAAGTCTATTTCCCACCGCTCGCTCATGCTGGGTGCGATCGCATTGGGCGAAACTCGCATCAAAGGCTTGTTATTAGGAGAAGATCCCCGCAGCACAGCCAAGTGCTTTCAAGCGATGGGGGTAACGCTGTCGGATCTAGAGCAGGAATGGGTAACGGTACAGGGGGTAGGGCTGGGCAACCTGCAAGAGCCAGCGGACGTTCTAGATGCTGGCAACTCTGGCACCACGCTGCGGCTAATGCTGGGGCTACTGGCGTCCCATTCAGATCGCTTTTTTACAGTGACGGGAGATGGATCTTTGCGATCGCGCCCTATGGGCCGGGTCATCAAGCCCCTAAGTGAAATGGGGGCAAGCATTTGGGGCCGCAAGGGTAATACCCTGGCTCCCCTAGCCGTTCAAGGCCAAAGACTCAAGCCCATTCACTATCAGTCCCCTGTCGCTTCGGCCCAGGTAAAGTCCTGCATTTTACTGGCGGGTCTACTGACAGAGGGCGCTACCACCGTGACCGAACCTAGCCTGTCTCGCGACCACAGTGAGCGCATGCTGCGAGCATTTGGGGCAAATATCACGGTTGATCCAGAGACCTGTAGTGCCACCGTCCATGGGCCAGCTACCTTGACCGGGCAAACCATCATTGTGCCGGGCGACATTAGTTCGGCGGCCTTTTGGCTAGTAGCCGCTCTCATTACACCAGGCTCTGACTTGATGATCGAGAATGTGGGCATTAACCCCACCCGAACTGGCATCCTAGAGGCGCTGTGGCAGATGGAGGCCGACATCACCTTAGAAAACGAGCGAGACGTGACCGGGGAACCCGTGGCTGATTTACGGGTGCGATCCAGTGCGCTCAAGGCCGCTACCTTTAGCGGCGATCTGATTCCCCGCATGATCGACGAAATTCCGATTCTGGCTGTGGCAGCCCTGTTTGCCGAGGGAACAACAGTCGTGAAAGAGGCTGAAGAACTGCGGGTTAAAGAGTGCGATCGCATTACCGTCATGGCTAGCCAGCTTAATCGCTTAGGAGCCAACGTCAGAGAGCTGCCTGACGGACTGGAGATTCAAGGTGGAGCCTCTCTAAGGGGAGCCGAAGTAGACAGCCATACTGACCATCGGGTGGGAATGAGCCTTGCGATCGCAGCCCTTCGCGCTTCAGGACAAACCACTATTCAGCGAGCGGAGGCCGCCGCCGTTTCTTACCCAAGCTTCATCTCAACCTTGACAAACCTTTGCCAATAGGTCTGCTTGAAAAGCCTATACTGACTATCACCGACAATTTCTTAAGGGGTTCCTGGCGGTTCTGCCGGAATTTTTCCGGCGTTTTTCCGGCGTCTCCTGGAGCTTTCTGGCGTTCTTTAAAGACAGTTATCTCCTTCCTGCTGAGTTAGGCAATAGCCAATTGCAGCAGAAGGAGCAAGGGTGATGATAGTCATGCTGAAACATTCATTCATGGCTTTGGGTCATGTCAACAGTAGGGGCTGTTAGCCCCCTGTCCTCTTTGGACTCAATCTGAGATAGGTATTGACAGGCAAATAAGGCCATCTTCTCAATACTGGAAGGCATTCATGGAAAAAATCCTGGTCATCGGACAGGACAGCACGCCCCACAAAGACATTCTGAGACTCTTGGTTAGCGAGGGCTTTGAAGTCATCACTGCCGATGAACCTGATGCTGGGGTTGAGACAGCCTATATTCAACGACCCAATCTCATTATTTGTACCCTCGATTTGGATGGCGGGGATAGCCGACTCCTACTCAAAGCCCTGCAGGAGCGTACGGAGTTGGCCATCATTCCCTTTATTCTGGTCAGTGACCAGAATGAGAAGTTTTACCTGCGAGAATGCGTCGAACTGGGAGCTGACGACTGCCTTACCCTGCCGATTGCAGACCCAGAAATTCTGTCGGCCATCAAAACTCGCTTGCGGAAGCAGGCTCAGCTTATGGAGCAGTATGCCGCAGTTTTGAGAAACACTGCCGAGCGCCTCAATCGGCTGGCCAATTACGACAGCCTTACAGATCTGCCCAACCACCACCTACTCTATCAGCGCCTAGTGCAGGCCATAGAACGGTCAATTCAGAAAAATCGTTCCCTAGCTCTGCTGTCCCTTAGTTTGGACCGTCTGCGTCAGATTAACAACACCTTGGGCTACAACGCAGGCGACAGCTTACTCCAAGCTGCTGCTAAGCGACTTCGATCCTCCTTACCCGAACGCGCTATTGTTGCGCGTTTGACGGGCAACCAATTTGCCGTTCTACTCAAGGACTTTGATAGCCGTCAGGGAGTACAGGCCGTTGCTAATGACCTCCTGAACCGCTTGTCCCATCCCTTTTCCCTACGCGGGCAGGAAGTCTTCATCACAACCAGTATTGGAGTGACTTTGTACCCCGACGACAGCAGCGATGCCAGCACGCTACTGCGTCAGGCCGATGCAGCATTGGAATGGGCTAAGCAACAAAAAAGTAACTACTGCCAGTTCTACCGCACCGATATTCCTGTTGTATCCACTGACCAAATTGTGCTGGAAACCTGGCTGCGTTATGCCTTAGAACGTCAGGAATTCGAGGTATATTATCAGCCCCAGATGGATTTGAAGAGCCATCGCATTTTGGGAGCAGAAGCGCTTATTCGCTGGACCCATCCTGAGCATGGGCCGATCTCACCAGGCCAATTTATTCCTTTAGCCGAAGAAACTGGACTCATCGTTCCCATTGGGGAATGGATTCTCCAAGAGACTTGCCGCCAGATTCAAACCTGGCAGCAGCGTGGGCTGCCACCGTTGCAAATCTCGGTTAACCTATCCAGCGTTCAGTTTAATCAGCCCCAGCTCAGTCAAACCATCATCAACGCTCTTAAACAGGCGAATTTATCTCCTGAAGTTTTGGAGTTGGAGATTACTGAAACAGCCTTAATGCAAGATTCGGAGTCAGCTATTCCAATCCTGAACGAGCTCAAAGCATTAGGACTGAAAATCGCCATTGATGACTTTGGAACTGGTTATTCGTCCCTTAGTTACCTCAAAGAGCTTCCCATTGATACGTTGAAGATCGATACCTGCTTTGTTAAGGGAGCCACCACTGACCTGAAAAATCAGGCAATTCTTACAGCAGTCATTCAGATGGCCCACGACTTACAGCTTACGGTCATTGCAGAAGGGGTAGAAACCGAAGCCGAATTGGCCCTTCTAGAGAGCTACCGTTGCGATATTGGCCAAGGTTACTATATTGGGCGGCCTATGTCAGCAGAGCAATTTGAAGCGTTTTTAGGCACTGTGGTTAAAACTGAGGAGAATTGGGAAAAATCTCCTCCTATCCATAGCTTTGGCATAAGTTCCTGATTGAAATCGTCGATTGATTCAGCTGCCTGGGCACACTTTTAGGAAACCAGGCGGAAACTGTCAATTCAGGTTCATATGTGGCAAACGTTTAGAAACTTCGTTAGCAACCTGCAAACGTACCAATTTCTCAGCCCTGATTTAGCAGTTCGTCGTCAGGTCAACCGAGAGTTGCGATCGCGCCCCTGTCTCAATGCCGAAGACTGGTACATCCGGTATTGGACTCCGCCCGCCGTTGCCATAGCCCTGCCACAACCTCTGATTGACTTCACCTATGAACGCCTCAGCCACTACTCTGGGCTAGCGATGGGGCGAGTGTATCCCAGCGATCGGTTGGAGGAGGATCTGCGGTTTCCTCTAGTGTGCTGGTTTGACTGGGGTCTTAACCTCTGCGAAGACTTTGAGCAAACCTTTGGGATTGATATTACTGACACCTTTGATGAAACTCTGCTGATTACTCTGGCAGACGTGGTGAATTACCTGCATACACAGCTCAAACCTTAGCTGTGGCTTAGGTTGTGGATCTCAACTCGTTATGCATCTCAATCTTCAAGGCGCGTAACCAAGCGTAATAATTTCGGCAAACCTTGGCAATCTGCAAAACATCTACTGTTCAGTCCAGCCCATCAGAGGGGCAATTGTTGCCGCCCACAGGTTGAACTCACAAAAACCGCCGCTCCTTTGCTAGGCTAATTCTTGAACGCGCCGCATCAAGGTCATCCATGCCCAGAAGCCAACGCAACGACAACTTTATTGATAAGTCTTTTACCGTCATGGCGGACATGATTTTGAAGCTCATGCCCGCTAAGCAACAAGAAAAAGAAGCCTTTGCCTACTATCGCGATGGCATGTCAGCCCAGGCTGATGGCGAATATGCTGAAGCGATGGAGAACTACCGAGAAGCCCTGACACTCGAAGAAGACCCTTACGATAAGAGCTTCATTCTCTACAACATGGGGCTAATCCACGCCAGCAACGGGGAACACGATAAGGCAATGGAGTTGTACAAAGAAGCCATTGAACTTAATCCTCGTCTGTGTCAGGCGCTCAACAACATGGCTGTGATTTACCACTACAAGGGAGAGCAGGCCGAAGCGGCAGACGACAGCCAAACCGCTGAGAGCTTTTATGACGAGGCTGCTCGTTATTGGCTGGAGGCAATTAGTATTGCACCAAACAACTACATCGAAGCTCAAAACTGGTTAAAGAATACAGGCCGCATGAAGTCTGACGTCTTCTTCTAAAGACCCAGCTTGGAAGTTGTCGGTTGCCTAGTATCCCCTGACTGCTCACCATTTATCTTTCATTTCAACCGCCCATGATCGACCTCGACCAGGTTCGTAAAGTAGCTTTGCTTGCCCGTTTGGAGCTTTCTCCTGAGGAAGAACAACAATTTACTGGACAACTCAGCAGCATTTTGGAGTATGTCGAGCAGTTAAGTGAGCTAGATACCCAGAATGTAGAGCCCACTACCCGCGCAATTGAACTCAACAACATCACACGCCCTGATCAGTTGAAACCTTTTGAAGGCCGAGAAGACATTCTCAGCATCGCGCCTGAGCGGGAAGACGATTATTTCAAAGTACCGAAGATTCTGGACTAGAGAGGCTTCGGCTTGTCCCTAGACCTACTCGGTTGCGATCGCAAACTGTCAATCTCCCTTAAAAGGACATTGACAGCACACCTGCCAAGATTCCAGTGTAATTTTGGACTCTATGAACAGTCTTGTCAGAGAAAAGCTGGGAAAACTAATAATACTTTCAAGCAATCATCCTCAAGAGTATGTATAGGCTCTCTTCCGGATTACCGTTAAAGTAGTTGCTTGATCTCAATAGCTAACCCAGTGTGCTGATCGCAAATGACCTATCGCGCGGGGCCTGCGTCCGCTCAAGATCTGCTTAGCCAAGTGCCGGTTGTCCTGTACCAGCGTCAGCTCGATGCTCACTGGACACCCACTTTTCTGAGTGACTTTATAGAAACCCTTAGCGGCTATGCGACCGATGTCCTGATAGCAGGACAAATTCGCTGGGCAGAGTTAATTGAACCAGACGATCGAGCTGCTGCCGAACAGGCTATCAAGATCGCGATGGCTCAGCAGCAGCCTTTTGCAGTGGAATATCGCCTCCAACACCCCGATGGCACTTGGCGCTGGGTGTGCGATCGCGGCCAGCTTTCATCCTGTGAAGCGGGGGTAGCACCCTGCATTAACGGCGTTATTTTTGATATCACGGCAAACAAGCAGGCAGAGCAATCGCTGCGACAGAGTGAGGTTACAAATCGCGCCCTAATCAATGCCATTCCTGATCTAATGCTGCGGATGCAGCGAGACTCCACTGGCTATGAGATCATCACCCCCGGCAATATTAATGTTGTCCAACCTGATCTCACTCATTACCACACTGATCTCTACGAGATCCTGCCACCCGAGCAGGTAGAGCAGCGGTTGGCTTACATTCAGAAGGCACTGGATACAGGCACTGTTCAAGTTTATGAGCAAGCCTTTCTACGGGACGGGCAGCAGTATTGGGAAGAAGTTCGGATTGTGCCTAGTGGAGCTGATGAAACCCTAGTCATGATTCGCGATATTCGCGATCGCAAATTGATTGAGGAACAGCGCCGACAAACAGAAGCGCAACTACGCCAAAGCGAGCAGCAGTTTCGCAGCCTGGTTTCTAATATTCCAGGAGCCGTCTACCGCCAGTCGTACGACAAAAATTGGACGGCCAAATTCTTCAGCGACGGCATTGAGGCGATCTATGGCTACCCCGCTGCTGATTTTATTGATAACAAAGTCCGCTCTGTCGCAAGCATCGTCCATCCCGACGACCGGAAGCTTGTGGAGCAGATTGTCCACGAGGCCATTATTAAACACGAACCCTTCGTTCTGGAATACCGGGTACACCATCCCGATGGCACAGTACGCTGGGTTTACGAAAAAGGGCAGGGAGTCTTCGATGAACACAATACACTGTTGTTTCTCGATGGTGTCGTGCTCGATATCACAGAGCACAAGCAGATTGAAGCCGAGCTGCAACGCCTAAATCAAACCCTAGAAAGCCGTATTGAAGAACGCACTCGGGCTCTACGAGCCTCTGAACGAGATCTTAGAACGTTGTTTGACAGCGTCTACGAAGGAATTCTCATTCAAGATCTCAAAGGCACAGTTCTAGACGTCAATCGCACCTTCTTAGCCCTGTACAACCTGACTCGGCAAGAAGCTCTCAAAGCTTCTCTCCAAGACTTATCGAGTCCAGAGCAGCCAATCGACACGCTAGCTATTCATTGGCAACGGGCCCTGGCTGGAGAAGCCCAACTTTTTGAATGGGAAGCCTGGCGACCCAAAGACCACACATCTTTCAACGTTGAGATTTACCTACAGCGAGTTACCCTTCGGGAACGGGAGGTTATCCTCACCAACATTCGCGACATTAGCCAGCGTAAACGGGTAGAAGCTGAGCGCCAGCGGGCCGAACAAACCATTCGTTCATCGCGGCAGTTCCTGCACCTAGTAATTGATAGCATTCCCCAAGCAATTTTCTGGAAGGACCAGCAATCGGTTTATCTGGGCTGTAATGAGGTGTTTGCTAAAGCGGCTGGGCTGACGCATTCCCGCGAAATCGTCGGTAAAACGGATTACGATCTGCCTTGGGCTACCGAAGAAGCCGAGGAGTATCGAACCAACGACCGCTGGGTCATGGAAAATGGCCAGCCTGAGTACCATCTACTCGAATCCCAAATCCGAGCAGATGGCAACCATATCTGGTGTGACACCAATAAAGTGCCGCTTTATGGCGAAGACGGCGAGCTCGTCGGCATCTTAGGGACTTACGAAGACATCACTGACCGCATTAAGGCCGAAGAGGATCTGCGGGAATCTAAGCAGCTCCTGCAACTGGTGATGGACAACATCCCTCAATATATCTTCTGGAAAAACCGCAGCTCTGTTTACCTAGGCTGCAATCAAAACTTTGCCCGAGCGTGCGGGTTAGAGAGTCCTGAGAAAATTATTGGAAAAACTGATTACGACTTGCCCTGGACTGCCGAGGAAGCAGAAGAATACAGGTTGGGCGATCTCACTGTTATGGAGACCAATACATCCATTCTAGGCAAGCTAGAAACCCAGCAGCAGGCTGATGGTCGCCAGATCTGGCTCGAAACGAATAAAGTCCCGCTCTACAACGCCAATGGGGCTGTCGTGGGCGTCTTAGGCACCTTAGAGGACATTACCGAGCGTAAGCAAGCCGTCGATTTGCTAACAGAGCAGGTACGTCTATCGTCTCTTCAAGCCGAAATTGACTCTATCCTGACGCGAGGTGAACCTCTACAGGCCATGCTACAAGCCTGCACCAATGCACTAGTCAGAACATTGGAAGTGGCCTTTGCCCGGATTTGGACCCTTTCTCCTGGAAGCACTGTTCTAGAGTTACAAGCCAGCTCGGGACTATATACTCACCTTGACGGCTCTCACAGCCGCATTCCTGTCGGCAAATTCAAGATTGGCAGTATTGCAGCAGAACGGACCTGCCAAATCACAAATTCCCTTCAAAGCGATCCCTGTATCAGCGACCCAGAATGGGCAAAGCGGGAAGGCATGGTCGCCTTTGCCGGATACCCCCTCATTGTCGAAGATCAGTTGTTGGGGGTCATTGGCATGTTTGCCCAACAGCCCATTCAATCCACAGTACAAGACCTGCTCGCTCTCTTAGCAAAAGAAATTGCCCTAGGCATCAAGCGCAAGCAAGCTGAAGTAGCCCTCGCAGAGTCGGAAGGAAAGCTGCGGCAACGAACCCAGACGCTAGAGGCCACTTTAGGGGAACTACAGCAAACACAGATGCAGCTCGTTCAGAGCGAAAAGATGTCTAGCCTAGGGCAACTGGTTGCTGGAGTAGCCCATGAGATTAACAACCCAGTTAACTTCATCTACGGCAATCTCAATCACGCCCGCAACTACATCGAAGATTTACTGGGTCTTCTCAAGCGCTATCGAACCCATTATCCTGAGCCCGTTCCGGAGGTTGCGGAAGAGGCGGAAGCCATTGATCTCCCCTTTATTGTGGAAGATCTCCCTAAACTGCTGAACTCAATGAAAGTTGGGGCAGACCGCATTCAAAAAATTGTGCTGTCTCTAAGAACCTTCTCCCGAATGGATGAAGCGGATCAAAAAGCCGTTGACATCCATGCAGGCATCAACAGCACTTTAATGATTTTGCAGAGCCGATTAAAGGCTAAGGGACCGCGGCCCATGATTGAGGTTGTGCAGCGTTACGGGTCAATTCCCCCCATCGAGTGCTATGCGGGACAGCTCAATCAGGTCTTTATGAACATTTTGAGCAATGCTATCGATGCCCTTGAAGAGGCCTGGGAAAAGCAACCTGCCCTACAGCCCAAGATTGTAATTGAAACGAGATTAACTCGATCAAAGCTGATTATTAAAATTGCAGATAATGGTCCGGGCATTCCTCCGGAAACCCAAGCCCGTCTCTTCGATCCTTTTTTCACGACCAAACCCATCGGTCAAGGAACGGGCATGGGACTGTCCATAAGTTACCAAATTATTACTGAGCGACATGGTGGGACTCTCACCTGTGAGTCTAAGGCAGGTGAAGGTACCGTCTTCACAATTACCATTCCCCATAATCTAGAAAGCTGACGCCCTAGCCCACAGGGCAGGCACAATAGAGATTTAGGAGGTTGATAGGGTAATAGAAATAGAGAGTGGTAGAGACAAGCGTCAAGAAGTCTCTTCGGAAGGGCTAACAGCAGAGAACAGCCCTGAATAGTCTGTATCAGCTAACCCTTGATCAACTGCTTTCTGAACAACTTGGCGCACTGCGGCTGCGGCTGATGCATCGAGGCCAACGGCTTGCGCTGTTTCTACAAACAAGTTCATGTCCTTAAGCAAGTGCTTGGTTGGGAAGTTGGGGTTGGCAAAGTTGCGATTGACCATGCGATCCAGCTTCTTGTCAAAGGTAGGGGCATAGAGAGCGCTGCTACGCACCACTTGCATAAACAGATCTACATCGACGCCTTCTCGTTGGATCAGCCCTAGGCTTTGGGCAAAGGCTGTGGTGAGCGAGCCAATGAGTTGGTTAAGAGCTAGTTTGAGTGCAGCAGCAGACCCTACCGGACCGACATGTAGCGGGTCTGGTCCAAAACACTGCAACAGGGGAGCACAACGGGTATATTGCTCTGGAGTAGCCCCAACCATTACGATCAGGTTGCCCGATTGAGCTTCGCCAATGCTGCCTAAGACAGGTGCTTCTAAATAGCTGGCGTTTAGCGCTTGAAACTCTTGGTTTAAGGTACGGCTGTCGTCGGGAGAAATTGTCCCCATTTGCAGAAGGGTGCGATCGCACAACGTCTGCCGTACAGGCTCCTGCAACAGCACTGCACGAATGGCTGCTGCATCACTCAGCATCAGGACGAGGGTATCTACTGCCTGCACAACCTCTTGCACCGTTTCTGAGGTTGTCACACCTGCTTGCGCTAGTGGCTCCAGCTTGCTAACAGTACGGTTGTAGGCCCAGACTTGGTGGCCCATCTCCAGCAGCCGTAGAGCCATGGGTTTGCCCATCAGCCCTGTACCGATTAGCCCAATCTTCACAACTTATTTCCCTGATAGATTTCGTCTTTTCTACAGACTTTAGCCTAGTTTTCCACAGGAGAGCCTCAGTTTCCCACAGCCTTGAGAAGGACTTCTGTACTAAGCAGAAAGACGTCCAACCGAGGATCCTAATGCCTTAGCGAGCCATTGGGTTAGAAAGCTGCGCAACCAGTTTTCCACAGCCTCATGATAGAGATTGTGTTGGTCAAGATGAAGCGATTTTGGTTGAGCCCCAGGCAGTGTCAACTGGTCAGCAGCTTGAGTGGTCCAGTGGTCGATCAACGCTGCGGTAATCTCCGGGTGAAACTGGAGGCCATAAGTGCGATCGCCATACCGAAACGCCTGATTAGGAAAGGTTTCTCCTACTGCTAAAAGGTCACATCCTTCAGGCAATTCAAAGCCCTCTTGATGCCAATGGTAAACATGCATCGGCTGGGTAAACACTTGCCTGCTTGCAGAGGTTGGCCGCAAGGGGAAATAGCCAATTTCCCGCAGACCTTCTGGATGAGGCGCAACACGAGAACCCAACACCCGTGCCAGCATCTGAGCGCCCAAACAAATTCCTAGATAGGGCGTTTCAGAGGAGAGTACCGTTGGGATCCAAGCTAATTCATCCCGAATAAATGGCAGGTGCTGATCATCATTAGCACTCATAGGGCCTCCCATAACAATCACGCCGCTGTAAGGCGCGAGATTGTGAGGGAGAGCCTGACCAATAGCTGGGCACCGGAGGTCCAAGGTATATCCCAACTCTTGCAGCAGCTGACCCACTAAACCCGGATCCGAGGTTTCCTGGTGGACAACGACTAAAATCTGGCGCACAGTTTTGGTCCCACATTACCTAGGCTTACTTACCACTCTATAGGAGAATTCCGCGAGCGGAGGTTAGCCAAGACCCGTTAAACCAAACGCCTACGCCTTCTATTTATAATTAACGATTCGAGCAAAACTCTTGGGGTCAAGGCTAGCACCCCCTACCAGTGCTCCGTCAATTTCCGGTTGAGCCATCAATTCATCGACATTATCAGGCTTCACTGAGCCGCCGTATTGAATGGTCACCTCTGGATTTTTGAGCCGCTCACGGATAACGCCAATAACCCGATTCGCTTCCGCAGACTCACAGGTATCCCCTGTACCAATGGCCCAAATTGGCTCGTAAGCAATTACAAGATTGCTTTGATCAACGTCTACCAGACCTTTCTTAATCTGGTTGATAATCACCGATTCCGTTTCCCCAGCATCCCGCTGTTGTTTCGTCTCACCGACACAGAGAATAGGGGTAAAGCCATGCCGCTGGGCTGCTTGAAGTCGCAGGTTAACCGTTTCATCGGTATCACCAAAGTATTGACGCCGTTCGCTGTGTCCAACAACGATGTAGCGAACCCCGAACTCCTGCAGCATGTCACCAGCAATCTCGCCGGTATAAGCACCCGAATTTTCCCAGTGAATATTTTGAGCCCCCAGTTTTACCCGAGCCCCGTGTAGATTCTTTGACAGCGCACCGAGGGCTGTAAATGGAGCGCACAGCACCACTTCTCTGTCATCAGGGGTGTCGGTCAACTCCCCTAAAAAGCCTTTCAAGAACACCAGAGCATCTGCCTGGGTCTTAAACATTTTCCAGTTGCCAGCAATAACAATTTTGCGCACAGTCAATCAGTGAATGGGGATCACGCAAACGAAAGGTTGCATCATTGCATCCTACCGAGAAAGGTTCACCGGATCAAACTTTCCTTGTTCAGCTTTACGCGCTTATGGATGGGAGACAGTCAGAAGGGAATGAAGCAGGCTAACAGAAGCGAACGTGAATACTAAAGATCAAAAAACCCTGAGAGGCACAAATTTGAGATGCACAAAAAAGAGGTGCCGGAATCGGCACCTCAGCAGGGTTATTAAATTCTTCCTGAGAAGTTAACGCGCGGCAGCGGCCTCACGCGCGGCAGCGGCCTCGTCAGGATGAATGTTGAGACGGGTTAAGTTAATCCGTCCTCGGTTATCAATCTCGCGGATTTTGACGATTACTTCGTCACCCACGTTGACTTCATCTTCAACCTTATTAACGCGGTAGTCAGCTAATTGGGAGATGTGAATCATCCCTTCCTGACCTGGAATAAACTCAACAAAAGCTCCAATCGGAATCACTCGCGTTACTTTACCAGCGTAGACATCGCCAGCTGAAGGTTTGTGAGTAATTGATTCAATCAGAGATTTAGCGTATTTCGCTTTCTCACCGTCAATAGCAGAGATGGTGACAGTACCATCGTCGGCAATGTCGATCTTGGCTCCAGTTTGCTCGGTAATGCCCTTGATTTTCTTACCACCTGGTCCAATAACCATCCCGATGAGTTCAGGATCGATCTTAATCGTGAGTAGGCGGGGCGCAAATGGCGACAGATCGGCACGAGGCTGATTGATTGCTGCCAACATCCTCTCAAGAATATGAAGACGGGCAGGCTTAGCCTGATGAATGGCGTCAGCAATCACCTTAATGGGCAAACCCGTGATCTTCATGTCCATCTGCAGCGCGGTGATGCCGCTGTCGGTCCCGGCCACCTTAAAGTCCATATCACCCAAGAAGTCTTCAATACCCTGGATGTCTGTCAAGATGCGAACTTCTTCGCCCTCTTTGATCAAGCCCATCGCAGCACCGCTGACAGGTTTGGTAATCGGTACCCCAGCATCCATCAAAGAGAGCGTGGAGCCACACACCGAGCCCATTGAGGTTGAGCCGTTTGAGGACAGAACCTCAGAAACAACTCGAATGACGTAAGGGAACGATTCCTTAGGCGGCAGCACAGGCACTAAAGCTCGCTCTGCCAATGCACCATGGCCAATTTCTCGGCGGCCAGGAGATCGCATTGGGCGCGTTTCCCCTACGGAGAAGGGCGGGAAGTTGTAGTGGTGCAGGTAACGTTTTTCTTCGTCAGGGTGCAGGTCATCCATCATCTGAGCATCCCCTGGCGTACCCAGGGTGGTGACAGACATAACCTGGGTTAGCCCTCGCTGGAACAATCCACTGCCGTGGACCCGTTGAGGCAGTAAACCAACTCGGCAGCTAATGGGGCGCACTTCGTCTAGTTTGCGTCCGTCAACACGAACACTGTCCTCGACAATTTGCCGACGCATCAGTTTCTTAGTGACTGATTTGTAGGTATTGCCGAAAGCTTTGCTGTTAGCTGCAACGGCAACTTTAATGGGGTCCTCGTCGGGCAAGGCTTCAATTTCAGCTGCGATCGCACTCTTGATCTGATCAAGCTTTTCGTCCCGCTCAGGCTTAGTCAGCTCAAACTGCCTCAGTACCTCTTTGACAGCAGCCGTGGCCTTCTCCTGCACGAACTGCTCAAGAGTCGGGTCAGTCTCGGGTTCCGTTTCCTGAACTAGTTCAATACCCAATTCAGCCATAAGTTCGCGCTGAGCCTGGATCAGGTCTTGAACGACCTCATAGCCGAAGTCAATGGCCTCGATCATGTCTTCTTCGGGCAGTTGATTGGCCCCGGCCTCAACCATGATTACCCCGTCCGGCGAACCTGCGACCACTAGATCGAGGTCTCCATCCTCAACTTCCTTGTAGGTGGGGTTGATTACAAAGTCATCACCCACCAAGCCCACGCGTACCGCAGCCATGGGGCCATTGAAGGGAATTTTTGCCAGCAATACCGCCACTGATGCACCCGTCGCAGCCAGGACATCTGGTGGTACCTGCTCGTCCATAGAGAGGGTCGTGGCTACAACCTGAATATCATCCCGCAGCCAACCCGGGAATAAAGGTCGCAAAGGCCGATCAATCAAACGGCTAATTAACGTTGCCCGCTCCGGCGGACGGCCCTCTCGACGTAGGAAACCACCCGGGATGCGTCCGGCAGCGTATAGACGTTCTTCGTAATCTACCAGTAGCGGCAAAAAGTCAATGCCCTCGCGCGCCGAGGCCCTTGTAGCGGTGACCAGAACTGCGGTGTCCCCAGATTGCACCAAAACGGATCCCCCTGCCTGGGGAGCCAGCAAACCTACCTTCAGCCGAATATCCCGTCCATCAAAGGATATTGACTTCTCAAGTTCTTGCATGTACGACTACGTCCTTCTTTTTGTCTTTTCTCTCTTCTTCTATTGATTGATCCTAGCACTGTATTGCATTTTGCTTGAATAAGTTACAGGTTATGTGCTATAGGATTTTCGCAATCTCAGCAATGAGTTGCTCAAAGATCAGTCACTTCGCCTAAACGCTGATCCCTGCAAACTAGCAATGCCACTAACAGGGTAGCGTGGCGTCCTTTTTCAGGCATTGTCTAGCTTAGGCATTACTTTTCAAATAATTTCGGCCCACACTAACAACATTCATGACTTGTAGGAGTGCTGTCTGATGAAAACCTTGATCACAGGGGCGGCTGGCTTTGTGGGTTTCTTTGTAGCTCAACGTTTACTAGCCGAGGGGACAGCCATCTACGGAATTGACAACCTCAATGATTACTACTCAGTTCAACTTAAGCAAGACCGCTTGAAACGCCTCTTAGAGCATCCGCAATTCACATTTGAGAAACTGGATTTGTTTGATCGCGAGGGCATGATGCGGCTCTTTAAAGAGAACGCCTTTGACACAGTAGTTCACCTCGCTGCGCAAGCTGGGGTTCGCTACTCCTTGGAAAATCCCTTTGCCTATTCGGACAGCAATTTATCTGGTTTTTTGAATTTGCTAGAGGGTTGCCGCCAGTCCCAGATCAAGCACTTAGTTTTTGCTTCTTCCAGTTCAGTGTATGGGGCAAATCGCAAAGTTCCTTTTTCTGTCCAGGACAATGTTGATTACCCGGTATCGCTTTATGCCGCCACTAAAAAAGCTAATGAACTAATGGCTCATGCCTACAGTCACCTCTATAGCTTGCCAGTGACTGGGCTTCGTTTCTTCACGGTCTATGGCCCTTGGGGTCGTCCAGACATGGCCTACTTCAAGTTCGTAGATGCGATCGCACAAAATCGCCCGATTGATGTTTACAACGAGGGCAAAATGAAGCGGGATTTCACTTACATTGATGACGTCGTTGAAGGAGTCGTTCGTACACTGCATCATCCACCCGAAGCAATGGCCGAAAGAACTGAGAAATGCGATAGTCAGGCTCCCTACAAAATCTATAACATTGGCAACAACCAGCCTGTTGAACTACTGCGCTTTATTGAGGTTATAGAAGCAGCCATGGGAAAACCTGCTCAAAAAGTTTTTAAGCCGATGCAGCCCGGCGATGTTCCTGCCACATACGCCGAGGTAGATGACCTGATGCAGGCTGTCGGATTCAGGCCCAACACACCTCTAGAAGTAGGTATCGGACAATTCGTGCAATGGTATCGAGAGTATTACGGAAATTAGGAGGAGAAGAGTTCTGCCGCTTCAACCGTAATGCTTCCACCGTTCCTGCTTCCTACTCCTCACTTCTAGCCATCCGAGATCCTTGCCGATGCCAACGGTAGCCAAAGAAAGCGATGAAGGCTATTGCGGCTAGATAAGGGCTGTAAGCTAGCAACCAAAGGCTGATTTTCAGCAATCCAACTGTGACACTGCCAACGGAGTGGGTAGCAGATTGCCAGGATGAACCCAGGGTTTCGCCAAGAGGACGGGGATTGGGCGAAGCTGCGATCGCACTTGTTAAGGTCAGATTGATAGTTGAGTAAGCAACTTGGCGTTTGAGCTGTTGCTGTTGGGCATCAATGCGTTCTATTGATTCCCGAACAGTGCTCAGTTGACGCGAGACTTCGAGCACTTCGGAAATCTTTCCAGAGCGATCCATGATTTTAAGAAGAGCCGTCTCCGACTGACGAAGGTTTCGTAGGCGAGCTTCCATATCCACCAGTTGGTCAGAAACATCTGTCGCGGTTATGGACTGCTGCTGAACATCCCCAAGTTGACGAACTTGATCCAGGGCTTTGTCTAGATTTTGCTGAGGTACACGCAGGGTCAGTGTGACCTGACGGGGTGTGTTATTTTGCTGCGGCTGCCAATCTTGTAAGGCCAGCATATCGCCCTGCAATTGCTGGGTGAGTTGCGACAGGGTTTCAATTCCGTTGTCTACGTCGTTGAGAATTAAGGTCAGATTTACCTGTTTGACCAGCTGAGGAGCTGATTTAGGGACAGAGTCAGAAATCCCTGAGTTAGACGTTGCGAGAACTTTGTCCTCTGTAGCTCTTGCAGCAGTGTCCATCTCGGCTGACGGAGCTGCCGCCTGCGGCATATTTGAAGGTTCAGTAGCAGACAAAGAACCCACAGCACCAGACTGACTACCAGATGAGGGGCTAGGCACAGACGAACACCCCCCAAGCAGAGTGGCGCTCACCAAAGTGCAACATAGGGTCAGCCGCCAGCCCGTAGAAGAAGAGAGCACTGAAAACATAGGCGCTACCAGAAATGGATGCTTCTAGTATGAAAAGTCGCCTTGGTAATCACTGTCTGGTTGCCAATTCTGCAACAAAAGAGCAGGAACTTGATAAAAAGTTCCTGCTCGATTCGAGATCCTGCAAGGATGGCGATACAAAATTTACTTGTCAGAAATTCTTTGGCTAGGGCTCAGGCGAATAGCGTTCCACCTTGAACTAGCAACAGTCTCTTACCCCTAGTAGGCTAGGGTCTCCAAAGTCTCTCGCAGATAGCAGCGCACCAGTTGCTCCAGAGAAGTGGTTTCGATCTCAGCAGAAGAATGCTCTGCTTTCCACCGCTGGAAACCAGAACTGCTTGCGATCGCACGCTTCAGATTCTGCCAAATCTGAGCATCGCTGGAGAAACGATCAGCCGTTGCCGAACGGGTATCTGCCATAGACGTTACATCCCATCGGGTCACATCACAATACAGGAGCAAAACAGCGCCTGTATTCTCAGAATAGCGTAGGGAAACCGATTACATTGTGTTGATAGCGACAGAATAACGCTGTACAGTTCGCTTTACGGCTGTAAAAAGGGTTCTGAATCGTTTGAATCTTGAAGCCTTGAGGAAAAGGGCAAATCTTCCTCAACGTTTAGTAAATCTTCTTGAGATGACTCAACAGCAAGCTCTGGCTCTGGTTGAGCCACTTGCGAGGATACCTCTTCTGCATCTGTCCCCGGTGGGACTACTTGTGGGGATGCCTCTTCTGCAACAGCAGCCACATCCTCTGCTGAGATGTCTGCCTGAAGCAGTTCAGCAGCTTGATCTAAATCCAAAGCCGCTATGCTCGTTGAGGCGTCCTGTTCAATGGATTCAGCTTCAGGAGGCTCTACGAGCAGTGGAGAATCAATCACCGCAGATAAAGCCGTTTCAGAAGTAGAAAAGTCTTGTGTAATAGGTTCAGTAGAAAAGTCTTGTGTAATAGGTTCTGACTCAGTGGGTTCTCCGGAGGGTAGCGGAGCAGTATCCAGTGTTTCAGGTAAGCTCACATCGAGTACAGAATCCTTTATCTCTACAGGAGAGGATTCTTCTACAGGAGCAGCATATTCATAAATATCAGTTGCCGGAGCATCCAAGGGAATCGATTCATCATCCCAAACCTCTTCAAGCGGTGGAGTGCTTAGGGAAGCGTCAGCAACCGATACAGAGGAAGAAGCTTCCGCAGAGGGCTTAACTTTTACCTGCTGCTCAGAAGCCGACCAGTCGGGCAAAATGCGATTGACTCGCAGCCCCAGCAAAGTGAAGTCTTGCTTAACTTGTTCAGGTGGGTAGGGCGGAACCTTTGAAAAGGCTCTCTCTGGGACAAGCAGGACGCGCAATACTCCTAAGGGCACCTGAACAAAGAGGTTAGCGAGGAGAAATGCGATCGCAGCAACCACCAGCCCAATTCCATGATTAGGCAAGGGACTAAGGTCCGTTGCTAAAGGAGCCAGTGCATACAGTTTCCATACAGCCCAGATCAAAGGCAGTGGAGCTAACCCAGCCAGAAATTTGGCTAGAGGATCTCGAAAGAACCTTAGAGTCCGCCGCTGGTCTTCATTCATGCGGTCAGGACGCACGGCCAAAAAGAGCAGGCTGTAGATGC
>DATNQF010000142.1:0-12163 GCA_036702855.1 Trichocoleus sp. | reverse complement strand
GCTCGTCAGGGTTGGCTAGCAGAGGTCCAAGAGCAGCTCAATCAGCCGGATCTGGAGGTGGCCGAAACTCTGGAAATCTCGCTTCCCTATCAAGGGCGAGTCTGTCTCTCGCCAGAGCCAGTTGATGCCTTAGTCGGAGTGTGGGTTAAGCCCGATGGAACGTTGGGGAGTGATCCTGTCCTACTGAAGAGTACGGGTTATTCGCTCCTGAACCAAGGGGCGACCGATACGATCGCAGCGATAGAGTTTCCCGAAGGCGAGGCCCCAACTGCCTACAACTTCAATGTGAAGGTTGACTATGCTGATGAGTCCTGCTTGAAGCGGGAGCAGATCTTGCAGCAGAGTGAGGGTAACTAATCGCCCTCAGCTGGCTCAGCTTCACAAATTTGGTGAATCGGTAGCAACCCCTATACAATCGTTTACGTTCCCTCTCGCATTGCGTTGGTTCTCCTATGCAGGGTACGGTCTCGTCCTCCCTTCAACGTGCCTTTTCCTGGCCCAGCTTTTTAGCGGACTTGGTTTTGGCTGGGCTGGTGTCTGGTCCTTTGGCTGCGCCCTTTCTGGCGGCTTCGGGTCTACCGATTTTAACCACCATCGCTCAGATCATCTATACGATGGGAGAGCAGGTGTGCCCGCAACCTGAAATGGGGCTAGCATTGGCCGACCCCTACCGAATGGCGGTCTGTATGCGCTGCTACGGTACGGTTATGGGTCTAGTTGTAATGCGCTGGCTTTACCACAGAGACCTTGGCAAAAGCCGCTATTGGCTAGAGCAATATGGCATGAAGGGCTTTGTTGCAACCTGCGTGTTGTGTCTTTTTTATCCACTGGAGCTGTCCTTGCAAGGATTTCCTGCCTGGGGAATGCACCACTGGGTAATGACTATATTTGGGTTTATTGCAGGTTTGGGTCTCGGTGCGTACATTATGC
The DNA here is from genome assembly GCA_036702855.1 of Trichocoleus sp. GTDB lineage: Bacteria > Cyanobacteriota > Cyanobacteriia > Phormidesmidales > Phormidesmidaceae > JACVSF01. The sequence goes on along the minus strand of DATNQF010000142.1, from coordinate 11,233 downwards.
CGATGTTTCATCATCGTGCTCCAAGCCGCACATGAATTAAGTCAGCTTCCCGAATAGAATGGGATGCTACCTGTTAGCTTTTATGTTGTTTTAGTTAAAAAAACTCCCGCCCGTGAAGCTCTTTGTTTTTCATACTCCCGAAGAAGTGCCCACTGAAGGAACACCCGATTGTGCGATCGCAATTGATGTTCTAAGGGCAACTTCTACCATTGCTGCGGCACTTTATGCTGGGGCAGAAGCCATCCAGGTGTTTAGCGATATTGACGAGCTACTACGGGTCAGCGAACACTGGCCTGCCGAGAAGCGCCTGCGAGCAGGAGAACGGGGGGGCGGCAAAGTCGAAGGCTGCGACTTAGGTAATTCACCGCTGGATCATACGGCTGAGCGCTCCGAAGGGCGACGGCTGTTTATGAGCACGACCAATGGCACCCGTTGTTTGGAGCGAATCCAGGCAGCCCCCACGGTGATCACAGGCTCCCTGACCACTCGAAAAGCAGTGGTCAATTTTTTGCTGCAAAAGCAGCCAGAAACGGTGTGGATCGTTGGCTCAGGTTGGGAGGGCAGCTACTCCTTAGAAGATACGGTTTGCGCCGGGGCCATCGTTCATGGAGTGATTGCGGAAACGGGGCAATCCTTCAAGGATTTGGCGGGAAATGATGCTGCGATCGCATCGGTCAGCCTCTACCTCCAGTGGCAAGACCAACTCTTGGATCTGCTGCACTACGCTAGTCATGGTCAGCGTTTACTGCGGCTCAACAACGACGAGGATTTGAGATACTGCTCTGAGCTAGACAGCTTAGACGTCGTTCCCATCCAGCACGAGCAAGGCGTTCTCCGGCTGGCTTAGCGGAGATATTGCTTAGGGAAAGGGGGAGACAGAACCCCCTTTCTGGAATGCCCGATAGGGCTATTCAGTTGGGGAACTAGCTACCGTAAGATGGGTTGCGCTTCGTTAACCCATCTGCAATGGCCCAGTAAATAATCCGGGCTAGAAGTTTTCCTGATAGGCAACCCCGCTCATTCTGATGGGAGGATCAGCCCAGCGAGATCCCTATGGCAACCATTGCTAAGGGATAATGACGTTTGGGTTAAAGATCCTCTGCACGGTTTGGTTATGGCTTATTACATCGCACCCCGATTTCAAGAAAAGCTGGCTGTCCATATTGCCAAGAACTTCTTAGATCTCCCTGATGTCCGGGTGCCGCTGATTCTCGGGGTGCATGGGCGCAAGGGTGAGGGCAAAACCTTCCAGTGCGAACTCGTGTACGAGCGCATGGGCGTTGAGGTGGTTCACATTTCTGGCGGTGAACTAGAAAGCCCGGATGCAGGGGATCCAGCTCGATTGGTTCGCCTGCGCTACCGCGAGGCCGCAGAACTGGTGCGGGTCCGCGGGGTAATGGTCGTGCTAATGATCAATGACCTAGATGCCGGGGCGGGCCGCTTCGATGCCATGACCCAGTACACGGTCAATACTCAGTTGGTGAACAACACCCTGATGAACATTGCCGACAACCCAACTAACGTGCAGTTGCCTGGTAGCTACGACGAAAACCCAGTCCGTCGCGTACCCATCATTGTGACTGGAAATGATTTTTCGACCCTGTACGAACCGCTGATTCGGGAAGGCCGAATGGAGAAGTTCTACTGGGAACCCGATCGGGCTGACAAAGTTGGCATTGTTAGCGGCATCTTTGAGCCCGACAACCTAGGTCAACAGGCCATTGAAGCTCTGGTAGATACCTTCCCAACCCAGGCGATTGACTTCTTTGGAGCGTTGCGATCGCAAATTTACGACGAGCAGATCCGCGATTTCATCTACCAAATTGGTCTGGAGAATGTGTCTCGCCGGATTGTCAACTCGACCAATCCCCCGACTTTCAGCAAGCCTAACTTTAGCCTGCCTCACCTCATCGAGGTAGGACACCGGATTGTGCGAGAGCAGCAGCGAGTCCAAACCATGCGTCTGGCCGACCAATACAACCGTGCTCTGCGCGAACGCTCTGGTTACCAGCCCCAATCCATGCCCGAACCCACGTCTGCTGGGTCAGCCAACTCTTCGGACCCCTTCTACCGTGCCTACTGCGAAGTTCCCAATGGCAATGGCGGTAATGCTGCCCACACGGCACCCGCCCAAGCCCCGTCGATCAACGCAGCACCCGCCCAATCGCCCTCTACCGCTACCCAAAGCAAACTGTCTGCCGACACGCTCCAGCAACTGCAAGCCCTGCTTAACCAGGGGTATCGCGTCGGGATCGAGCATGTCGATCAGCGGCGCTTCCGCACCAACGCTTGGCAGACCTGTGCCTCTATTCACACGCGGGATATGGGCGAAGCGACTACCCAACTTCTAAACTGCCTGGACAGCCATCCCAACGAGTACGTGCGGATCATCGGTATTGACCCCACATCCAAGCGGCGGACGTCAGAGCAAATCATCCAGCGGCCTTAGCATGTGCTAAAACGGATTTTGGGCATTTTTTGAAACTCGTTCCCAAAATTCGGTAGTCCCATGCCTCGTCGTCAACGTACCGCTCCCTGGATCCAACGTCACGCTCGGCCAATCATTGCAGGCGTCGCCGCTATTGGTGCGGTGGTTACGGCTTACCTCACCCTCACTAAGTTCTGGGGCGGTGAGGCGGTTTGCCCGACTAAAGGCTGCGATATTGTGCTGTCGAGCCCCTACGCCACCGTGCTGGGCTTACCCTTGACCCTGTTTGGCTTCTTGGCCTATGCAGGTATGGCCATTTGTGCGATCGCACCCCTGTTGGTCAATCAAACCGAGCAAAAAGACCTGCGGGTTAAGCTAACCAACTGGACAAAGCCTCTGCTGCTGATCGGCGGCACGGCCATGATGGTCTTTAGCGGCTACCTGATGTATTTGCTGGCCTTCCAAATCAAGGCACTTTGCGTTTACTGTCTAGGATCTGCTCTGCTTTCGACCAGTTTGTTCGTGCTGGCCCTCATTGGTCAAGATTGGGCCGACCTGACACAGCCCCTCTTTACAGGCGTAATTGTGGCTGTGGTGGTGCTGGTAGGCACGATGGGTGTCTATGCCAATGTCAACTCACCTGGCGGCAATGCCACCACTCCAACCGAACAACTCGGCCCTCCTACGGTGAATACTTCAGGTGAGGCCGAAATTGCGCTAGCCAAGCACTTGGCTCAAAGTGGCGCAATTTTTTATGGGGCTTGGTGGTGCCCTCACTGCCATGACCAAAAGGAACTGTTTGGCAAAGAAGCTTTGGAATTTCTGCCTTACAAGGAATGCTCAGAATCGGATGGCCGAAGCCAAACCCAGGAATGCCAGGACGCGGGGATTCAAGGTTATCCTACCTGGGAAATCAATGGTCAGCGTCTACCGGGGGGAGCCAAGCCCTTGATGGAGTTAGCTCAAAGATCGGGCTACCAAGGACCGATGAATTTCAAAAACTCTCTTTAGGGAGGAGGCTGTCATGGGCTTCACTTGTCTGCTTTCCCTCTACCTAGCCCAGGCAGCCGCTTCTGACTCAGGCACAGGCTTTTTTCACCTGCTGCAAACTCATCTGATTGAGGTACTGGAGTGGATTAATGGGCTAGGGGCAGTTGCGCCGCTGGCCTTTATTCTGCTTTATGGCCTAATCACGGTTGCTTTGATTCCCGGCTCCATCGTTACCTTGGGTGGGGGCATTGTGTTTGGGGTAGTCAAGGGCTCGGTCCTGGTCTTTGTTGGGGCCATGCTAGGAGCTACCGCTGCTTTCCTGGTGGGGCGTTATCTGGCTCGTGATTGGGTGGCCCGTCGGATTGCCAGTAATCCTAAGTTCCAAGCCATTGATCAGGTCATTGGCCGCGAGGGACGCAAAATCATCTTTCTGATTCGCCTGTCGCCTATTTTTCCCTTTAACCTGCTGAACTATGCGCTAGGAGCGACCCAGGTTTCCTTAAAAGACTACGTGCTGGGGACGATTGGCATTCTTCCTGGCACCGTCATGTATGTCTATCTGGGATCGCTAGCAGGCAACTTGGCCTTACTGGGGGCAAGCGGGCAATCGCCGGATGCCCAAGCTGCAACCGTGCAATGGGCGCTGCGAATTTTAGGCTTGGTTGCCACAATTGCGATCACTTGGTATGTCACGCGCCTTGCCCAAAAAGCGCTGCGAGAAGCCGTGCCTGATTCTTCGGGTTAGCTTTTTCTGCGGATTAGATTATGTGTTCTTCGGCACTGACGCCGCCTTACCCCCGTCAGAAGGGAGTATCCTGTAATCGGCAATAAGGATAGGGTGAACATGAGGCGACGGCAGCGTTTGAGGCAGTTTATGCTGGCGATCATGGGTGCGATCGCACTCCATCTCTGTTGGGTCTTGCCAACCTGGTCACAAAAAATTGACAGCCAGTCAGTTGTGCTGGATGGCCGCTCTGTATTCAACGTTAGTAACGCAGGAGAACTCACTGCCGAGGAGCGCTCTACCGCCATCGAAGAAGAACTGCTGAGATGGGCCAAAGGCGGCGATCTGGTGCAGGTCAGAGTGGATGTGCGAAATGATGTGCCCGTCATTCTGGTCAATGATCGCTATCTCATGAGCGTCACTCAAGCAGATGCCAACCTGGGCAGGGGATTGTCTCCTCAGGTGCAGGCAGAACGTTGGGCAACCCTTCTACAAACCACGCTTACTCAGGCTCAGCAGGAGCGCCGGAAAGGCTTTCTGTTAAGGGCTGCCATTTACAGTGGGGTGGCATTGCTAGCAGCAGGGGTGATCCACTGGCTCAGTGGACGACTTTGGCAGCGCACCCTACGCCGACTCATGGGTATCCTCACCTTTTCCAGGCAGGAGAACGGCGAACTCAAGGTCACTGGGATCAATCTGTTTCTAGGGTTGACCCTGTTTCTGGTGCGGTCAGCAGTGTGGTTAGGCACCGCCCTTTATATTACCAACCTATTTCCCTTCACCCGCCGGATGACCTATATTGTCACTGCCGGATTGGCCGAGGGGTTGTTTGGCCGCAGATTAGGCCTAGGTGAGCGCAATTACTCGGTTTTAGATCTGCTGATTCTCTTTGCCCTGCTGCTGGCGCTGGTGATAGTTGCCAGTGCTGCGACCAATGTGTTGCGATCGCGCATTCTTCAGATCACGGGTATTAATCGCGGGGCGCAAGAAGCTGTCGCCATTTTGGTCAAGTACACCTTGATCTTTCTGGGGGCCGTCGTTATTCTGCAAATCTGGGGTATCGACCTGAGTTCCTTGGCTTTGATCGCCAGTGCTCTCGGTGTCGGTATCGGTTTGGGTCTACAGAATATTGCCAAAGACTTCATTAGTGGACTAATCATGGTCTTTGAGCGGCCTATCCAGGTGGGTGACTTCCTCGACTTTGGTAAGTTCTTAGGCACTGTAGAGCGGATTGGCGCTCGCAGCACCGAGATCCGCACGCTGGACCATGTCTCTATCATCGTGCCCAACTCCCGCTTCCTAGAGCAGGAAGTGATCAACTGGAGCCATCGCAATCCTGTTTCTCGGATTCGTCTGCCTGTAAATGCTGCTTACGGCTCTGACCCGCAGGAGGTCAAAACTGCCCTGCTCGAAGCCTGTGATCAAAACTCTCAAATTCTCACCTCGCCAGCTGCGCAGGTCTTTTTTACCGGATTCGGCGACAATGCCCTCTCTTTTGAACTGTTGGTTTGGATCTCCCAACCCAATCGCCAAGTCATCATTAAAAGCGATCTCTACTTTGCGATTGAAGCTGCTTTTAGAAGGCACAAAATCGAAATCCCATTTCCCCAACGCGACGTGCATATTCGTACCGGCACTCTGCCGATAGAACTATCTCCAGAACTGCCGAATTTGCTCGACTCCTCAGGCTCTGGATCAGAAAGTTAGAAAGCGACTAAGAGACCCTGCCAGTTCTAAGAGCCTTCTCTCTTCGGGATAACGATTCTTTAGGAAAAGAAAGAGCTTTTCAGTAGAATTTCGCTAAAATGACTGCCGTGCTCAACCGATTAAGACCCTGTGAGCCAAGCGAAGCAGACTCGTTCCGTGAGGCATGTCCGAAGATTTTGGGAGCTAAACGTTTATGCAAAGTAGGTTTGTAAGACGCCTCAGAAGCTGGCTAGAGCGGCACAAATGGCGATCTGTGGCGCTGGGTGCAATGGCTTTTTTCCTGACAGTTAGCTTGGTTCATCCGGTTCATGGGTATGTCCCTTCTGCCGCCCTTTCTAATGGCGAGTTAGGTGGCTTTAATCTTCCCCTCGAACTTGCTCAAGAGCCCAATACTCAAGCAAACAGCACTCTCTACTTCAACACCCCAAATTATGTGGTGAGTATCTACCCCCGAGAGACGACTGCGTTGAGGATGAATGTCTATAACAAGACGACAGGCCAACTTGAGCAGAGTGCAGCGCCTGTTAATTACCGGGGTCCTCTTAATAACAATGCCTGGGTGTCCTACGAAAGCTATGGTTCTCGTGCTGCCCAGAACGTAATCTATCGTGCCAGTGCCAACCGCTCTACCAACCAAGCTCAGTTAGAAATTATTGTCCAGTCCAACAACACAGTGCAGGTGCAAGAGAACAGCACCTCCATTACTTCGATTAATGTGCCGCTTGGCAATACGAGCGGTAACCCTGGGGGCAATACTGGAGGGAATACTGGGGGCAATACCTCAGGTGTCGGTTCGCCCAATACCGTTCTTGCTTTTGATACGCGCACTTTTAGCACTCGTGTCTTCAACGAGAACGGCATTCGGAAGATGAATGTCTACGACAAGTTGACGCAGCAAACCAATGTAAATGCCCAACCTGCAACGCTCCTAAACCCAAGCGCAGCCCCCTTTCAAAACTGGGTTAGCTACTATGGTGGGTCAGACTACCGGGGCATTCCCGGACGTTATTTCGTTAGGGTGAGTAGCTCAGGTGAAGGGCGATTGCAGTTTATCAATGGCAATGGTCAGGTCATCCTTGATGAAGTGAGAGAAGGCCCCATCCTGGTTAACGTTCCTGCAAGTGATATTCCCGCAGGCTCTCCCGCCCCTGCTCCCAGTGCAAATGCAGACCCTTATATTGCAGCGGTCTTTGGCGATGAGCAAACCCTAGGGCAAGTTAGAGCGATTGCTCCAGCAGCCCGTTTTGAAAGCGCTCCCCAGGGTCGCTTTATTAATGCAGGTAGCTTCGCCAATCGCTACGAGGCGGAATCTTTAGTGAATTTGCTGCTCAGCCGAGGCTTCAACTCCCGCTTGGTGTACCGCAACTTCAACTACCGCTAAATGGGTTGACAGTTAAACCAAAGCTCAACTTAATAAACAGCAGCAAGTAGTGGTTTGACAAGCTTAAAAGAAGGCATAAGTCTGTGTCATTGCGGGCCTGTATTAGCGCTCTGCTCGCAATGACAATTCACATCTTTAGTCTTGTCAGTCTAGTAGGGTGGGCACTGCCCACCCTACTCTTTTATGGGCTCGCCTGTACTGGCCGCTTTGCTTCTCTCGGGTTAGTCAAAGTGGGCAGTGAGCAGAGTCAACAGTCCAATGCCTAATGACATGGACATCATGGTTAGGGAAACGGCAATAATCTTTTTCTGCAAATTGATCTGTTTCTCTAAAATCTCGTTTCGCTCTTGCAGTACCCGATTGAGTTCTTCCTCGGTCTGCTGCTGTTTCTCCCGGGCGGCTTCGAGCTGTTGCAGGAGTTCAGGCGTTTGTTCCTGCCGCACGTACTTCACCAAGTAGTCATGGATGAGCTGATAGCTGTCCTCTGGGTCCTCGGGGATCTCGAACAGCAGACCAGAACCCACTAGAATATCGAGCACCAATTCGAGTTGATTGGGGGAAAAATCTACCTCTAAAAATGACAGTTCGTACTCTAGGTCTTCCCGCGTTTTGAGGGGACGGTAGAGATAACCTTCCTTGCCTTCATCGGTGAGCAGGTACAGCACCACCTTAGCCAAGGCTTCATTGGGGGGGCCACAGTCTGCGATCGCATTGTGGAGAAACCGCTGTACTAGCTTCTCTTTGGGGTGTTCGCCCAGTGCTTCGTATTGTGAGAGGGTCGTGATGTTTTGCCGCTCCAACTGTGCGCCAACCACTTGCAGCTCAATCGGGCGCACCTCCTGAGTGTCCTTGGCTAGATCAGCCACCAGCCGATGAATGAGGGCATCTTCTAGGTAGTATTGGGCTGTCTCGGTCAGTTTACGAATCACGGCTTCGGCGCTCTCGGGTGAGAAGTTGCCCAAGGAATAGCGCACGTCGTTACTCAGCAAACCACCGTCGAGAATGCTCACATCAGCAAACTTTTCGATCTCCAGTAGGTAGTGCAGGTAATCTTCTCGCAGCGCTAGCACCAGTTTTACCCAAGGCAGCTTCAAACATGCTTCCAAGAAGGTGTAAAACCGCTGTCGCTCAGAGAACGTTTCCCGCTCAAAGAAAAAGTCCTCAAATTGGTCAAAAACGAGCACAACAAAGGTGTTGCTCTCGGTAGCAGCTTGAAGTGTATGCAAGAGGGCGTGTTGAGAAGTGAAGGCTGAGTCGGTAGGGGCCTCTGACCGATGCTTCTCATTTCGCTCTATCCCAGGCTCAACTTTGGGCAGAATGTCCTCCAAATCTGCTTTTAGCGTTTGCTCCCAGTTTCCATAAGTTTGGAGCTGCAGGGGAACCGTGGTCCGGCCAAAGGGCGTGATACGGCGCAGGGCCGGAATCAATCCAGCGTTGAGGATAGAGCTTTTGCCAACTCCAGAAGGACCGTGGATGACGATGATCTGGTAGCGAGGCTCTTGCAACCGAGTTAGCAGATTTTCGATGTCTTGCTGGCGACCCGATGCGGCAATTTCTGGGGAGAGCGTTGTCGGAAGTGTTTCCTCTTCCAGCGATGGCGAAAGGGTCTGCTTATGAGGCTGCAAAGCCGCTGCCCCAATAAAGGCCCTCAGGTTGTGGCGGTATTCAATGCGTTGTCGCTCTAGCTTGACCTCAAATGCTTTGCGATAGTCAGCCAGATCATCGTAGTAGTGTTGGATCAGCTCATCTAGAATCTGGCGATAAAGGATCAGGTCAACTTCGGGATCAACTTCTTGACGGGCTTGTTCCAGCAGTGCGATCGCATTTTGAGGCTGCCCCAACTCCATCTGGGCCTCGCCCAGTAGAAAGCGATACCAGCCCCGCTGAAAGCGCTTCGCCACTCTCAGCGCCTTCTTCAACAAGGGATTGTCTGGATTCTCATTCAACCGATGCTCAGCCTGCTCAAGCAAATCTAGCGCCCGGACTGCCTCGGTTTGAGCCGTGGACCACTGTTGTCGCTGAAGCGCCACCTCTGCCAAAAAACCGTGGTCACTTGCTTCTAGTACCCAGTCCCCCGTTTCTTGGTGCAGCTTTAGAGATGCTTGTGACTGGGTTTCTAATGCCGTCCAGTCCTGCTGCTTTTGCAGCACCTCCAACAAATAGGTAATAAAGCGCGCTACTAGATTCCTTTGTCCCATTTGGCGAAAGCAATTCAAACCCGCCTCAAAGTAGTGACGTGCCTCCTGAAGCGAAGTTTCAGAGGTAGGCCGCTGCAACATCGCTAGGCTCCGCCACCAAAAGCCTAGATGGAGCAGCAGGATGGCTTTTCTATGCAGAGGAGTGAGTGTGGGAGAAAGGGAGAGGTGCGGGAGTGCAGGGGTGAGATCGGCATCGCCTTTTTTCTCCTGCCCGCTGTCTTCTACCTCCTCAGCTACCTGCTCCCAATACCTCAGACTCTCCCTGTAGCACTTCTTGGCTGTCTCCATTTCCAGTTGGTGATGAGCGAATCGCCCTTGGGCAAAGAGCAAGCTGGCTTCGAGGTCGGGGTCTAGGACTTGACCGTAGTTTTTTAGGTCGCGTAGGGCATAGGCAAGTTCGTTGTTGAGGCGGTTAGTGTTGGAGAGATTGATTGCGCTGTTGTTGGGCAGCGTGTCTGGAGTGCCCTTGAGAAAGCGGGTAAAGAGATCGTCGGCTTCTCGACGCAGGTTGATGAGAAGCTCTGCGGCAGGGGTCTCAAAGCGTAAAGTTGGTGGGCCAAGGTTCTTAAGATCCTGGGCAAACTGGGTCATCTGCGACAGTACAAAGTCGTCAATCCACAACACCAAGGGAAAGGGAATCTGCTGTTGAAAGGTGTCACGGGCCAGGTTGGCCGCTTTAAGAACCGCTTCTAGGTTCTCCAACCTGCCAAGGTTCGTCACCATCAGTGCAGTAGGGACGGGAGCAGCGGGTGCGTTTAACCGCAGATGGGCTTGAATAGCTTCGACCAGGCTGGGAATGTGCTGGGGCAGGGATAAGACTTGTAGCGTGGGGTTGCGTTCAATTAAATGATCGATCAGGACTTGTTCGAGCAAATGGTAATTGCAACGGGCCAAAATCAGCGCAAAGCGGTTGGATTGCAGTGCGATCGCACGGTTCAATCCTTGCAAAGCCACTTGGTTAAAGCTGAGAATGTCTTGGCTGACCTGCTCGAAAGAAACGGGGCTAGAAGTCATGGGGCCAGACCTTAGAGAACCGATGGGGAACGTAAACGCTGATAAGCTTCGGTTTCTGCCAAAACTGGGTTCATGCCAAACCAGCGTTCCTCAGGTGCGCGGTACTCTAGCAGATACAGGCTCCGCAGTAGTTTGTTGTAGTCTTCACCGCTGTTGACTCGACCTCGATCCACTGCATTCAAAAGCATCTGCCACTCGTGATCGTCGATCAAGCTGGCTAGGTCATCGCGCTCGTTGCGAATGACCGCTTCCAAGGTGTCACGAGAGAACGGGGGATCTTGCTTTAGCAGGCAACCGTACATCAATCGCATGAGATTGCGAACGTGACCGCCGCTAATGTAGCAAAGCCGATCGAGGGTCTCAGCGCTGTCAAACACCTCGGTGAGTTGCGCTAACCTCTGCTCGGGGGGCAATTCGGGCCAAGCCCTAGCGAGCACCATCTGCCTCAGCAAAATCAGTCCCGGCTCATAAGATTCGCCGCTGCGCGTTTGGACGGGCACCATGGGCAGCACCTTGGGCCGATCGCCAAAGCGATTGATCAACTGGGGCAGCTCATCGGAAAACACCAACTCCAGGGGAATGGTATAGACCACATGGCAGTTTAGCCCCTTGAGCTGTTCGCCCCGGCCTACAAATAGGTATTCCGACTGGAGCCGATTGGCTACCCTTTGAATGGTGTCCATTCGATCGAGGTTATCGACAATGACCACTAACCCCCGCTTTCCCTTTTCTGGCAGACGTGCGATCGCAGGTCTCAGCAGTTCTGTATTAATGGCATCAATGATGCTGCG
>DATNQF010000242.1:0-125255 GCA_036702855.1 Trichocoleus sp. | reverse complement strand
TTGTTCGCATCCTCAAGGAAGCTACACGCCTGATCTAACACAGTGGGATCAGCAGTGTGATTGATTGCTTCAAGGAAGCCCTCAATCACAGTAAGCTGAGCCGAAGGCTTGATATCATGCTCCTTCATGTACGTTTTCCGCTTATCAGGGAACTGTAGTTCCGGCGGAACGCTATCAAGTAGGAAGAAATTCCCACTCTGATCGTTGAACATGACAAGCCACTTAACCAGCTGCTTTTTAGGCTGTTCCGGGTTAGGTGTCAGGGTAACTCTCTCAGCCAGGTACCGACGACGAATAGATGCTAGGATGCCAGTAGACATGGTAAAACCGCCTTGTAAGTTGAGGTGAACAACAGAACAAGGCACCTAGCGACGGTCGGGACTCGTTAAGCGAGAACAGCTACCACCAGCCAATACTCTCTCCACAAACCAACGTGGGGAAGGCTGGATTTACGTACACGCGAAATATCGCAGTAAAAATTATTAGATAGCAAGGCATTGAAACCGCTTGCCATGGGACTTAGGAACATACCTTTGGCAACCTAGGCGTCTATTCCTCCGATTTAAGCAACACGCTGCTATGACGGAGTGAATCACCGTTGCACATATCTTTGCCCCCCCTACCCCGTAGGCGGAATCAATCTTGGTTATCTGTTTTTCAAGGTTCGATTGAGCGATTAGCTCGCTACCAAAAGTATATAAAGCACTCTGAAAAGTCAACTGATACAAGTGAACTATAGGGTGAAAGCCTTGTGGCGTATGGCTTTCAGGGTTTTTTGAGTGCCTCTTACCCATTCTAACACGGTCACATCTAGCACCCTAAAACCCTGAATCGATCCCCTTCAAGCGATACGATCCGTAAGACTAGAAACCCAATTAATTCGGATCGCGGATCGGATCGATCCGGATCGCTAGGTTTTTAGGGTCAGGGCTGACCTAAATCAGCACAAGCTGGCCAGTAGCAGCCTCTAATTTCTGCCGTTTCTTAACCGGATCAGGCTTGCCGAATTGCTCCATTGACCACGATTCAAACTGGTTAGCCGGTGCGCCGGCCTGCATCTTTCCTAGATAGCGAATTGCCAACTTAGCCTCAGCAATCCAAGCTCTAAAGTTGCCCTCTTTAGCGGCATCAAAGAAGGGATCGCTGAGGCGACGCAACCTCAATAGGGTTGCCAAATCTTTAGGGCTGAGTTGATCAAGCGTATCGACTCCCTGAGCGTAGTTAATTATCGTGTCGGCAACGTAGCGTCTTGCCAGCCGCCGCGCAGTGGATTCGTTTCTAGCAGGGGTTAGATAACTCATCTCAATAGTGTGGCCCAATAGTGGGTTGAATGGCTATCGTGCCCTGTATATTGTCCCGCCCATCCTGCCATTCTGTAGCCGCATTTCTTTGCCAGCTCAGCTACGCTCACCTGGCAAATTTCTAAATAGTCGTCGCGCAGGTTAGTGCCGTAACGCTGGGAGAGCATCAGAAAGAAGCCTTGCCGCCAGCGCTGATCGCGCCCTCCTCCCTTACTGATCGCCAGGAATCTACGGCAGCCATCATGCACAACCAACTGCAAGCGATCAGCTAATCTCCGCTCGGGCACGAACAAGGCTTGCATGTGCTCCCAAGGGTTTCCCCAGGGGTCAATATCCACGAAATTTACGCCCTTAAATGCAGTGGGGCAGCCCTCAAGAAGCGCCTCACTCTCGCACTCGAAAACGTGCCAGTCCGGGCGCTGCCGCACCAGTTCAGAGCATTTATTCCCGTCCTTCTCGCACACCCACCCAGGCCGCTTAGCCTTTGCGTAGCAGTGCGTGAACATGAGCCCTTCCCCACCGTGGGTTTCTAGAATCAGGGGATCTAGCGTCTCTTGCATCGCTGTATTTCGCAGTTCCACCTTAAACGCTGCTGCTGAATTATCACGTTTGCGAGCTGTCATTTATTTAGGCTTCGATTCAATGAATAGTAGATTTTTATCTGCTCCCAGTGCTTGCCCAACTCTGGGCAACTCTCAAGGGGAAGCAGGCCCACCAGCCGATCAGAAATTGATAGGCAAACCTGCTGCAACCCTTCATGTCCATTGGGAACGTACTGGGGATAAAGCGGCGATCGCTGTGCAGTCTCCTCATCTCTGCTGGCAATTTCTTGAAGCACAGAGGCAATTGCCCAGACAAAGGGAGGAGTCCATTTTTTCCCAGAGGGAACCAGTTCCAAGGGTTGAGAGTGGGGCTGACCTTTCAAAGCCCTTCCAGCGATCGCACTGCTAATAGCAGAGAGTTGGATCACGGCTTGCTCTGAAATTGTCATGCTCATCAACGACATTTCAACCTCGCCGCCGATCATCAAGTTTCGCTTAAAGGCAAATTTGAAGGAGAAATCGTAGAGGCCCAGCGCAAAGCAATAGGAGATCGCCTCTTCCAGGGAGAACGCTATCGGCATTTCCATCACTGGCATGTTCACAAGGATTTCCCACGATCTCTCATCCCCTTCGTGGAGCCAGGTTTCTAGCGGGATTTGCTGCCTGCTATGTTCAGCCATTTATTATTGCCCACTGCTTCATTACTCGTTTTAGCGGCAGGCACCGTCGCCGTCGCCGCTGCTGCTGCTGTCTGCTTCTGCTTTCCAGGTCCACCACTATCTAGATAGTGATGCAAAATTTCTCTAATGGCCTCTGCCCAATCGTTAACCTTGCCAGTCTTAGCGATCGCCTCCTCCAGCACGGTTAAATCTTCGGTGAACAATACCAACTTGACCACAGGATCACGCTTTTTCCTGAGGTTCTTATCCATGCGTTCGGGGTCAGGCACCTCCTGGGTAATGGGCGCAGATTCGGCAATCCAGCGCTGAGCATCTTCTAAAGAGATTGTGACCGGCTTTGAACGCTGGTCAATCAGTTCCTTGAGTAGGCTCAGATAACCTTCTTTGTGCCAAATCTTGATCGACTCCTCACCGGAGAGAGGCTTAACCAATGTGCCGTTAGCATCAATCCCGTAGGCCTCTGCTGCTGCCTGGGAGTCGCTATCGGCCCCAAACACGATAGGTACCAGCCACTCATCGCCATCCTCAATCACATACTTGGGACACTTCGCCCCTTCAGCTTTGAGCTGGAATAGCGCCTCTAAGCGGCCATTGCCTGAGATGATGCCCCCCTCGCCATCGTTGAGGGCAGCGTCAAATTCCATTGGGTCACGAAACCCATGGACTAAGATGCTTTGCTTGATAGTCGGCAGGTCGTGGACCTTATAGTTTCTATCCCAAATTCTTGCTATAGAAAGGCGAACATAGAATATTTGTAGCCTTCCAGACTCATAACTCAGCCCATCCATACCGAAGCTGTCCCCCAAAATTAATTTGAGTTACGCCTTCGCCAATGGGGTGAACGCGCAACCTGATATCGTCGGCCTGGTGCAACTGCAACAGCAATTGCTTTAGGCGCTTAATGGCTAGCTTTCCCCGGCAGGCCTCGATTATCGTTTCAATTTTCACCATCCCCTGAAACTCTGACCTCAACCACTTATTTAGTTCAGCAGGTTCATCAAAGGTCGGACCTTTAGGTGCGATCTCAACTGCACCCATGATCCACTCCAACAAGATTTCAGACACGTAGCGACCCGACACCTGCTGAACCCTGATCAAATAGTCGTCATCTTCAGGGTAAAGCAGAGCCGTAAGGTTTATGTCGCCCTTCGTTTGGCTTGTTAAGAAATCTGTGGGTTTTTCCTGTGCCAACCAGAGATGAACCAGCCTGGCGATCTGCTCAGATACAGTCTCTTCAGGGAAACGAATGCTTGATATTGCTTCGTTTTGCGCCTCTGTAACTTTAAATGTGCGCCTTGCGCCAGATCGTCTGGATCTTTTGTGCATCGTTAACTAAGATAAGATCGTCTACTGATCAAGCATGATCAATAGATAGCTTTAGTCAGAAAGGGAAAAACCCCACGGCTATCCGAAGGGTTCCAAGTGATTTTGAATGAATTTTCAAGCAATATAACATTCCCTTCTGACGGTTTCAAATTCTTCAGGTTTGGTCGAACCTGAAGGGCTGAGTTGTCAACAGGAAACTGTCACTTTCAAATGGTAATACCGATTAGGTACATCTGTACTAAATATTTTCCTGAAACCCCTTGGAGCCATTTTGCTTCAGGGGGTTTCAGGTTTGTCCAAACCTGAAGGATTTAGGAGTAAAACTGGTGGAAATTAAAGTTGGAACATCCGTCCGCATCACAGAGCATTACGTGATTGAGGACAAAGCAAATATCTTCAGAGGCCACCTTGGAAAAGTGCGAAAAGTATCGCCAAGTATCGGCCAAGTTGCCGTTGACTTTGTAGCCGGTGGTGGCGTTCACTCGGTGCTTTTCCCAACCGACAGCCCCTTAATTAAGGCTGTGGCTTGGTCGCTCTATTTCAAGCCCGTTGAGGGAGAGCCTCAAATCCTCTGTAGTGACCTCGCCAGCGAGGTGGAGGCCCAAAGCCGCTTTGTAGGCGAGTGGGGAGCTTCACAGCTTGAGGGGGATACCTACCTCGCCAATGACCTAACAGACACCACTGGCCAGCTAGACCTAGCGGAAATCAAAACCAGTGGACCTGTCTCTTTGTACGGGCACTTTGCTCTTAAGCCCAACGAACTGCCACCAGAAGAAACATATCAGGGTTAGCGGCCATGACATACCAACTAGACTATAGCCCTGAGGTAGTCCTCGACCTCAACCACGACAACAAAGCTAAATCGATCTGCAGCTTGGCTCTAATCAACTGGGTTGGCCCAGACGATGCCATCATCCTCAACGATGCCCTCTACTGGTCAACTCGAAAGGCGCGGTTCGATGGCTGGTTCTTCCGGAGTCAGGAGGAGTGGACGTTTAAGACCGGGCTCAAACCCGATACGGTCTATCGGCGTCTGACAAAGATGGTCGAACAGGGTTGGCTCGAATCTGAGCGTCGGAAGAACCCAATAGCCAATAGCTCAAAATCAACGGTGAACTTCTACCGTGTGACTCAGAATTTCATCACTGAGTACACAAAATATCTACGCTCTGATGGCTGGAAAGCGCTCAGGGTAAGGTTTCTGAACGATACCGCAGAATGCGGTAATGATACGAAACCGCAAAATGCGGGATCGATGCCTAACAAAACCGCAAATTGCGGTAATGACCCTTATCAAAACCGCAATTTGCGGGATCGACCCCCATCAATACCGCAAAATGCGGGATCGATGTCGCCAGAACCCTTACAGGGAGAGGGTTTCAACCCCTCTCAAGGATCTATTACTCAAGGACACACACATCAAGGATCTAGTGATGTGCGTGAACTTTCAGGTTTAGACAAACCTGAAGGATTGCAACCGACAGCCCCCGTAGCAGTGGCAGAACGAACGGCACCACATCTGTTAACAGCACAGCCTTTGCCTGAGATCATTCCTTCCGCCGCCGAAACTTTCAGGTTTGGACAAACGCGAAGGTTTTTGCATCCAACCGAAATGCTAGAACTCAGGTTTAGTCAGGGTTGCGATCGCAATGTGGCCAATCCTGACTATTGGGCAGTCCTAAGAACTTACTGGCCTGAGCTGGCAACTTCTGGCGCGTTGAGTCCTACCCTCATCTGGGTGGGACCCAACGGCAATGATTTCACCGAGGCTGTGATTTTGGGTGCTGAGGATTACCTGAAGAACCAGTGCAGTGAAGCGGTTAAGTCTACGCTGGTTGCTTGCCAGCGCTGGATCGGTAAGCGCATCAAAGAGAAAGACTGGGCTGCCCTAGAAACTGCCCTCAAATTAGGCACCGACATTCTTGATCGCAAGGAAGCAGCAGCAGCAGCAGCAGCAACCGCTACCGCTTTCGGACACGAAAAAGGGGAGCAAGCGCAAGCAGCTCCCCAAGAGAGTGAGAATTTTTCAGGCTATCCCGATATTGATACCCTGCGAGAACAATTGTACCAACCTACCGGCTCATCAGGCAGGCCGCTGTATGTTTTGCGTCGTGGGGCGATGATGGCACTGAACGAAATGGGGGTAGGTAACGACGTGATTCGCTCAATGGTGGAGGAAGACATTTTGACTCGGGAGGATCGAGTCAAACCCGGCCTGCACTATCTAAGCCACACCGCTCTGCTGCCAGCCGAAGAAATTGCCAGTTGGTTGCTGGAGCACTGCAAAGAGGGGAATCCCTTGGCAGAGCAAGCCTACCGGCTTCTGACCTACCAAGAGGTTCCTGAATCGGCCAAGCCTGCGATCGCATCTCCTGAGTGCGAACGAACTGAACAAACAGATCTGGCTTCAAACCCCGTCTTTGCGCTCATGCAGAAAATGGGCATGGGAGGAGAAGCCGACATCACAGAACTGATGGTCGAGGTGGAGGTGCATCAGAATCGACTCGGATGGAGCG
Source organism: Trichocoleus sp. (assembly GCA_036702855.1). Taxonomy (GTDB): domain Bacteria; phylum Cyanobacteriota; class Cyanobacteriia; order Phormidesmidales; family Phormidesmidaceae; genus JACVSF01. The sequence goes on along the minus strand of DATNQF010000242.1, from coordinate 118,890 downwards.
ATGAGCAGATTGATAACTTCTTCAAGAAAAATTCACCGGAAGAATATAGAGGGAACTGGAAGGAAATGCTGAGCTACACAGCGCTGGCCAACGTTGTAGACAAGCTTTCAGCGGTCAACGCCCCTCGGTAAGAAGTTGAAATTTCATCCACAAAAGTTGATGAAAGGTTCTCGTCCTGTTAACATCTGCTACCTTTTAGATGGGGAATTGCCAATAAAACATCATGTCAACATCAGCAGCTGTGCCAAAAAAGTACCGCTGGACACCAACCAGCCGTAGGATCTTGGCTGCCTTAATAAAAGGCACCATCTCCTATAACAGGGAGAATGGCCTAACGCCTTCTGACTATCGGGATTTAGAAGTCCCTGGAAAATGCACCTATGTAACGGTGCGATCCTATGCGGAATGCTCCGTAAGGAACTTCCAGCAGAGAAACATCAAAGCCCCAGCATTGGAAGCGATCGCACCACAGATTTACAAATATGTGGGCGTCTCCAACAACGGTTTGATCCTGTTCGACCCCCAACAGAGATACGAAAACTGGCTAGAACTAGCTGACCAAATTGCAGATCTAGAAAATCTGCCAGGAGTGCCAAATCGGGAAGTTGATCTTACCGACGAAGATAACCCAGCCGCAACGCCCCTAACGGATTCTGGGTTCCAATTGGCCATTCCCACTGCCAGGACAGACAGTGGTGATCTAATTGCCGTGACTCAGCAGCTCACCAGGCTGTTTGAGATCGTGCTAAATCGCATCAACCACCTGGAAGCCCTCGTAATGGGAGGTAATACCGTCCTTAGTAAGGAGAACCCCTTGAAGCACACCCCCCCAATGGCCAAATTCCTGATCGACTGGGTTAACAACCTCAGCGATCAGAAAAAGGCAGAGCTTGAGATCACAGGCCTAGATGAGGTTGCCGCGATAAAAAAGCTTATGGCTAGCCTTGGCTTTACGGAGTCCCGAGCCGATGAAATTCTCGACGGAGGCACAGTAGAGCGAAGAGAACTTTTCTCAATCGGCTACCTGTTTGTCGATCTCACCTCAGGGCAGCCCTACCCCCTCAGTCATTGGGAAACGCTAGCTGGTCTAAAGGTTCAGGAGACGGTCGCCGCTTAAGCTTACACCTCCAACTATCAGATATTAGGCCACTATCGCTATGGCAGGTAGTGGCCTGTTTTCTGCGTGTACCGTTACCGAGCAGAGTCTCGCTGAGTATTTCTGCAACAGCTGGCGGATCTTATCTTGGTTTTCGGCCAACTTATCTGCTAAAGCCACAGCGCTTTGAAACTCTGGCATGTAGATCCCAACAAGATATTCGCCTTCAACACCCAAAATTCTGACTTTACAATCAATACCCTTAACGAGGCCCCACAGCTCCTCTCCCCAAAAAATTGAGCCGTATGTGCTCATGCGCCTGCCAAGAACTAGCCTGATCTCACTAATTACTGTTTCTAGGAGTTCTGTCTGAGCTTCAGTCGAAAAAACATGAATTTGTTGGACTGTGCGTGTGCCGTTGAGATTGCAGTAGGGCTTCATGGCTTGATTGCTAAATGTTCCTTCAGGTAGATGCGCTGTTGGGAAAGACGCAGAATTGATGCTGGAAACCACGTTATTAATCTATCGAATAAATTTTTTATATTTAGTGTTTGCTAACAAATATCTCAAGTTTAGGGAAGCCTAAACACCTTAAGTAGCAAGGCTTCTAAGGCTTAATGAAGATTGGAGCAACCTCACAAAGATAGATATTCCCTCAGGAGATTTACTTAACTTTGACTGTTCAATTATGGTTTTTTCTTGATTTTTTCTGACGGCTTAAATAAAAACCAGTCTATTGATTTAATAGATTCCATTTATAAATAGCCAAAAAATAAGGGACCTGGAGTTGTCAGGCCCCTTATTTAATTCCCTAAAGCATTGAAATCACAGGCTCATAACCTATTGATTCTTCTTCCTCAGCTTCTATGGCAGAGGCCCTAACCGCCCCTGCCGCTAGAAGCCGCATCTGCTTGATCTGATCGGCAAACCTAACAGAATCAGGCACTTTTTTTATTCCTTTAGGCGCAAGTGCCTCAAAAACTTCTTCCGCTGACACTTCTGGCCGCTGAGTCGGGTAGCCATGCTTTTGTAAAGCAATGTAAAAAGCATCGATTGTTAGTTCCTCTAGTTCAGCCCCTGAGAATCCCTTTGTCTCGCTGGCCAGCCTGTTTAGGTCTTTGGCGTTGAGGGCTGACTCGTAAAGGCTTAGGTGATAGGCCAAAATGTCTCGCCTTTCTGATCGATTGGGAAGGTCCACCAGGAAGATCTCATCGAACCGACCTTTACGTGTAAATTCAACCGGCACCCCCTCACCCAGCCGGTTCATCGTGCCGATGATAAACACCGGCTGATCCCTTGGTTCTGACATCCAAGAGAGTAGGTAGGCCAGGATACGCTGACTGGTTCCACTATCAAGTTCTCCCGAGCCACCCAGACCGGCTTTGTCTAGTTCATCAATTCGCAGGATGCACGGTGCGATCGCCTCGGCCACCTCCAGAATGCGCCTAACATTCTCTTCGCTCTTGCCCTGGAACTGGCTCATCATCTTGCCAATGTCCATCTTTAGCGAAGGGACCCCTAATTCCTTGGCAACAATTTTGGAGATGAGGGTTTTGCCGCATCCCTGTGGCCCTACAAGGATGATTCCTTTCGGCATGGGGATTTTATAGGCCACACGATATTGGAGCTCGAAAGCGGGCTTCAAACGCCGCTGGACCCACTGCTTTAAGGCCTCGTACCCTTTCACCTGAGTTTCTGGCACCTTATCAAAGTCACAGTTCAGCATTGTGAGCTGGCGCAAACGTTCCTCACGCACCAGCGCCAGGGTGCGATCGTCAAAGCAACGGTTAGCAACGTAGGCGATTCGCAGCAGGTTGTATATTTCCTCCTCCGGCATGCCCTTACAGTTCTGAACCAGTGCCGCTACTCCCTGCGGGTCGAGTCGGTTCTCTCCTGCTCCCTGGCTCAGGCAAGACCGGATTGAATCGGAGACAGCCCGTTCGACTTCGCTATGAGTCGGTAGGGCTACCCGGAAAACTCGATAGTGCTGCTGTAGTGACTGGGGCAGCCTTACTTGCTGACTCAAGAGAATGACCCGTTTCGTTGCGCGGATACCTGTGCAGCTTTCTCCAATCAGCAAACTATCCCACAGCCGGTCTAACTGAGCGACGTAATTAGGGTCTTCATTGAAGTTTGAATCATAGAGAATGAAAATCCCATCCAAGGGGCATTTCATGATGCGGTTAATAGCCTCAGCGGGGTTCTTAACTGACCCCCCTCCTAAATCTCCGTTATTGGGTTCTTCCGAGGTTCTTTGCTTTACATAAGGTGAGTCGTCGGCAAACCTTTTTAGGAATGCCTTGCCGTCGCTGCTTTGCCTAACCTCTTCAAACCCTCTGGCTAATGACCAATAAATAACCGGCATTTGTTCAAGCTTCTCTGTAGCAATCTCAGAACAAACTCTGTAGAGCACATCTGCCCTTTTGATCGGAGGCGCTTCTAGCGCTACAACCGGCAAATTTGCACAGAAAAGATTGTAAATATCTGTGTAAGGTTTCACTCAAAACCACCTGATATCAGTGATTTCAAGTCTATCGGATTGTCCCATTCCGGTAAATAGGCGTTCATATAAAAAAAAGGCCGCTACGGGAAAGCGACCTCTGATATCTCTAATGGTTTCCGATTCTACCTGAATACCTCTACTACATCGATATCTTATCGATTAGATCCACTTTTTGAACAACATTTTGGGGTTTCATTTCTATTTCTGTGTCCGATCCCCCTCCCAATTCGTCTAGAAAGGGTTGAGATGCTTCAAGGCATTCGTTGCCGGAAAACCCTTCTGCATCAACGCTAATATTGCCTTTTTCATCAACGATGAATGTCAATGATTGAGAACCATTCATGTTTACCATCCAGAAATTTCAACGGTTTGGTTTGTAGTGTTGGACACAGTTTTGTATTGATACTCTTCCACTTCAGCGAGATGCTGACCTTTAACGACTATTTTGGTTTTCCCGTCTTCCAAACTAATCACTTCCGAAATCACATAGCCCTTTGCCTCAGCCATTCTCTTGATTTTTTCAACTGAGTAGGCTTTGTTCAATGTGTTCTGGAACTCTTTTCCAAATAGATGGTTGTAGTCGGTGTCATACCTGAGTTCGTAGTACCCAGTATTGTGCCAGTAAAACTCGATGTACTGGCCGCTTACCACGGCATCCAACACCGTTAACTGTGATTTGCCGTCTACTTCAACCGTCCTACCTCGTTGCCTGACGTTTATGCCAAGCTGGTTTTGCAAAACGGAGGCAAGCACCTCCGCATCCCGAATCCTAGTGCGGACCCTTGCTAAATGGCTCATATTCAATCTTTGGATGAACAACAATTACAGGAGCATGTTCCCAGCAACAACTTCTGAGAAGTCTTCTCCTACCTCTTCTTGCAGGTTGGGTCTAACCCATTCCCGCAATGCCTCTATTCGATTCTTCAGGTTTTTCTGAAGCCTGTCCCGACCGTCTTCTTCCGCCGATTTACACAGCAGAGTCTCTAGTTCGGTCTTGGCGATCGCCAGTTCCTCTAAGTTGGCCGCTTCCTTGGCATAGACCAACAGGTTGTCAAGGTTTGCGATCGCCTCTAAAATCCGTGCTCTACGCCGATGGTTGAGGGCTGCCCCTTGCATATTCGACTCAACTAAGTGGAGCCCCTCGGAGATGGCTCGGTAGAACTCATTGATGCTGGTTTGGCAAATTCGCTGATACACCTCACGCCGAGCCCTTGCCGTCATCTGCTCGGCCTCTAACTCGTTTAGAGCCTTCTGCCGTTCCAGCTCACTGATTTCCTCATCGGCTAAGACCCTGGCGAGTTTTGCATCTGTCTCAGCCTGCTGCTTGAGGGATGGGATGGTGCCACCCCACTGGATTCCCAGCCGCAGACCCTGCACACAAGATTCTTTGCTCGGGAAAAGTGTCTGTTTCTGTTTAACGATCTCAGAGATCATTAACCTACGAGCATTTTTAGCCTCAAGATACTCTTCCCTAGCTTGTTTAGGGTCGATCAGTCGCATGGCAGGGTCCACCATAGGCTTTGGTATCTGCCGAGAAACGATACGAGTCAACCCAACCGCAAATTCTTTCTCAGATTGCTCATACTCTGCCTCTATCTTTGCCCTAAGCCTGGGGACCTCTTCGAGCATTTCCTTGAGATAATCAAGCACCTCTGCCTTTTTAGTTTCAGGGATGTACCAGAAAGGATCGAAGAACTTGATGTTTTTCAGTGCCTTCCGCTTGATTCTGTTCAAACTCGCATAGGCTTTATGAACCGCTCCTAACAGAGGCACTTTGATTTCCTGTGCCTTCATTCGCTTGAGCTGTCTAACCGCTTGATTGTCTAGGTTGATGTCCTTGAACGACAACTTTACGGTGTTTCTAACGTTGGTTGAAATAGTGATTGCTAGAAGGTGAATCTCACTATTTTTTAGTTCTTCTAGATCCCTATCCCTTGAAAAATCTTTAATAGAGTCAACACCAAAGAGCCGTTCTAGCTCTTTTCTGATGTCAACGCCTGTGGACTGTGGCTTAGAATCCTTGGCTTTAGGGGTTTTAACGGTCTTAACACTAGACATCTTTTCATTCAAAATCACCTGACCTTAGTTTATCGGAAAGGCCAAGCCTGGAAAAGATGAGATCTGAACAAACCTGAAGAACTTATTACTTGCCCGGAGCAACCAAAACGACCGTGTTGCCGTCCTTGCAGTCGATTTGAGCAGAAGAGACAGTTTGGCTTTTCAGCCCTTCGATCAAATCTTTATATTGCCGGTAATAGTCCGGTTGCGGTAAGTCCGTCATATCTAGGTGATAGTCGGCCTGAGGGCAGACTATCTTACCAACCTCATGATTGACCAAGTACCCCAGCACCGCTGACCTCCTCCAGATTACCGGCACCCAGGATTCTTTAACCTTTTCAATAAGTTCTCCCTTCCTACTATTGCTGTAGAGCAAGTCCCTGAGCTGGTAAGCCGACACCGCCTGAGCCATCACGTTTTTGTCGATGCGGTTCGCTATCTGGAGGGAGTTGTAGGCAGACCCTCTAATCGTGATAGTAGGCAAGTTCCTCGACTGACCCAGCCTAATATCTTGATTTTTGTGCAGCGCAAATAGCCAATCCTGTATTTTTGCGCGGGAAGCATGCCGCTCGGCTGCCTTAACTAGAGCCTGGAGTTTGATAAAGCCATGACCACCATAGCCTTTAACCCATTCAAAGAACTCGTTTCTAGTCTTCCACTCCTGGGACTGGGGCATCCTCACAATCCAGCGATAAACCCCCTCCGTCAGCACTGATCGATACCGATACCGGAAGTTGGGCTTGAGCCGCTTTAAAAGAAAATCTCGCACCTCGGGCACGGCCTTAAATTGCCAAAGCGCTGTTTTTGCGATCCTAGTCTCACTGCTCGGCCCATTACAAATGATTAGCTCTGACCTATTTTTGAACTCCTCCCGCCAATCAATACCAATGGTGGGCGCTTTGTTGGGGTTGTCCATCCACAGCGGATTGAGCTTGATCAACTCGGGGTGAGTATTGATCTTCCACTGCCAGCACCACGGCGAGGCAGCGATCGCTGCCTTCGGATCTTTCTCTAGCCATTCTTTCAACTCAATACATAGCCTGTTTAGAGCAGCGCTTTTAGCCTCTCCTTCAAACACCCTTCCAGAGAGAGCGCTATCCAGATTCTTATCTACCCACGTACCAAACGCTTCGCGCATTCTTCAGGTTTGTCCAAACTTGAAAGTTCTAACTCTATTCTCTGCTACACCCTAAGCGGTGAAAGCCTTATTTTACAGGACCTTCACCGCTGCTGTGACTGATTCCGGGATCAGGGCTGACCTATTGGGATTTACTTTTTAGCTCTGCGAGCAATGATGCTTGCGTTGTTGGATTCATGCTCGATATTTGCCTTGCCAGTTCTGAGGTTAAAACCGCTTCATCCATTTCTGGATCTGGCGCTTCTGGAGCGGGTGCCTCAAACGTTGGCTTTGATTCTGGTGCAACCTGTTCCTGATTTGAATGCAAGATTGACTGAAGTGCGGTGAAACGCTTTTTACGCTTCTGACTACGTTCCTCGGTTTCGGTTTCGCTGCTGTTCATGATGCCCTGAAGTGCTGGCATGATCAGGTCGAGCAGCAGCTCATCTGGTTCAAGCCGATGGCCTGCTACGGTACCATCGAACCAAATCAGGTCCTTCTTGTCACGCAGTTGAGGATAGATCTCCAGCAGTCGAGCAACAACAACCGTTCGCATCTGCAGATCCATCTCACAGAGCACCATTACCCGCTCAATCCAGTCCTGGCTGATGATCTTGTCAGCCTGCTCTTTGCCGACCTCCGCGACTAGGGCTTCCATATTCTTTGAAAGCCTATTCCGCATCATCTCAACCGCTTTCAGCGTGTTGGGTGAAATCGGGTCACGCATTATGCTCAGTTCTTCTGGAACCATGAACAGCGCTGACAGTGCGATCGCATCGCCATGAGTGGCAGTGCCCCGCAGTTCAAAGTCACGCAGTTCGGTTTTAATTGCTTGTCCCATGAGATTGCTCCATTGGTATAACGTCGAGTCGTTCAATCGGGTTGCGATTGATGATCATGTGGGCACTCACCTGTCCGGTGACGTGCATCGTCCAGAGGCTGCCCCGACCCCCCTGAAGTGGTTGGGAAACAGCCCGTACTAGCTGCCGGTTGCCAGCTAGATCTAACTTGCGAAACATCAGGTAAGGCCCGACAACTGCAGATCCAATCAGGGGTATTGCCTGCCTCAGCCTGAGTGATAACTGCATGAACTTGGCGATCGCATCGTCGTGGTTAGCGACGAAGGTGGTGATGAGCAAAGTCCCTTCGGCTACAACCGCTTGCCTTAATGCAGCAGGCCCTTGAAGCATTGGGAGTTCATCGTCATCCATAACGCTGTCGAAGTCGATCAGCCCAAAGCATTGACCCTCCAGCCCCCCCTCATCCTGATAAGGCGTGAGCAAGCCGAGGGAAGCCTGCATCTCAGATCGAAGGTGGGACAGCAGTTGCGGAACTAGAATTTCGTAGGAACTTGTGTCCATCAATAAATAACCTTTTTGCCAGGGTGAATAATCCAATTGTTGCCGCTGGCGTCAGACTCAAAAACGTAACTGGAATTGGCTGTGATAGTACCTCCATTTACGAAAGGTCCCCCGCTGTAGCCATGGGTAACGCCGAAGGTTCCTAATGTTCTGTTATGTATGCCAAAAGCGACTTCAAGATATTGCTTGTTGTCACCCCCTTTGTCAAAAAGAGTGGCTACCCAAATAATATTTGGATTGTTGAGAGATCCCCCCGAGGAGGCTGTACCCTCATATCGAATCCTAAAAAGGCCCTTACTGGGAACATCCTGAATGCACAAGCGCTGAATCGAGTTGTCTGCTGCTCCAAAGTGAAATCCCGATAGCGGTGGATGGGGATTAGGCCCTAAAGACAAGCTGTTGTAGAAGCTACTAGATCCGGTTAGAAGATAGCTATTGCTGCCGGGGTGCCAAGCTGTATGCCCATTTCCATTGATGTAAAACGGAAATGGAATATTTACCTGGTTGCTTCCATCGTCCATTCCACCAGAGAAAATCTCAACCATATTGGCAGCTGGCTCAGGAGTGCTGTAGCCATCAACAACAGCTAAACGGCTTCCCCCAGCCATGATCGTTAGAGGCATCGTGAACATTAGGCGGTAAACCCCTTTTTAATGCCGCAGAAGAAAAGCTTGGATCCATTTGATAGGAAAGAGAGGATGTCCATTTTCCCCGCAGCAGTAGATAGGGTAGGTGTGCCATCCGTGCCAAAGTCGTAGTTAGCCCCCCAGGTCAGGGTTCTGCCGCCAGTGCCATCTTGAATAACGCAAATCAACAGCGTTTCCCCATCTGTAAGATTTGTCGGGTTGTCCACCTGGCGATTTCCAGCGATCGTCACCCTAAAGACGTTTGAAGCTGAAGCATCAACGCTAATAACAGCGCCGTCTGTCAGCACAACTGTTGTTACCGATTGTGCCTGGGTGTAGGTCTGGGTTTTTTCTAGTACAGCAACCGTTCTAATAGGCCCATCCGAAGGTTCCCTAAGCTTTAGGTTGTGCAGCAGATCAACAAATAAAGAGGAGACTCCCGCCGCTGTGGTTAAGGATGTTCCAATCTCGGTAAAGTTAACCCCGCTGGTAGCTGTAACAACCCCTGGTGGTCCCTGAATACCCTGAGGCCCGAACGGTCCAGAGGGAACCAGCTTTGTGCCCGAGGGGATAGTAGTGCCGCTAACGCTGTTGCCGATTGACGGCAGGTTGTAGAGCTCTAAAGTTGTTGAGGTGGGGATATCAATAACTCTATAAGTGCTACCGGAACCGGCATCGCTGTAGAGGTACTGCCCCTCGGCAAATCCTAGGGCAGAGTTAACGGTTACTTGAACGCTAGCCCCTTCATTAGGTTGGGTGAAATTGGCTTGGACTGTTGCAACTGAATTGATACCCTGTGTTCCAGTCTTGCCCGAGACATAAACGATTGAGCCAGCCCCCACCGTCGCGCCAGCAGCGACTCCACTAGAAGACCCCTGGTTTACGAGCGATAGCTGACCATTGGAAGGCTTGCCCGACACCTGAAAGACCCCACCCTCTGTCCCATCAGGCTTTTGCACCAGGACGTAGGAGCCGGTTGGGAATGGTCTGGAGTTTCGCACGTCAATCGTGACTGCCCCCAGCAGGGTAGGCATTACGAAGGGCTGAGTCGTTTTTGAGTAGCTGAGGATGCTGGCAGCCCAATTCCAAACCCCAGCTGCTTTAAAGTACAAATCTCCGTAGATGTCTGAGGCCTCATTCGTGGCAAGCCCCCAATCCCCGTTTTCCCCCACAGCATTGTTCGCCACGCTGCCGCTAAGGGGAATGAGCTGGGTGCTGTCGTCGAGGACCCATCTCCCCGGTTCAGTGGGCAGTAGATCAAACGGACGCACATACTGATTGCCTAAAGACAGCATCAGCTGGTCGCCGCTGGCAAAGCTGCCACTGTGCCCAACGTAAGTCACCGGGATTTCGGAGTAGCCGCTGTTGCTGACGATCGTCCCGGAGACTTGGAAATAGGCCCAGTTGTCTGACCCACTTTCAGCGTCGAGCCGTAAACTCTGAGATGCCGCGATTTGAGAGATTAGGGTAGCTGCGTCGCCATTTAAGTCGGTTGCTGAGACAAAGAGTTTAGTGGCCAGGTTGATTGAGGCATGGTTTAGCCGCAGCTGCCCCGTTGTTGCACCGGCTGAGGTGAGGTCGCTGAAGCCGTAGTCTACGTCCTTGTTGCTTACCTCATCTGAATCCCACCTAAACGGATTCCCTTCTGAAGCCACGTACACATTTTTATAGGGATGTCTCAGGGTGGAGGGGACTAACCGCAATCCGCCAAGATGTTCTTGAGGTGCCCCAACGAACTTGGCAATCTCGAACAAGTCAGACATCGAACCTGCCGACTCGGGGATGCACCCTGAGGTGGCTCTGTGGTCGATTGACGTGATCGTGCTTTCGTAGCCAAAGGCAACATAAACATTGCCGGTGCCAGAACTAAAGCCGCTTGCCCCTGCCTGGGTGGTGACTGCCACTTGCTCAAGCTGCTGCTCGTAGAGGCCAAACCTGCTATCAATCGCACTTGGAATCGTAGGGCTGCCCGTACTGGTGCCAGCTGTTGACAGAGTAAACGTCTCAGAACTAACCCCTGGCGTAATGGGGAAATCCCAGTAAACAGAGTTCCCGCCCCCAGAGGGCAAAAAGTATACACGGACGAACGTGGCGTTAAAGACCCCAGCATTACTGCCTGCGATCGCATCGGGGTAGTTTGGTCTGATGGTCGTCGGATAGGTCAGCGTCACCTTCACCTGAGTCGCATTGTTCAACGTCAGGATGCTGGGCCAGGCGATCGCATTTCCAACCCCATCGACTGTACCGACCAGCGCTCGTAAAACTGAGACGGTTCCCGGAGAGGACGACACAAAGCAATTCCCCTGGGCGCTGATATAAACCGGCTGATCATCTTGGTTGGTGGAGAGGCCAGCCACCTCTTGTAGGGGACGCTTCAGAAAAACATAGGCGTTACTGTCGCTGACTTTGACAATGCCGGTCCCTGCTAGCGCTCTTGCGACCAGACCAATTCCGCCAGGTACGATTCTGCGCTGCTGCTGGTCCCCGGTGATGATTGAGCCGGTCAGCAAGCCGAATGTAGAGCGCTCTGCCGGGGTGGAGTTAAAGCCACAGGAAAAACCTAGTTGGGTGCCCTCTGCCGCTGAGAAACCGGCTGTGGTTTCGGTGAAGTCGAGTCTCAGGCTGAGGCAATAGGCGCTTCCCGCTGGCAAATCCTTAGGCAGCATCAAGCCGGTGGAGGTGCCTGGGTAGTCGAGCCAATCGCCCACCCCCGGCATGTTACCTGTGCCGCTGGCACTGCTGATATCAAGTACGGCCGTCGCCTGATCGACGTACCCTCGAAACGCAATTTGAAGCGCACCGTTGTTGATTGATGCTGAGACATCCTGGCCGTTCGCCTCAACATTGAGATCGATGCCGGTACCTGCTGGGATCGAAACGCTCGCATCGTTGATTAGCCAGAAGGCGATCTCTGTACTTTGTGAGCCGGATGCCCCATAAGCGACCTTATAAACTGCCGCCGGATTTGGAATGAGGGAGACTGACTGCCGACAACCGTAGTTGCTATCGATGTCGGCCACGTAAGTCGAGAACAACTGAGGTTCAACCCGCTTCCAGCTCAAAGACTCAGCAGAGTAGGCCCGAATCTCACCCCAAGCATCAACCTGCCGCCGCATCCCCGGCAGTGGCGATGAGGGCAGCGCTGCAACATTGGCTAGGATTTGGTCGGTTCCCATAGCAATGTGATCTGTGCTGGTCAGGCTCAGTGTGTAGGGCAGCGCCTGGGTGCCAGGGATAGCAGCGATCACGGTGGCTGTGCTGGGTGTGTTGGCGGTTGAGGCAAGCACCAAAATTTCCTGTATGTCGCTGCCATCTGGGTTTGGCCTGCACGTACCTGGAATGATCACATCGATCTTATCGGTGGCAGCGATCGCTTTTACAACCCCGCTAGATAGGTCGTTATACCCCTGCCTATTTCTGCCCTGGATCCAGAAGTGCAAATTGCCGTTGTACCCAACACTGCCACCACCGGCTACGACATTAACGGTCGGAGATGGAAATGCTGAAGGTATTCCCTTGAATGTTTGTTTCACCTACTATCCCTCTGTCACACACAGAAACCAGCAGAGACAGTCGTTGTAAGACTGCATCTTTACAGAGTTCCCGATAAATTCACCTTCAATAATTAGAGTGTCCATAAAACTGCCTCTTGCTCCAGAGAAGACGGTTTGATATCCGAAATCCCCTGGAATTATGTCCACCCCTCCAATTTCAATTGGCCCATCGTCAAAGGGCTGCCCATCACCGACCGCAAATCCAATTTTCTTAATGGTCTTCTCTTCCCCAAAGTCCAATTGATAAGCCCAACCCACGCTGTTACCAATCGCGTAAGCACCGTCATACACCGAAATTGGTTTTTTAGGCCCTTTGCAGTCGCAATAAATGATTAGCAGTGCTGCCCCTTGGTTGTCTCCTGCCTGGTTCGCTACATTGTGCGGTAGCCCTGAAACATTGAAGGAAAGCCTATTTTTACTAAGCGTATTGCCGACGATTGTACGCACATCGGCTCTATAAACTTTGTTGCTCTCGTAGGACCAGCAGGTATCGCCTGTCTGCCCGACCTTGATGCCGGTTACGGGGTTTCCATCAAGAGTTACAGAGGTAAATTCATTGGCTAGCTTGCCGATGGTGTTCCAGTAAAGAAACGCCTTACAAACTTGAGCTTCATGAGGAAAATCTACTGGTGAAAAGTAGATAGTTCCTGTACCGTTGCCTCCGCCTCTTGCTGAGGCTCCTACCCCGCTTAACAGAAAGCTTCCTTTTACAGATGTCGTAAAAACCTTGCTAAGTCCAGATTGCGTAAACGCATTGCCAGCCCCAATAGAAGGACATTTGCATTTCTCTTCATTAGGTACATGCCTTTCCTGCACAATCGTTTGATTGCTCAATCTCTCCCCTGAATTGAGGGGTTGAGCATGCCACTCTTTTGTTGACTCATCCAAATAGGCAATACACTTGCCAGATTGCCATCCCGGTGGTGCGATCGCATAGACAGTCCTGGTCCCATCTTCTGAGTGAACAGCGACTATGCCATTCGCCCCAGCAGGCCCACCAGTACCGATAACGATGTTCTGGGAGTCGGCCAGCAGATTATTGATATCTTTAGCGGGGTCAACCATACCACCCTCCTATTCATTGACAAGAGTTTGGCTGCTAATCAACCGGCTAGGTGCCCTTGGAATAACTATTTGAGTTTGAGGTGTGGAAAAGGTAGTTGCTCCATTCCCGTTCTTCCGCGCCTTCACTTGACTAGCAGAAACTAGGCTAACCATTTGTTTAGCCAATTCTTCAATAGATACTTCTTTCATTAGAAATTACGTCGCCCTAAAACTCCGGGTTCGATTGGGCTACCAATCTTGATTTGATTTTGGCTGTATCTAGCCACGAAGCGGCGACCAGACCCCGAATTGTTACCATTGCTGTCTTCAGTTCTAACGCTGATGTCCTTGGTGATGTCCATTCCGAGCGCTATATCAGTTCCGCCAGTTTGCTGCAAAGGCACATCGGGAGTGTAGCTAGTGCGACCGGCAACATCCAGTTTCAGAGAGACGCCCATCACGCGCCAAACCCCGTCAAAGAATCGCTCTTTCTCAACAGAGACAGCATCTCCCACTGCAATGCCTGGGAACCACCAAGTTAGCGACTTGCTAGCGGTAACGGCATTGCAGCAATCAATCCTAAACTGAGTCCGAACTCCCGCAAGTGCCTCTTCTAGAGACTGAGCATTTTCGACCGACCGACTCTCCGTTTTGGCATCCTCATTAGTGGCGTTGCTGGAAGTCAGGAAGTAGCGCTTAGTCTTGGTACCCTGCTGAGCTGCCTTTGATGCAGCTTGCGACTCCTTATTTTGCCAAGCACGGTTTCGAGTGGTGGCATCTGGTGGCGTTCCGGCATACTCTTGAGATCGGATGACCAGGGCAGACCGGGAGAACCCCGCATCTTGAGAGGTGTAGTCGGTGGTGCGGGTTCGATAGTGGTCAGGATTTACTTTGGTGAGTTCCTGGCCAGATGCCAACCCTTTCTCCCTGTTGCTGTAGAGGATGTTTTTCTGCTGGCTGTAAGTTTCCTGGCCAGTGATCAGCGGTGGTAGGGGAGAGTCTGGGGTGCTCTCCGGGTGAGCCCTCCCATAGAAGGAATTGCTGTAGCTAGCTTCCTGCTCGACAAAGTAAGGCTCTACAAAATTTATGTCGGGCTGCAGCACGGCTACCAGTGCTCCGGGCTTCTCTAGAATTGCGCTGCTGATGTGCTTTTGCAGTTCTGGAGCAAGCTTGTCAGCCTCGGTGAACTCCAGCGAAAAGGGATGGCCGATCTCCGATTCCCCGTACTTGCTGCGCGTTGGAGTCAGCAACCAGGTTTTCTTGCCTTTTTTCGGCAGCTTTTGATAGAGGTAGGTATCGTAGAGAGGCCCCTCAGAGTACAGTGTCTCTAGATCCTCAGTCTCTTCCTTAAGCCTTGCCCAACGGTATCCCCGAGTCACTTCCTCGGTCAAATATTCAGCGGTGCCTTTGAAGGCGAACACACTGCCAGTCCCCGAGACGAACTTATCGTAATCGGGGTGTACCAGGATATGAACCTGTTTATTGTTATCGTCGTAGGCTGAGATCGCTACTGAGGTGTTTGGCACAGGAACGTAGTTGACGGAGGACTCTGAATAATCGACCACTCCCCAATAGGTTTCCGGTGAAGCAGAAAATAGCAGACCGTCTCCGATGTGGATGTCCTCAGCGGTGTAGCGAAATCCAAAGGTGTAGGTTTTTTCTAAAACCCGAGAATTGTTTTCGAGGTAAGTCACCTTACGAACCTTCTTAGGCCCACCTTTGTCAAAGGTGCTATCCAGCGTTCGCAGCACGAGGCTATCCGCTGGGGGAAACTCTGGATCGTCGTCCTCCTCAATCAAAATGTCCCGTTGCGGCTCCTCCCGCTGCCAGTCGGGTTCCTCATTATTTTTGGGCGCTTTGCTCCAAGTGTCTTGCAGCTCAGCATCTTTCAGGTAAGGTAGTTCCTGGCGAGAAGCGCTATCAGCCCTAATCTCGGTTGCCGCAAATTGCCATGTGGTGCCTGAACCCAGTGGGATTAGGCGAATGCCCTCAACATGGCTGTACTCAATAAAGCAGCCCTTTCGCCTCGCATTGGCTACCAGCACGGATTCTAGATCTACCGTGTCGGAGTTAGGCAGAAACAGAATTTCAGGACCGCTCAGGGGGATACCAGCGCTGGCCGCTACAGCACTGGCACTCACCAAGCCGGTACTTCGGTTGATCATGCCGCGAACTTTGATTGGCTTTTTCATCGCTTTCTCCCAACCACCGTTGAGCGAAACCGATACCTTATAGACATCGATGGGCGGCATGTCCTTCACGTAGAACCGCTCACGCTCATAGCTGTAGTTGGAAGCCCTCAGGTGGCACCCCATGATTGAGAAGCGCTTGCCGGGGTAATAAGCCGCTTCTAGTTGAGCTAGATCCGCCTCAGTCAAGGCGATGTACTCTAGGGTGCCGCTAGGATATTGCTCAAATCGCCTCTCTAGCGAAATGCTGCCAAGCCACATCGGGACCGGCAGCGCTTGAGCTATCTTGTCCTGCACTAAGTTAGGGCTGACTTCAATTTTGCGGCGAACGATCGCAGGCATCACACGTCCCCTTGGAAGGCGACTACTCCCAGATATTGCCCAGCAAACAAAGTGCTAGGTTCAGGCTTAATCGTTAATGTCTTCGAGACTTCCAGCGGCATAAAGAGCCACACCAATCGACCAGAGGATACGAACTCCCCCACCTGGGGATGAAAGGCATTCTTAGCCGGTGAGTAGGCCAGCCCGAGGTATGTTATCTGCTCAAAAATAAACTCTTCATCAAAGCTAAAAAGCGCCCAACCGCACTCTGGGTTAGCTGCCACTGTTGCGATCGCAATTACCTGGATTGTGCCGCTGATTGGGTGAACGGCATCGGTGTAGAGGGATAAACGATGATCGTCAGACAAGATCCACTCACCGGGAACAGGTACCAGCGGGCTAGCTGCCTGGTTGAACTGGCTACCCTGGCAACCGACTTCCAGCACTTCGGAACTTCCATAGTCACTCAGGTCAAAAGCATAGATTCCCTGAGATGAGGGCAGACCTACCGGCACATTGATTAGGAATGCTAGTTGGACTGCCCCCCCGCTAACCGGATACGTCGGGCAGGCGTAAATCGCTAAACCGCCCTGCACCTCCCAGTAGTTTCCCGGCAGCGCTTGATCGGGTCCATTTACCTCTCTGAATCCCTGAATTGCCGTATCGCTAAACGAAAAGGCTGGGGACAGGAAATAGAAATCCCCGACCGCTCTCGGCAAGCCCAAACTAATCGATTCAACTTCTCCAACTGATCGCTGAGAAATGTCGATGAAAAAGGCCGCTTGAAGTGCTGTCGGGGTAGCTGTCTGGTAGATCCGAAAACCGGACAGAGATTTATCGGAACTAGATACCAGACTGGACAATTCAAACATTACTGATAGTCGAAGCTGCGGAACTCCAATTGCATCGACTCAATAATCTCAACGCCACCCACCTTAATCGGTGCGGAAGGCGTGACCTTAAGGAGTAGAGCATTGGTGATAGTTTTCCCGGAGATAGGGATGTCCTCGCCTACTGCCGTCCGGTTAATTAGCGAGCGAATGTTGTTCGATCTCTCAGCATCAAAGGTCTGTACGTCGCTGGCCAGAGCACCTTTAACGGTAAAGGTAATGGTGGGCTGAGTGATTTGGAACTTGGTCAAACGGCCATTTGAGTTGATGGCAACGTCCAAGCTTTCGCCATCTCCCAACGAAATATCAGACGGTTCAAGCGCGAACCCTCGAAACTGAAACAACTCAACTGAGATAACGTTGCTGCCTGCCATTGGGTTGATCTACCTCTCTCTTGCTTGTGGCGAGTTCATTGTAAAATTGGCTCCATTGCTCAAAATTTGCGCCCGAGGGAGTCAATTTTTTGGCCACTAAAGCAGTCCTTAGAATTGCAGCGATCGCAGCTGTAGCAACTCTGTTTGGTTGTGACAAAACTCCCAAAGATCCGGCTAACTTTGCCCGTGAATTTGGCTCCACCCTTACCTCTGGTAAGTCTGCCGAAGATTACTATTGCTATAAGCCGGACTACCCCAGCTTTTCTCAGCAATATCAAACCAAATCTGGAGAGGCTGTTTCCGTGGTTGGAGTTCAAAGCGGCCCACCCCCCAACAGTGACTATCCTCAATCCGTTTCCCAAATATCGTTACAAATCGGGGACGATCAAGTTCCCCTGGTAATTTGGCCGACCGACGACTTCAAAACATTTCTAGCTGAGCAGTACAAATTCCTCAACCTCGAAATGCCATCAGCTAGCGCATTTAGCGAGTTTGATAACTGTGCGATGCTGGTCCCCTCTGCCGCTCCTTAAAGCCTTCTGCGGTTCCATCTCCATGTTTTCTTTCCAGAGGATCGACAACCGTTGAATGATCTGGGCTGACTCTGGGTTAGGCTCATACAGCTTTGCAGGTCTGCCAGAACCGCTATCGATTTTCTTGCTCACTGGCTGACAATAACCGTTGCCTAAATAGAATTTGAGCGACTTGTAGAGGATGTTGTCAGAGATATTGTAGTACCCCGTTTTAATCACCTCCTCCTGCATGGAAGCTGCGTAGGTCGTGCCGTCGCGTTCGATTAGATAAGCTACAAAGCAAATTGCTTCTGGAAGGCACAGATAGCGTCGATTCTGCTGAGCGAAAAATATTGTCACTTGCTCGATTCTCATTGCCGCTGAATCTCCTGTGCCCGGTCCATTACCTTTTGAATTTGCTCTCTGACAGCCTTAGCCGTAGCTTGCGCTGAATCCTCTCCACCCTGAGCTGAGACGGTGATCGTGAAATTATTCTCAAATCGATTGCCGCCGCTTCCCACCGTTGCCGCCAGCCGGTCTAAGCCTGTCGTTGCCCCAGCTGGTGCCAGTTCGCTGCGGTTCAGGTTGAACCCTCTGCTGAGGTCTGTGGGGTTCATCCTGACCCCACCAGGCATCGTCGTCAGAATGTCGGGGAGGCGTAAGGGCTGAGCACCGGCTCCTAATAGCCCTGGTTGCATGGCTGAAAAGGGTGCTGGACCCATTTGCCTGCCAAATCTGCCCCGAGTATCTGCGATCGCACCCGAGAACTGCGAAGCGCTCACCCTGCCATTGAGTGCCTCTAGTTCTGGGTCAAAGGCACTCAGCGCATTTGATTGTAGTGAGCCAGCGCCGGGGAAGGCTTGCCGTGCTGTCTGCCGTGCCATTGCTACTCCAGAGTTAATTAGGTCCCGAGAGTTAGTGAACCCAAACTCTTTAGCAATCTGATTAGACAGATCTGCCAGAGCTCTCTCACGCAGGCCTGGGGGCAGAGACTGAGCCAGCCCTAACTGTGCCTGCCTCGCGTTGGAATTGTTCTGAAGTTGCTGCTGCTGAATCTTGATGGCATTTAGCCGTTCGTCGTTTTGACGCTGCTGCCCAATGAAATCCCGGTCAGCTAAGAGCCCCTGCATCTCGGTGTAGCGTCCCTCCTGCTTGATGATCACCTCATCAAGTTCTGCCTTGGTGATTAGGTTAGCGGCGTACTTCTCCTGTGCCACCTTGATTTCAGCTTCACCCTGCCGCAACTCTCCCTGTTTCCGGAGGATGGCGATGCGGTTTTCAGTCTCCTCCCGGTCCCGAGCAATTTTGTTTTGCTCAATCTCCAGCATCAGCGATCGCATCGCGTACTCGTTTTGGATTAGGGCTGACTGATACTTGATGGCAGCCGTAGCTTGGGCAATCTGCTGCTTGCGATACTCGCTCTTGGTGGCCTGCCCCAATATCTCAAACTCGCTGGCCAGATAGTCGCTGGTAGCTTTGACCAAGCTCTCTTCAGCCCTGAGTAGTTCTACCCGCTGAGCCAATGCCTTCGCCAGCTGATTTCCTAATTGCTCCTGCTTCTGGAGTGCCAAGACTTGCTTTTCAAGCTCAACCGTATAGGCCTTGGCAGCGTCGTTTTGAGCTTCCTCCAATGCCGCAATATTGGCTTCTACTAACTCCCGTTCCTCTTGGAGAAGTCTCTGGGTGAGTTCCTTCGTTTTAATCCGCGAGTCCCGGATTGTCTTCTGCCGTTCTGCCTCTTCAACGGGATCGTTGAACTTGGGCAGCTTCTCCAATGCGGACAACTTATCCTTCTCAGCCTGAAGTTCAGTCCGAGTCGTGTTGATGGCTGAGGCTGCATTTCTCCGGTTGGCTTCCTCTTTCCTAATTACGCCCGCATTGACCAATTCCTGAGTTTGGATTTGATACTCAGCATCAATTTCCTTGGCCTTGGAAAGCGCCAAATCCTGAGCCCGTTCGAGCTTTTTAACGCTGTTGTCATAGCGAGACTTCTCGGCCTGCTCCTCATCTTTCATGATTTGAGCGGTGAGTTCCTTGGTCTTTAGGCGAGACTGCCGGATCTGCTCTTGCCGGTCTGCTTCCTGCTCCGGGTCATCCAGCTTAGGCAGCTTCTCCAGTGCGGCTAGCTTATCCTGTTCCGCCTGTAGCTCTGCTTTGTTGCGGGTTAGTGTCGAGTTCAGCGCTTGCTGATCGGCATCTTCTCGGCTGATCTGACCACTTTTAATTAGCTTCTCTCGCTCAATTTGGGCATCAAGTTCAACCTTTTTGGCATCGTCAATCGTCTTCTGGGCAGCCCTATCCAGGTTCTTCACCCTGGCTTGATAGATGCGCTCCTCCGACTCCTCAATCGAAACGGTTGTCTCAGACTGGGTTTTAACCCGCTGAGCCTGGTATTCCTTCTCAGAAGTAATTGCCTGCTCGTTGTAGGCAGTGCGGGTATCGGTCAGCTTGGTTTCTAGACCTGCTATTTCCTTCTCAATGGCAGTCGCCCGAGAGTTTGCGCCAGATGCCCGAGCGTTGGCAGCCTCGGTTTTGAGTGCAGTAATAGAAGACTCTAGACCGGCAACCGTTGCCCGTTGCTGTTCCTCACGGTTGCGCTTCGTGCGGTTATATTCCTCATCCAGCGCTCGAAGCCGCTCAGCCCCTTGCTGCTTAACAACCTCAGTGATCTGAGTCTCACCCTCAACCGCTGTGATCACCCCAGTTTTCACCTGAGCCTGAATACCCGCTTTCTGGGATTCGTAGATTTCTAGCTGTTCCTTGGAATTGCTCTGAATGATCTTGGTGATTGCTTGCTGTGCCGAGTTGATGGTGTCGGTGTCCAGCTGGGTATTTGTGGCGATCAGGTTGAGTCGGCGTAGCGCTTCCTCCTCACTGATAATGTTCATGTCAAAGAGCTGTTGGGAGGTTTCCACCAGTTCCTTTGCCTTGCCAGCAAAGATCTCCGGGTCCCCTACCCCTTTCTTAATGGCCTCTTCTGCCTGGGCTGCCTTATCCCGTAGCTGGTCAATTTGCGACCCCAGTATTGGCAACTTCTTCTGTTCGATGGTTATGTTCTGGAGGCCTTCAAATTGTTCCCTCAGCGCTTTTAGGGCTGCCTCTTGGCTACGGATGTTGATCTCGGCTTCCTCGGTGGTGCCGCGCATCTTACCCATCTTTTCGATCTGACCGTCGAGTAACCCGATATTGGCTTTAATCTGATCGTTCAGTACCCCGGACTGCTTGGTGAAATCCTTCTCTGACACTTTGCCGTTGTTGTAGCTCTGTACCAGATCAGTTAGCTTTTGCTTTAGCTGGCCAGCCTCTTCTCCCTGACTCCGCATTCTGCTGTCGATGTCAACGTTCAGATCCGCCTGGTCGGACATCTGTTTGTTCAGCGCACGTTCGGCATTAGTCACCAGGCCCATTTCTCTGAGGCGCGAGACGCCGATGCCGGTGTGAGCCGCGACCATTTTCCGAGTGCCGTCCTCAAGCACCCGAAACACTTTAGATACGGCGTTTTGTTCAGACTTAATCTTTTTAAGTGCCTCTTCTTCGTAGTTGAATGTAGGCTTGTTCTCGTCATCCCCCGAAGCGTTTCTAGCCTTACGAACCTCCTCCTCCAGTTCAGCTAGGCTCTCTTTATAGTCCTTGAGGATTTGGTTGCCAGCGAAGAACTCGCTATGCACCACGTTGATGATTTCTGCTGCTGCCGCGATACCAGCCACCACTAGCGCTATTGGCCCGAGCGTGGCTATTAGCCCCTGAACGGCTGCCGTGGTTGCCACAACACCTTGACTAAAAGCGGCCATGCCAGCAGATGCCGCCCGTGCTGCTGTCCCAGATGTCACCAGGTATCTAGCGAATCCCAACAGGTCCATGGCTCGCATTTTGGCAGCAACCGCAGTTAGCATCAGCTGGAATGCTTGGAACCTGGCCGTTATCCCCTGAACGATCTGAAGCCGCAGGGTTGATAGGGTGAGCTGAGTCGTTGCTGCTGTTGCCGTTGTCGCTGAAACCGCTGTAGTGAGGAAGGATCGGCTCAATGCCATGATGTCGATACTTCTAACCTGCACCGCCATCGCCGCCAGCGTTGCTCGAAACGCTGTGAATTGCGCCTGTATTGCACTCACAATCCGCATCGACATCAGAGAGGCAATAAATCCCTGATTAGTTGCTGTTGCCGCTGCTGTGGAGCCAGCTAGGGCATAGTTGCTAGCTGTGGATGCTGCAGTAGAACCGGCTAGTGCCTTAGTCGTGGTGTCCGCCGCTGCCAGCGCTGCCTGATACCCCTGATACTCCCCTTTAATCGCCTGCACGATGCCAAGCCGCTCAGTTGCCGCTGTTAGCAGGTTGGTGCTTACTACGGTGCTTCGCAGTGCATTTGAAAATGCCGTTATCTGCTCTGTGATAAATGCACTTGCCTGTTTTGCCGCTGCCGATGCCGCATTGACCAGTGAGGGAATCAGGCCCGATTGAATCAGGTAAACCATCGATGCGATCGCAATGGTGGCCAGTACAACCGGCTCACGCAGGAAGTTTTTGATTGCCTGGGAAATTTCTTTCAGCACTTTGCCCACTGAGGACAAGACCGCTTTCATACCCTCGTTTTTCAGGATCAGTTCATCAATGGCAAAGAACAGTGCAACTGCTGCCGCTGCCATGAAACCGAATTGAAGGATCTGAGTTTTGGCCGCTTCTGCTGCCTGCCTGGTGACTTTGGCAAACTGCTCGTTTAAGAGATTGACAACGCCGGTTGTGGTGCCATATTCCCTGAGTTTGACTGAGGCCTGTTCAATGAAAGGCGCGAAGTTTTTAAGCGCCCCTCCTGCGAAGGTTGAATTTCTGGCAAGTAACGCCATGTTATTCAACGCACCGGGAAGGGATGCCGTTACATCCACAATCACGTTTTTAAGGACTGGGAACTTCTGCACCAAGCCGGTTAGCCCAATCCCCACCCCTGCCAAACTTGGGACAAATCCAATCAGGAGGGGACCTAGTGGGCCGAGGGCAGAGGTAACAGCCCCTGCTGCACCGGGAATCGCCTCAAGGTACTTACCGACCATCAGGAAGCCAGCCCCACCCGTCCCCAACATCGTTTTTAGGTTTAGGAAGCTATTGAGAACTCCGTTGGTACGGTAGCCAATGAGTGCCATCACGTCACCCAGTACAGGTGCCATGGCAGCAAATTGACCAAAGGCTGAGGTCATTCCTCTAAAGGCAAACTCAGCCAGCTTGAACTGAGCAAAAAACTTGAGGAAGGGTGATAATCCTCCAGAGATTGCAATCAATTGCTCAAAGGCGTTAACAAACGGTTGCAAAACTGGAATTAGGTTGCTGATTATCTCCTTAAGCATCTTTGCCCCCTGTGCTAGCAGGTCAAAGAGCTTAAGCGTTATTCTGCCTATACTTTCTCCTAGCAGGCTTGAAAGTTCTTCGCCAATCGAAATAATGTTTTCAACGATTATCAGTAACTTTTCTGAAATCGTTCCAACAAATTCAGTTAACGCCCCTGAGTTATCTTGAAGTGCTTTATAAAAAAGCCCCAACTGTTTGACAATGGGATCTATTAAAGGCTCTCCCGCCCTCCTAAAAATCTCATCAAAAACTTCTTGGATGTTAGATGAAATCCCTCCTATTGTTTGCGCGGCAAGTGCGTTGCCTGCTCGGAAAGCTTCTAATTTTTCTCGTAAGCGCTCAACGACAACGCCTTGTTGCCGCCACATCTGCACTTGCTGACTTGTTAAACCGATAGCTTTAGCTAGGTAACTATCACTTGTAATTTGCCCCTGAATTATTGAATTTATTTCCTGACGGCTCTGGTCGAGCGGTATTTGTAAAGTACCCATGGCCGAACTGAAGTCCAGCGTTAGATCTGCCGCATCGCTTAAGTCGCCGCCAATGCTTGATATCTGTCCACTCACAATTTCGTAGACAGAAATCAAATCTTTTGAGGTTACGCCTACTAGATCTAAAGACCCTCTTCTAACCTCTGCGATCGCTCTTTCTACAGGTGCCGCTAAACTTTGAATTGCGGCAGTTGGATCTTTTAATTGAGCGCCCCCTACCATCACGTCATTCGTAGCGGCCAACGTGCTTTGAGTGCTCAGTAATTGCTCTCTAAGCCTAATATTTTGGTCAATTAAAATATTGAACGGACCATTAGTGACAAACTGTTGGAGCGCACTAAGGCCCATTGAGAACATTCCAATTTCTTGAGTTAGTTGGAATGTCCACGAAGTCGCATCCTGAACGACTCCCTTATAGGCATTGAAAAGTTTTACGACTTCATCATCCCCTGCCAAGGGTTTGCCCAACAGTGCTGTATAACCAAGACCTTCAGGGATAATATTTGCCGCTGATTCGATCTTTTCCGCTATCCCTAATATCTGTTGGTCTACCTGGTTTATATAACCGGCAAACTTAGCGGCCATGTTCTGCCCTAACACCCTGCCGAACACTGAACCGGCTGCTTGAGCAGTGGCATCTCCAAAGACACCAGAGACAATACCGCTCAACCCTTGCGTTAGGGACGTGTTGACCTGGGAGAGCATCTGGTCAAACCCTTGGCTGAAGGTTTGCCACAGCGCCTGCACCGGCTCTGATTCAATGATGCTCTGCACGGTTCTTAGAACTTCTACGAACCGTAGGAATCCACCGACAGCAGAATCCGCAGCTGCGATCGCAGCTGCGCCCATTGCTTCTAAGGCTAAGGTCGCATTGTCGAGCTGGTTGACGATTTCTACCAGCCCAACCCCAACCTGCTTAAAAATGCTAGAGGCCTTATCAGTTGCACGGATTACGATCTCTACAGGACCCTCACCGGCCATTGACCCATTTGACTCGCGCCGACGCTGAGAGTTACTGACCATTAAGCCCCCCTAGTCCCAACTGACGCAAAACCGACAGTCTGGTTAGCGTGTAAAGGTGTGGGGAAGAATCCTGCTTTTTATTTTTTCTGCCGGTACCCTTAGCATTTTTCTTCAGGTAGCCCCCCTCTGGATGATTGGGGTCTTGAACCCAGTGGTATCCTTCCGGTACGGCTCTCACAGGGTTCTGAGTCTTAAGCTTGCGCTCATCACCAGACTTAGTTTTCACCGAACGGATTTTACTGGCAGGCTTTTTCTCCTGCTCGGGCTCTGGTGCTGCCGCTGGCTTGGCCTCTGCCTTTGGCTTACCAGACTTCTTCTTAGCTTCATTTCCTTCAGGTTTGTCCGAACCCGAAGGATTCTCAGGCGCTACCTGCTTACCATTCTTCTCCCGCCAACGCTTAGCAGCAGGGGATTCTGGCATTCTGACGGTCTTTAAGTCGTCTGGATCGGTCGCAGTTTTAGACTGGGCTGCCCTATCTGCCTCTGCTTTTTTCGCTGCCGCTGCCCTTCTACTTTCGGGTGTAGATTTGGCATAGTCTCGGGTGGTTTTAGGCTTAGCTGCCTCAGCCTGAGCCTCAGCTTTCTTCTCCGCTTCAGTCTGCTCCGATGTTTTGGCTTTGTAATTTTTGTTCTCACGCAGGTAACCGCCCTCTGGATGGTCAGGATCGCTCACCCATTCGTATTTAGTCTTGACGGGCTCAGTGGCTGCCTGCTTCTTTTTACTAGAGGCTTTTTTCTCGACCACCTCATTTAATGAAGACGTGTTCATTACCTCCGGCTCTGGATCCGGTTTGGGTTCATTCTTTTTAGCTTTCTTCGTGCGATCGCTAGATTCGCTGGATTTTGGCTCCTGAGGTTTGGGCGGTTTAGCCTCAGTTTTAGCTTTACTGCTGGAAGTGCCGGAACTGCCACCGCTAGGCTTTGGCTTATTGGGTGTAGCCGGTGGAGGTGCTTCCGGTGGATTATCTGCCCCTTTGCTGCTGGACTGCTGCTTGCTTGTCTGAGTCTTAGCGGTTGAGGGCTGACTTGGTGTTGGAGGCTTTGGATTGGGCTTTTTGGGTGCCCCTCCTGATGAGGAACTCCCTTTATCGTCGTCACCCCAAGGATCAGGTATATCAGGGAATCCCTGTTCTTCTGGATCGTCAGGCGTTTTGATTTTCTTGCCTAGGTTGCGTAGCTTCTCTCGGTTGCGCTGAACTTCCTCTTTCCGGCCTTTAACCGTTTCAACCTCGAAGTAGCTGCCAGTGCCATAACCAAGGCCATCTCTAACTGCTTTTCGAGCATCTTCACTGGCGAAGTAATCATCAATGTCTCCACCTTTAACGCCGGAAACCCATTGAGGATTTTGTTTTGGAAGTCCAGAAAAGGGATCGTCGGTGCCGTATATGTTTTGGCTTCTATCCCTTACATCTTCAGGGGGGTCCACCCAGCCTACTGCCGGTGATCCTAACTTCACTACATTCACCCGCTTCAGGACGCTAGATCCTTCCTCTGCATCCTTAAGCTTCATGCGCTTCAAGATTTCCAGCGCTTCATCAACAACCTGTCCACCTGCACCGTGAGCAACGATGTTGATCACCTTTTCGGCGTTGATCCGGGTTGACCTTCCTCCATTTGGGTTGGGAACCCGCTTGATCGCATGAGCGTAGATTTGCGCTGCTAGTTCAGTTGCGGCATCACTCTCTTTTCTCTGAAAGTTCTGCATCATGCGGCCAACATACTTGACCGCATACTCACCCAGGTAAGCAGGGTTTGCGATACCAGCAATAGTCTTGGGGCTGTCTATCTTGATGTCGTTTGTTCTAGGGCTGACCGGGATAATGTGCTGAGATTTATCTATCCAGCCGTCCTCATCATCGCCGTAATCTTTCTTGAGCGCCTCTGCCAGCTTTTCAGCCGTTGAGCCGGTACCCGAAAAGCCCCCCACCGTAAAGGTAATAAAGTCTTTTTCAGTTGATTGAGCCGATACCTTGGATGCCCTAGCACTGGCGTTTTTGGCTTGGTCGTTCAGCCCCTCTGAATAAATTTTCTTCTGTCTCTTCAGTTCGTCTACTGCTTGGTTTGTTCCCCAAGCAACCATGACTGCTGCACCAACAATAGGACTGACCCCAGCAAATTTGATTAGCTTCTGAAGCCGCTCCCATTTCCGGGCTAACTTGCCAGGAGGCGTTTTGTTAATAACTTCTCTGGCAGTCTTTCTAAATTCAAGACTCTTACGAATGTTCTCCTGAGTATCCGGGTTCTCTCGGGCGACTCGGATTGCCTTTTTAAGTGCATCCTTGCCCATCTCTGAGTAGCCGACGATTTTCTCTTCCTGTGCAACCCGCTTAAGCTGGCGGATTGTCATATTGTCTAAGCCATCATCCTCAGGCTTTTTCTCACTAGCACCTGATCCCCCAGTTCCACCAGCCTCACCTGAGGATAGCTTTCCAAATCCACCCTGGCGCTTTTTGGAGAACCGACCCCTGCGATCTCGGGGGTGCTTTTGTTCTTCCCAGTTGGAAGTTCTGTCCTCTCTAAGAGCAGCAATCACACGATGCAACGAGGTAGGCCCGGATTGTAGTGTTGATTTGCCCGTACCTGCTGCCATCGCGTCACCTACTCTTTCTGCCGTAGCGTTAATCGCCAAAAATGCTCGTCAAACTCGGCAACCGTGTCCATTGCTAGATAGGCCACAATCCCCCCTGCTGGAGGGAATGCCGAGATATCAGCGTCAATCAGATAAAAAATGCCGTCCCCAAAAAGCTGTTCCTCTGAATATTTCCGGCTGACGTGGGTTATGTAATCGCCAACTTCAATCAGTGAGGAGGAACCCCGGTAAATTTCTCTGGAGGATTGGGTTATCAGTTCTACGGGGGGAGAGGGATCTATTACCAGGTAGTCAATCCCTCCATCCGGCCTACGCTTGCCAACCACTAGAGTTTTGATAGCCTCAGACTCTAAAGCTCCTGCCAGCGATGTGATGCTGTCGTAGCATGGTTGCATTTTCTTCAGCCAGTTCATCCCGCCGCTTCTGCCCCCTCACCCTTTGCCGTTGCAGCAGGCTTTTTCTTAGCAGCTGGTTCTGCTGGCTTCAGTCGTTTCTCGACCGCATCAGCGACCTGATCTACCAGCTCTGTGTAATCCTGTTCGATGGCTTCTGCTTGGATTAATTCGCCAGGTTGAGTAAACTTAGCGACTTGCTCCGTCAGCTTCTCCACCTGGATCAGCAAGGTCATCAACAAAACGTCTGTATAGTCAGCTCTTTGCGTTTGCAAGTTGCCAAAAACAACCTTAGGAATTTCGGGGTTGTCAACGTCAATTGAGAACGGAACCAAAGGACTCTCTAGCATTTGAATTAAGCTCCAAAAGGTATTCCCCCAACGGTGGGGAGAGATTTCATCAAGTCTCTGAACTGCAGGCCATAAACGGTCAGCTCCCAATGCTCCTTGCCGGATAGCTGGTTTAGGTTCTGCTGCTGCCCCTTGCTAACCCCTGTCGTCATAGCGGTGACGATCGCCTGCTGAATGACCTCCAGCATCAGGAAGTGAGCGGTAGCCAGCAACGTGCCCTCCTTAAATAAGGCTGGGTCTTGCCATATATCGGGAGTGACATGGAGGTTGCTAACCATGTCTAGGAAGGACTGAATTACAGCATTTTCCAAACCGGAGAAGGCAATGAACCGAGCCCTAATGTCAGCAGGCGTTATGGTAGGCATCGCTATTGCTTGTTCCGATTATTCTCTTGAGCGGTGACGTAGTTAATGCGGGATTGGCAGGCTTGCTTCACCTCAGGGCGTTTGATTTCTGCGGCGAAACAAGCTCTTAGCCACTCACGGTCAAAGGAGTTTTCAACCAGCATCAGCGCATCATCCTGTTCGGGATAATCAACGGTCGTGCCGGTCGGAGATGCCCCCTTTTCAGCCTCGGGAATGAGGATTGTCAAAATCCGTAAGCGCTCAAGCCGCTTGATTAACGGCTTGTTTCGCTCAAAGCCGATAAACCGATCCCATCGTTCAGTTGCAACAAACTGCGTTCCTTCGTGCAGAAACAACTGATCGATCTCCAGTTGGCCTGACTCGCCCTCACCTTGAGGATTGGGAGCAGAGAACCCGACCATGCCCTGAAATTTCTTTGGGTCAGGCCGGTAAATGATTCCAACTCCCAATCCGTCTTGGGTGCCGGTGAGTCGAGCGTTTTGAGATTGTTGGGCGATCGCATAAGCAGCGTTCGCCATAGATTGAGTGGACATTATTCAGTCACCGTTCTTTCTAAGGGCTTTGAAAGGAGAGAGGCCTAGGACTTAGGCAGGATCACGACATGAACCCCATAGGGTGAGTAGGGGAGGATGCCGTTGTATTTAAACGCTGCGGGTCTTTGGTACCCGAAGGGCTGGGGCAGAATGGGGCGGAATCGGAAGGGGTCAGTGATTCGCGCTTTCAAGGTTTCGGGGTCGCGCCGATAGACGATCATTACGTTTTCGCCATCGGGACCCGCGCCAGCCAGCTCATTTAGAGGCTGGATGTTTCTGATATGACCGTTATTATCTAGAAACTGACGAAGAATCGTTTTCTCTAGAGTGTTGTCTACCCGCGCTTCAGACAGGTACTCAAACTCGGTGTAAGGCAGAAGCATGGTGTCATACTCCTCAATACCGTTGGTTAGCACCAAGCCCGCTGTTACAGGTGCTTTCAGTACAGAAAGGCACTGGTTGGCAGTGGAGGAACTGGACAAGGGATACATTGCATAGGAACGTAGCCATGCGGGGTGATTGATAAACCCAGGCATGCCGGTATCGGGATCACCAAAGGCAATAAGTTTGTTAAGCGTCTGCATAGCGATGCGGTTCACCACCGCAACTTTCTGCTCGTCAATGGGCAGCCCCATGTGAACGGTCTTATATGCCTCTTCCTCAGAGACTTGATAGCCCCCAGCATATTTGTAGGTTCTCAGGGTGACTTCTTCAGTCAGGACATCCATCATCGGTAAGTTGGTGGTGTAGTCCCGAGCCAATTCAAATTGCCCCACGCCTGTGAGCATTCGGTAGGTGGTGCTATCAGCCCACGGAATATCGAGATTTTCTAGAGGTACAATTTCGCCTTTAGCAAAGCGGAGTTGGGGATATTTGCGTTCCCTTACCTTAGTCTCAACGTATTCTAGGGATTGCTCAAATGCTGTAACCCCTGCGTCATCGAGTCTTAAAGCCGTTTCCATTTTCGTCTACTTCTCCTGTTGGTTGATTAAACTGCGTCTCCAGTCGGCTTAAGCCGACAACCGATCAAAGTTGACCAGCGCTATCACTCGGTCGTTTAAGACCTTGACCGACTTACGCATGAGCTCAACCTTTGTTCCAAGGGATCGACCAGCGTAGGCACTGTTGTCTTTGGTCAGCATTCCCTCAAAACCTGCTGTAGTAGCGACATAGAGAGGTGAGCCATTATCGCCAACATCCAAATTGTTCTCCGGGGTGCATTCGACCCAGATTCCCTGAGCATTACCCCGAGCAGTAAAGACGTTCATAACGTCTTCTGACTGATAGCCGTCCTTAAACTGCAGGCCTCTGCCAACTCGCTCACCGGCATGGGTGCTAACGGTAACGCCCTGAATCAGGTATCCAGGTTGACCCGTTGCATAGCTGGTTGAGCTGCTGTCGATTAGACCAGCGGCCATCCGAGGATGATCAAACTTCCGCCCAACAAATCGGCCAAAAGGAACCACAAAGTTTGTTCCTAGTGTGCTGACCTCTGTGATCGTTAGGTCGTTAGTCGTGGTTGCATTTGAGGAAGAAGAAACCGAAACCGGGATACCTCTTGTCAGAGCTGTGACCGAGATCAGGTTAGCGGCCTCAGTGATGCTCAGACCGCGCATCAGCAAGGGGTTTGACCGCAGGGAAGATAGCAGCGCTGCCGTTAGCTGAGCCTGAGATGTGGTGGTGGTGGCAACGCTCACGGTTTGGCCATTGACCGTCAGCTTATATGTGCTGTTAGAGTCAACTGTGGCAGGTACGGCAATCGTCCACTTTGCAGTTTGCGACTTGGCTACGTTAGTAAATGGCAGAATGACCGGCATGCCGTTGCCATAAAGCAGGCCAGGAGTTGCCACTGAATCGTAGAGGTTGTAGTCGAGAGAAATGCCAGGGTTTTGATACGAGATATTAGCCATTTTCTTTTTTGGGTCCTAAATTAGCGATCGCAACTGAACAATTGAAACGAGGGCTGACCTATCTACTTGTCTAAAGACATTGCTAGAGGTGCGCTGTAACCATCAACAATTCCCAACGGTTCCTTAGTAGAGGTTTCGGAATCGTGAGTTTGGGAACGTTTAGCACTGTCTTGTTGTGCCTGCTGAATAGCGGTATCTAAACGATCAGCATGCTGTTTTGCTGAATCAGTGCGACCACCTTTTGCTGCACCTTTGCCTAGCAGATTGCTAGATAGCGCCATGAACAATCCGGGAATTTCTGCATCACTGCATTGGATTCCGGGTCTTGCCGTTTCAACCGCTAGCCGCTGGATTCCCAAAACGCCCAACCCACTGTCAAATTTGGTTGACTGCAAGCCTGGAACAATAGACTCAGCCTTAACCCAAGCCTTTAAACAATCCTCTAAACCGTCAGTTTTTTGCGCTGCTTTACCTTTCTTTCCTGTCATGGGTGGGGTTGCCTCCTCTGATTCCTCGTCATCAACTTCTTCTTCGTCATCAACTTCTTCTTCGTCATCGGTGTCATCGTCACCAGCATCAGATCGAGGCGCGTGGTAAACCCCCTCGTCGTCCAACCAAAAACCAAGCCGCTTCAGTTCTGCATCAGCCCCTTCCAAAACTTCCATTGCGACATCAGCTCTGTCTGATTGGGACTGAATCTCTGACTCCAGTTCATCAATCCGGTCTTCAGACTTATCGACTTGAGTTTTTAGATCTGCGTTTTCTTTGATTAGTTGTGAGATTGCTGTCGCTAAGTCAGGAGCAACATTGTCATAGCGAACGGGGCCGATCTCTACTTGCCGAGTGGTCATGGGTTGGGTTTCTCCAGAAAAATTGTCGTCGTAGCGCTTACCGCCAAAGTTGAAATAGGTGGCAGAACTCGCTGCCATTTCGTTCAACGAGTTGTCGAAAACTGGGAATATCAGCGGGCTTTCATCGTCAAGGCTGTCCCAGTGGAGCCGCACGTCTGGGCCATTTCGCCCAATCCGGCAAATGGCGATGTGGTTTACCTCCACATTTCGTTGAACTCTGTCATAGGGTTCGCCCTTCCATGTCCCAGGCGCATCCTCAACGTCGCATCTATAGCCTGGGGATAGCTGGATCTCGCCTTCGTCAATGCGCGCGATCGCATCGGCATCATGAAGCATGACCACGCCATGCACAAATCCCTGATCGTAGTTAACCTGCCGATCAGTAAAGCCCACTGCCAAATGCTTAGCGTTTGCCTTGGTAACGAATGTGCTGGGGTGCTCCAGCGTTACGGGTGATGCCCCAAAACTCTTGATTGTTGCAGGCCGCTGGTTCTCCTCGGGCGGCCTGAACTCCTTGATGATTGTGCTTCCGGGACCTTTGTAACAAAGGATGCCGTCTCTAGCAAACGTAGCGCCACACAAAAAACGGCCACCAGGAAGTTCTTCCTTCTTAGTGGAAAGAGCAGCAAAATCGACCCTTATCTGGTTCCTCGAAATAGCCACAAGTAGCCCTTGTCACGGTTCTCCCCCTAAAGTGCCACTGTTAAGTTGGTTAACTACAATGGTGGCTAAAATAGCCACTGAATTGAAACAATGCCGCTCACTGTGACTCAGAACCCTGTAGGGCAATCCCTAAGAAATGGCCGCTTCCGGCAGAACATGAGCCAGGAAGAGGTAGTGATCGAGTTCGATCAGCTGTGCGATGAACTAGGGCTGACCGAGAGATTGGGTACAAAAGAAACCCTCTCAAAAATTGAGAGGGGTGCGCGTTTCGTCCGAGGTGTCGAGCTTCTAGTTCTTTGCCACATTCTAAAACTTGACCCTTGGAATATAGACCCAAGGATCACATCATTGAAATCTACGAGATAGCACCTTTGGGTAAATCTCTACTGGGATAGACAATTAAATCTTTTCCCTCCAGTATTTCTTCTTTATAAATTTTCAAGCTATTCCAGGTTTTTAAGATGCAATCCAATTGCCAAGGATAAAGCGGCCCCTCGGGAATAATATGTGCATCTAAATCAACCCTTTTGTATTTCAGAGCGAACTCAATGCTCTCAGCTACTCTCTGAGAACCGCCAATTTCCGGCTCCCCTTTTTTCTCTGAAGAGTCAACATCTAGTTTAACGGTTGCATTATTTCCATTGAACTCAAAAGAGTATTTAATCATTTCCAATTAGTCCTATTATTTAGATTTTTTCGGCTTGCTCTCTACGGGTACAAGTTCCTTGTTCTTAGAATCAATAGTGTATCGATATTTCTTCCCCTCGTACACTAGGATGCCGGTTTCAACGTCCCCTTTCTTCCGGCAGTTAATCACATCGTCAATCGCTTCCACCTCAAAAAGAGGTGGAAGATGCTTCATGAGATAAGATTTGTACTCTTCATAGGCTTCACGCAAGCGCTGGACCTTGAGATTGAGCGCTTTGGGGTTTGATTGTCCCATTTTTAATACCTTGTTTGATTTGGTGTAGCCTTGGCGTAATGACTGCTGATGCAGCTGCACCAGCCAGAGGCACTGCATTACCACCTGGGATTAATCCAATCCCAAATTCTGCGGCATGGGCGATCAGCCATCCCATATTGTCTTTAGAGACATTGCTTTCCAGTTCCTCAAATTGATTCTCCGACATTTCCGCAAAAGCCGCCTGAGTAAACTTAATAGCCTTCTCAAAATCGTTTGCGGCTTGAAAACGCTCGTCTCGCTGAAGCTTGTCCTGTGCAGACATTGCGGCCTTGCCAATCGCCAACCCATGCCTCACTGCCATCTGCCCCCCGATCTGGCCGATGGCAGCACCGACCGGACCACCAACCGCCCCACCGACTACACCACCAACAGCGCCACCACCCTTTGCTGCAAGGTTCTCTCTGTTCTGAGATACCCATTGGACAACTTTACTGATTCCTGGCCTATTTTCACCCTGCTTTTTTCCACTGCCACTACTTTTCTTCGACGCAAAGCGACCACTCCTGTCTCTTTGGTGCTCAGACTCCTGCCATTCATCATCATCACCCCTGGGCTGACCATTCTTCTTTGAACCCTTTTTTGGTTTCTTCGTCTGATTACCTTTCAGCCTTTCAAAGAAGTTGCTCTCTCCAGCCCCAGGAATGGGCTCACCATTTCGCTTTTGAAGGTACTTAGCTAACGCACGAACACGTTCCTCCTGAGGTGCATCTTTGCCAGGTATTTCAACATCAGTGGGAACTTCCACATTCTTTGAATTACGCTTTCTTAGATGCCTCAGCGCTTCACGTAGCTTTGGATCTACGTCTTCCTGCCCTGACCCAATTCTCTTAGGTTCATTCTGCTGCGTTTCCTGCTCCTTATTATTTAGCAGGTCATCTAAATCCGGTGTTTGGCTGGTGTTTGTGCCTGCTGACCTACTCTGCTTTGAAGAGGCACCCCCACTAGCAGTCGAAACAGCACTCGCCAAACCTTGAGCGGCTAAAACTGTCCCGCCAGCAATCAGGCCAGCTACTGCCATTGATCCAGCAACCGTAGCAACCTTTCTGGCAATTTGTTCATGTTGGGGTTGTGGCCTTCTTTTACCTCTGACTGGAGTGCCATTCCGTGCCGACGCTGGCAGGAAGCCCGATGCCCCCTTAGAAGCAAAGCGCCCATCCTCATCCCTAGGCTGGTGTGGGTCATAGTCATGACGCTGCAAGCGGCTAATCAAAACACTTCTAATGTTCTCAGCGTCAGTTCGTTTGCCAGCCTTTTTCTTGTTAGCTCTAGCTTTAGCGATCGCCCCTAGAGTGAAGTGAAAATGCTCCTCATCAAGTGCATAAAAGATTGCCATTGATCTAGGGTTGTCCATGTATTGCATTCCCATGGAAACAACTTCTGTCGCAAAAGTTTTCCCTTGTTCATCCTCATAGTTCTTGCCGACATATTCGTGGATAAATTGATCCCTGTATGCCATTTCACTTGGATGATATACAGGGTTAATTAAAGACAGGGAAGTTTTTTCTTTAACATCTGCCCGTTTGTATTGCCAATCTTTTGCGGCTTCGGCCATACCCGGAGTTCTAATTTCTAATTCATGTGCCATCTCATGAAAAATTTCCCCCTTGCTTTTGTTGAAATTACTAATCTGAATTTCGTCCGTTTCAGGATTAAAGAAACTTCTGCCCGTATTATTAATTACTAAGCTCTTGACCCCAGTTTCGTGCCCTGTTAATTGCTGAAATTCCGTGAAGCTCTCTTTGGCTAAAGCATCAGCCTCATCATTTCCGCCAGGGAAGAAAGAGACTTTACCCACTACTTCTCTTTCAGCAGTACGGGCTTCTGCTTCCTTCCTAGAGATAGGAGATTTATCAATCAGTTCTTGCCTTGCACCTGTCATTTGCTTTTCAGCAATTGGCACAAAACGCTCTAACTCTTGAGAAAAATTACTCTGAGCCTTACTGTATTTCTCCCAATCCTCTTGACTGGCTTCACCTCCGTTGTCATATATTTCTTGGATATGCAGACGCACTTCGCAAAATTCATCCCTAGCTTTGTGCATCCTTGCGGCTGCTTCCTTGAATTTGGGATTCTCCAGTTGATCGCCAATCAGGGATTCACCAGCTTTAATGTATTCGCCAGATTTCCCCTCCCTGACTTCCGGCACAGAACCCGCTTGACCTTCAAATTTGTCTAAACCTGAAGGGTTTCTATGTAACTTAGTTCCAGCAGCATTTAGGGCTACACCTCCTTTTTTAGAAGAGAAGCGGCCATTTTTGTCCCTTGGGTGCTGGTCTGGATTCCACTTTCCTACAGGCCCATCCTGGCGGTCTGACCCAGCTAGCATCAACCTGTATTGATTAAGCATGCTGCCCGGAATGGCAACAATGTCGGTCGAGTATCCAATCGCCCAAGCATAATCGCCATCTTTAGAGAGGCTCTTAAAAATTGAATCCCCTCTCTCTATTGGCTTTCTTCTACGAATTAAGCAACCTTCCGGCAGTAGCTTCAGGGCTGACTTAAATTCAACCGCTGCGATCGCACTGTCTGTTCTGATAGAAAAGCTAGTGCTAACCTCAAATACTTTAGCTCCATCTATTTCACCGACCTCTACAAACAGAGAGTCTTCCTTTCGCTCACCTTTAATGACTGAAGCGATGTGTTCAACCTGCTCGTCTGGGATGCTAACGAACTTACCTCTATCCTTGAGTGCCCATAGATAATCACCCCTAAGTGGCAGTTCTCTAAATCCTCGTTTGGTATAGATGTTTTTGCGCTTTGCACCTGCCCCATCATCTTGGTGCGGTCTTGCCTTAAGAAATGCGTTGTCTGGTAAAGCCTTAAGGTGTTTTTCAAAAGCCGCTTTCGTCATCTTAATGATTTCACTGGCTTCCTTACGGCTCATTTCTTTGCGGTTGTAAGCCTCATCAATCTTGAAGCCAATCTCATAAGATGGGTGGCCTCCAAAGCTAGCACCACGGGTACTACCAAACGTAAAAATCTTGCTTCCCACAGAGCCAACGGTCATGAGGTTGCCGTTTTTGCGCTTGTAGGTGACGCTGTTTGTTTTTGGGTCAATATCAACAATCTCTGCCTCTTCCTTTTTCAGAAGGTACTTGGCTATATTCTTTTTGCTAAGTCCTACCAGGTCCTTGCCCTGCTTCTTCATCTCCGCGCTGAACGGTGCCTGATCGATTAGGGCATCTGCATCAACGTTGTTCATTTCAACGTATAACTGACGCGCTATATTGCCTGAGACTTGAAATTGCTGATCGATTAAAGGAACACCCAGGAAGGCTGCTACTCCTACGGCAGCGGCTCCAGTAGCCCATGCTGCTGCTTTGCCGATGTTCTCTCTACTTTTTTCCTGGCCTGGATCTGTCGTCTTATTATTCTTGCCTACCTCATTCTCATTGTTGGTATTTCTGACTTTAGTGGCCTTATTACTAGAGCCTTTGTTCGCACCACCACCTTTTTTACTGATGAACCTGCCCCGCTTATCCCTTGGATGAAGTTCCTCGCTGAACCTGCCGCGATCGCATCGCAAATTAATGTATTCCGCTGCTGTCAGCCCACCCTCGGAATCACGTTTTTCATGCTGGCCTGAATATCTCTCAAATAACTTAATCATGTCTTTATCGGTTATGCCGCTTCTACCTGTCACCGTCCCAAGAGCGCCACCAACAAAAGCTATTAAGTTTCTTGTGAAAGGGCTGACCCTATTACCTTGCGTAGAATAAGCATTTCCCTCAACAATGCCTCTAGCAACGGATTCACAATTTGAGTTAAAACCCAAATAGCTGAACTCCTTGCCAATTACGTGTTTAGCCCTCTTAATTATTTTTTCTGGAGCAAAGCTTTCATCCACACGAACCCGCTCATATTCAGTAGAGTCAGGGTTAGGTTCTTCAGGAACTAGGAAGTCCACCCGCATCTCAGCCCCTCCCTTTTTGGAGCGGGAGACATTAACCATTAGGTGTCTTCCCTGAGAATCTTTACCCATGTAAATGCCGTAGTGTTGGCGAGATCCCCAGATAGGCCCTCTAAAATTCTTACGAATCAAGTCACCAGGCTTGAACTCGTCATATTTTTTCAGGGTTTCCTCATCCGGCATTCCGTTAGGAGGCATACGGATGCTGTCAAAATCGGTTTGACTCTGCATCAAGTCATACGCCACGACCCCACCAGCCGCAGCTGCTCCAAGAGCTAACACCGTCGCCCCTGCAACCCCTTTATTTTTGTCGGCAAGCTCAACAACTCTCTTGAAAGCTTCACGGTGTTCTTCGGAAAAACCGTTGCTTTTATTTAGGTTTTCACCAGTGTTGCCTGAAGATACTTTATTTTGGCGAGATGCCCTTTTGCCAACTCTACTGCCGGACTTTGTTGCAAAACGTCCATTTTCATCTCGGGCAACGTTTTCTTCTTTAAAAGCTGAACGATCTTTTCTTAATTGATTAAGTAATACCTTTAGTGAGTCCTTCCTAATTCTCTTTTCAAGTTCATCGAATGCGTTGTTGATGGTTTTAATCATCTCCTCCGCACCGGGATCTCTGTTCACATCGGGGTGGTATTTCTTGGCCTTTTGTCGCCATGCCTTTTTAATGGTGGCGAAATCATCATTGGGGCCGACCCCTAAAACATCCCGCCATTTTGTTTCTTGCTCTTTTTCGGCTTGTTCATTTCCAACATTACTGCCAGTGCTGCCAGCAGCTTCTTCACTGGCATTCCTGGCCTGCTGCCAATAGTCAAATTCCTCCTCCCACTTCTTCCTTGCTGCTTTATATGCTTGCGTTTCGAGGTGATCGGCAACTGCATAAAGAGACAATACAACCCCAAACCCTGCCAACCTTCTAAAGAAATCAGCAGCACCTTTGTTGTCTTTGAATTTTGTCTTGGAATGATTGTAATTTTTAGAGTTAGTAGGTGGATCGATGGAAGGGTTATTCCTAGAGAAGTCTTCATTACTCCCCTCAGGCTCAGAGGAAGTGCGACCGCTACTAAACTTTGAGCGGTTATTATTGCCGTGACTTCCCTTTTTTGAGAAGCGACCCGATCTATCTCTTGGGTGTTCTGACTCTGTAAACCTACCGCGATCGCTTCGTAACTGACCAACCAGAGTAAATAATGAGTCCCTACGATTTCTTTTTTCTAGCTCATCAAATGCTCTATTGATCTTTTTCATCATTTCTTCTGCACCGGGGTCTTTATTGACATCTGGATGATACTTTTTAGCCATCTTCCGCCAAGCTTTTTTGATGTCTTCATAGCTGGCGTTTTCGTCAACACCTATAGTCTGTCGCCACTCTTTTTCTTGAGGACTGGAATAGGACCTACTGCTACCAGAGCTACTGCTATTCCCACCAGAAGCGCCCCTATATCGGTAGCTCTCTTCATAGTCCCTCCCGGTAGCCCGCTTATAGGCTTGCTTAGCCTGCTCGTAGGTGTCCTGCCATTCTTTATATTCCTTGTCCCACTTCTCCTTATGGGCACGCCGTTCCTCTTCGTATTTTTCTCTTCTGGCCTTAGCAGCCTCTTCGTATTTTTTCTGGCGAGCGGCATTTTCCTGGGCACGTTCCTGCTGCCGTTGCCACTCTTGCTCCCTGTACTGTTGCCTAGCTTGAGCACTCTCGCTTTCTTGCTGACGCCGTTCCTTTTCTGCCTCCATCTGTATGCTGATAGAAGTGAGAGATAACAGGCCGAAAACTGCAACCGCTCCTAAGAAAAACATTGCCGCAGCTGGACTGTTGCGATGCTTCTTTTTAGAACGCTGATATTTTTCTGAGGTTGGAACCGCAAAGGCATCATTTAATGAGCCAGATAGGGCACCTTTACCCCTACCTTCTTTAGTGGAAAACCGACCGTTTTTGTCCCTTGGGTGTTGACTCTCAACAAACCCACCGCTGGAACTGCGATCGCTTCTAAGAACATCAATAAGTTCGGTCTTAACGTCAGTTGCCATAGTTGCCTAATACCCCTTGACGATAAAGAACCGATAATTTGCTTTGAGATCAATTAGGTCCTGGGGTCCCACTCCTACAAACTTACGCATTGGAGTGTCTATTCCAAGCTGATGTTTTCTAGCCTTTTTGTCGTAGTTGCCAATAATGAACCCAGTAGATTCAACCCTTGTAGAGGTTCTAGACTTCATGATTCCGGTACTCTGAAGCGTTTTGTTAATTCGCCCCAGCGCTTCTTTCATAGCTCGGGTGTAGGGAGAAAGAGGAACCCACGGATTCCCATTCGGGTCATGCTCCTCCTCAAAGTTGGCCATCGTTGAGGCGTACATGATTTCCGCCCCAACCTTATGAGCTGGTGCTAGGTGAGCTGCTCTGAAGGCAGCCCTCTCCAAGTAGAGGGTTACTTTGCCATCTGAGTAAGTTAGGTCAAAAAGGTCGGACATTGGCAGTAGGAAGGCTCTCCACCCCAAGGCTAGCCCTCTTAACATTCCCCAGATTCACTAGCTTTAAGATTGAATTATTCCCTTGTCCTTCAAATCAGCCTCTACCTGATCCCTGATGTCAGGAGATAACCGTGGCAACACCGCTTTAGCAGCCGCTTCCTGCTCTGCCTTAGGTACTGTGCCAGCTGACCTAGTAAATCCCTTGCCAGCTACCGTCAGGGGATCAGGTGGCTCACTCAGTTCAATGCCATCACGCTCCATTTTCCACCCAGGCACTAAAACCGAGTGGCAACGGCATAGGTAATCGCATGAGGGTGCAGCTATCTGCCAAAATCTATGCTCTGACGGGAACACCTTTTTATGCAGTGCCAAGTGGTGTAACCGCGCATTGGGGTACTCCTCTTTGTAGCGCTCTGGGGTGCTGGTGTGGAGCCACATGCGTCCAGGGCAGACCTCTAAAACCTCCGGATCTGCCATCTGCTGATTACGGCCAGCACTGATTGACCGTCGAATCGGAGTCTCGAAAGCAACCCGGAGACGCCAATCCTCTTTACCTTCCTCCGGCTGTGGCCCAGGCCTCCAACCCTTACGGTAGATGTTTCGCATGAACAGCCTTTGGAACTCCTCAAAGCCAAGACCTTCAGCTTCGGCATAGTTAATCAGCCAGCGCATGTCCTCCAGCAGCGAGGCATCGGTCAGCCCTGCCACTGTGTAGGCAAACTCATGAATCTCAGCATCGAAATCGCGCCAGGAGTCCGAAGGAATGCCCACCTTACGCTTTAGGTACTCTCTTGCCTCCTTAAATTCCAGTCTCAGGTATTCGGGTACCCGTGGCGCATCTTGCCGAATGATGGCATCGAGGCGATCGCGATCGCTCAGTTCTTCTTGAACCTGCAACCTCCCAGACAGGTTAGCCAGCATGAACCCCTGGTAGATCACCTCTGAGGAAGCCCCTCTATCCATATCAGCGTAGAGCGATGGCACTAACTCTAGGAGTGCTTTAAAGCTATTTGCTTTATCCACCGACGCTTTCAGGGTGTTGAGGCGCTTTTCAATGTGGGGGGTCAGGTTGGTGGCCACCAGCCCCGCTATCTGTTCTTCAAGTTTGACCGGCTCTGAAGGAACGCCCAGCGCATCCCATCGGTTCTGACCAGCCAGCAGGGTTAGGGCAGAGTCGTCGCGCCGTTTTTCACTTAGCTGCGCCTTAGCCTGAGGTGACATCAGCAATGCCCCACCGTTAAGTTCTGCCTCCAGTTCATCTAACTCAGCCTGCCACTGCCGCGCCTCTTCTGGGGTCATGCTGCGATCGCTGTCTCCTCTCTGCTTATTAAGCTGCCGCATCTGCCAGAACCTCAAGGCATCCTCTGGCAGTAGTTCCATTTGCTCAAATGGGTCATTCACTGACTGACGGAATCCCATTTTGCGGTACAGAGTTCCAACCCTAGCATCTACCGGAGTACAAGCCATGTGCCCGTTGTGGCCCAGGTCAAAAGACTCACTAATCAATGCCTCCATCGCTGCCGTGACCCCAGCAAGGCCATGCCGCTGCTTTTTACGTTCTAGCTGCTCCACGTAGTCCCGCATGGGATCTCCTTCCGGTGCTATGAACTTGATTGTCTCAATGACTCTACTTGGCAGGATTGCGGGATTGCCAGCCAGCACATGAACATGACGACGATAAGATCCAGGGTTTCTATGGTCCTCAACAAATTGTTGTGCTATTGCCAGCATTGGCTCCTCCTGGCTTTCCTCAGGCACAGTGATGATTCTTAGTGCCTTTTGATAGCCGTCCTCATCAGCTTCCGGTACTGGCGTTAGATTTAACGCCATTGCTGATAGGTTGTCTAGGTTGTAGCTGTCTGCTTCAATAGCTTCGATCAACCTCTCTGGTGGCATTTCTCCATAGGGAGTTGCCAGAATAAGCTCTGGATTATCCTCCAACATTTCAGAGAAGTCATACAACATATCCCGCATTAAGGCACAGTGGTCTTCCCACTCTCCAAACACGTTTCCAGCTTTAGCTTTACTGATCGTGCCGTAGTGGAATTTCCCAAACTGCCGTTCACTACCCTTGACCGAAATTAGCCCTTCACTGCCGGATCTTGCTATCTCTCTTTTCCACTCAGCCTGACGAGTAGCAGCCGGTTGCTGAGGCAGGGCAGACCCTCCTCCAGACTTCTTAGCAAAACGGCCACGGTTGTCCCGCTGATGCTTGCTCTCTTCAAACTCCTGATTATTGTCGGTGCGATCGCCCTCTTGAGAGTCGCGCCGTTTGCTTTGAGCGGTGTCTAACACCCCCATCATCAACATGAAATGATCAGGGTCGGTCAGGAATAGAATGGTTGCCTGTCTCGCATTGGCCAGCCGTTCTACTCCCATGCTTACCAGTTCGGTTGCATAGACTTTTGACCCATCACTATAATGCTTGCCTGCATAGGGACTGATTAAATGATCTTTCCACGCCTTTTCGTGCGCTCTGTAGTTTGAGTTGTGTTCACTCAAGCTCATCAAAACGGGCTTACCTGTATCAGGATCGACCTGCCTACGGCTGTTTAGGAATGCTGTCGTAGCCTCAAGTATTTCTGGGTTTTGAGTCTCAACCAAGTGAGCGGCTTCATGAAAGACGGTCGTAGTATTTACCCAGTCTTTGCATCCAATAGTTAGCGAATTTTCACTCGGCTCACAATAACTTCTTTGGATGGTTGGATCTATCCTAAGCTTTTCAATATTTGGCTTCAGTCCAGTGGTGTTATAGAAGCCTCTGAGCGTTTGCTCTGTAATATCCTTGGCTGTTTGTGTATTGGTCACTCCTGATTTAGAAAAATCAGTTGCACTCCCAACAAAATCTAATTCCTGACTTTCGATTAAATCGTCGGCCTCTTCTTTAGTGCATCCGTAGTCCTCGGAGTAATTAAACAAAAGCTGCCTCATCTGTCCCACTGCATTACCAATCGCATTGTTTACTGACTGTTCGTAGCGCCACATGCGATCCTCGGCTCTTGTGAGTTTGTCGGGATCTTCTGATTTCTTAGCAGCCTCTAGCGCATTCATCGCCTTAACCCGTTTCTCAAAAAGGCCTTTTGCCTTCTCATGCAGTTCTGGGAATTGGGTATCTAGGCCAGGAATGTTTCTAACTATCTCATCAACTAAACTCTCTCCCCTCTCCATCATTTCTCTTGCCGCTTTTTCATAAACCACTAGCGGCTTAGAGGGTTTGGGTTGCAGCTTTGCAGCTACCTTTTGGGGCTTGGGTTCGCTCACTTCAGCCGATTTCTTTTTAGCAAACCGCCCATTTTTATCCCGACCGTGCTCCCTTTCTTCAAACTTTTTAGCGTCAGCCCTAAGGTGCTTAACAGCTCTAATCTGGCTTAGTAAATCTTCAGGTTTGACCAAACTTGAAAGGTTGTCTCTGCGATTTTTCCCTTCAACGACCTCTCTTAGCCGTACCTTGATCCCTAACTGCCCATAGAGATCCTCCATGATTGGCTGGAATTTGCTATCTCTGGGATTACGCATGAACTCCTCATGGGTGGCAGTTTGAATGCCATAGTTCGCAAACATCCCAGGCTGTGTCTCCCCCTTGTAGTCCACATAGGGTCCTTCAAATATCTCCTTAAAGATTTCTGCCTTCCCATACTCGCGCCTTAAATCGTAGTAGGCCGATTCTGGAACGTTGGAATTTTTTCTCTCAACGCTTAGCACCTCAAACTGAGTGCCCCGTTGGAATAGAACCTCTTTCTGAGTCCGATCCAGTAATCCAAATTGAGAGACATTTTTGCCATTACCGTCTTTGGATGCCTCAATTTCAATCTGAACATTTCCCCCAGGAATTTCTTTAACGCTATGGGATGTGCTGGTGAAGAACTGATTGGTTACTGTTTCCCCTGGCTGATACTTTGCGATCGCAGTTTCAATATCCTCAAAATTCTCGCTTCTATAAACGAGCGCATCCCTTTTTAATGAGGGCAGCTTTTCTAGGGCTGACTCTACACCAGTGGCCAACGCTTCGGCAGTCTCGGGTTGAATGCCTGCATCTCTGTCAAACTTCTCACCTCTGAGGAAGCCATTAATGGCAATGTAGTCGTCATTGCCCGAGTACAGCGATAGAGCCTTTATCTCTGGCATACTCAGGCCAAATTTTGCAGCATTTTGTTTCAGCAGGTTTTGACGAACCTTCGGTAGTTCAGCCGCTTCCTTGAAACGTTTATCAATCAAGCCCGACTGTCTATCGGTTATCTGTACTGCATTTTTAGAAGTGGTGGGTGTGGCCACACTTCCTTGACCAGATCCCTTCTTGGCAAACCGACCGTCTTTACCTCTTGGATGTTCTGCCGATTCAAACTCTTCATCTATGCGATCGCTAGCTTCGGCATTACCATTAAAATCGTTGTCTTGATCAGGCACGTCGGGGTCTGTCGATGCCGGACTTCCTTTTCCAGAAGAGTCTTTTTGGCCCCGACTT
This sequence comes from Trichocoleus sp., assembly GCA_036702855.1. Classification (GTDB taxonomy): domain Bacteria; phylum Cyanobacteriota; class Cyanobacteriia; order Phormidesmidales; family Phormidesmidaceae; genus JACVSF01. The sequence continues at coordinate 74,935 of DATNQF010000242.1, read as the reverse complement.
TTCTCATCAGCCCTTAGAGAAACTGCTAATGGCTTATCCTGCGCCAAACCACGCCAAGCATTACAGACTCCCAACGGATCTATCTTGCCGGTGACGATTTCGCAGGTTCCCCCAGGCCTGTACCGACTACATCCTGCACAAGCATCCCCGTTGTAGCCCGAGCGCCCGTAATCGACTTCATGCGGTGGGATAAATGCCGAAGAAGTAACGGGCATCGGTGGAGGCGCGAACGCCCGAACAATAAACAGGATGGCATTTTGCGCTTCCTGCTGCACATCTTCCTCTGACCACCCACTCAAATCGACTTTAGGATCGAGGCTGGTAAGCACTGCTCTAAAAAAGCTGCCATTATTCATCAGGTCAACCTCATCTCAGGCTGAGTAGCGGCCAGCCGTTCCCCCCGAGTCATCTGCTGTGCTTTATCTGCAGGCAGCGACCGCACTGAATCAGCATTCATTGGCCCCAAAATTTCCCCATCAGCGTCGATCTCTACCCATTCCTCAGGTGAGATCGTAGAACTTAGCAAAGCTTTCACCAGTTCCTCATACCTAATGGCAGCGAAGCGGTGCAGGTATTCAGAGTTTTGATTTTTGAACGTATTTTGAGCTTCTCCGAGCGCTACTTGATAGATGCCAGGGTACTCAATGAACATGGCCTCGCCATCCTCACGATCCTTCCTCCCCGCAAATGCAGGAGGTTTGCCGGTATTGGTTTTTTGGCTACTGTTCTGTACCGCTTTTGGCTGTATCAGTGCAGGAGGTTTGCCAGCACCGGCTACAGGCTGTTTCCCATTGGGGGGCTGACCTGGTTGTGGCGGTTGCTTCCCGTTGGCGTTGGGGGGTTGCCCTGGCGGTTGCTGCTGCTGAGCCGCCGCCATTGCTTCCTGCTGCTGTTTCTGCTGCTCCTCAGCGGCCTTCTGCTCTTTTTCCCACTCACTGTCGTCGAGCATAATTCCAGCCTCATACCCCGGAGAAGATAGCCTGGATCGGGCTTCCTTCTTAGTAATGACTCCTTTCTCCAGGTAGGCCAGATCGCTATCGCTCTGGGTCTTCTGCACCGTGGCTTTCTGTTCCTCGGTCTGCTGAATCAGCGACTTAAACTGCACTTCCCACCCCTCGGGCAGCTTGCCGCCCGTAGGCCCATCTTTGGCCAGGAACACAATTTTGTAGAGCCAGTAAAGCAGCGGTTTCCACTCGTTGTTTTCAAAGCTGGCAACATTCTCAGCCCAGTTCAAGCGCTCAGATTCGCCGGTTGCCCCTAATCCGCTGGGGCTCTCCCCAAAAAGCCGGTCGTGCGAGATGTCAGACTCCCCGATGAAGATGTCCCGGAGGATGTTCACCGTACCTTCTAGGCCAGCAAAGGCAGCAGACAGATAGGAGATGTCTTCTTCTTTTGCATCACAGGCGATCGCACCCAGCAACTCCATAAACATTTTGTTGTAGGTGAGACGATCTTGAATGGCCACAGTATTCCGCCGCCTGATCATGTCGTTGAGGCCATCAATCTTCATCACCAGGGTTTTGTGATTCTCAACAGACTTTGCGGCAGAGTCGGCTGCCCTGATGAAGCGTAGGTAAGACTTGAGAATGCCCTCAATCAGCGACATTCCCCAACCATCGGACTCTAGAGCCATATCCGAGGGCAGCCCTATGCCGTTAAACCTCAAAATCCGGGAATGGTGGATCAAGCCAATGGAGTCTCCAAAGGGAGATCGAGGCTTATCCTTTTTTCCACCAGTCATCGCCATCATTTCGCTTTGTTCACCGAACACCAGCTGGTAGTGAACTGGGAAAGAGGGGTCAATTCCTCCCTTAATGACCGGCATAATTTTGTAGCAGTCTAGGACTGCCAGCCGTCGCAGTGACTGAATATTTTCCATGTCCACCGGCTCACTCGCTGGCCGACCATCCTCAATGTTCATGAGGATGACAGCCCCCCGGTATAAGTTTGCGTAAATTTGAGCTGATTTAAATAGAGAGGCAAAACTCCTAGGGGTACCGCCGCTCTTTGTGGGGGTCTCTGGTACCGTTTCGCCCAATGGTAAAGAGGCCACACGCATTTCATAATCACTGAGTTCAGAATTTATTTTCGCAGCGTCTTCTGTCTCCCCGCCAAACCCGATGGTCCAGCCACCGCCAGCCGCCGAGGTCGGCATTTCGTTACATACGTTGCGAAACAGGGGTATTCGGTAAAGCTTCTCGACCACACGCTTCGATAACCGTTGTGGTGCAAACCTTTCAATATCACCAAACAATGCTGACTGCTGTGGGGTTGCTGCGTAGTATCCGTCCATGTTTCGGTGCCGTTTTTGTCCCGCTTCACACGACTAATCTTAGGAAAGATTGAACTTATCGCTCTCGCTTCGGCCCGAATGTCACAAATGGACCACTACACTTTCCGAATACTATTAGTCGAGGGTGATGATACCCAAGCCAGGATACTAGAAGCCAAAATCCATCAACATCAGTTAAGACTCGGCATCCCAGATTCCATCATCCACGTTGAAAGAGCCCCAACCCTTAACCACGCCTGCTACCTACTTAGACAAAACCCCTACTACGATGCGATTTACGTCGATCCTGGCTCTAACGTTGAGAGTAAGTCTGAAATCCTCTCAGAACTGAAGTTGCTCAGCAACAGCCCGATCACCATCCTGTCGAAGCAGCCTCGTACTGAGGTGGATCAGACGATGGGCGCTTCCCACTACACTCGACTGGTTAATAAACGGGATCTAAGCGAGATTGAAAGCAGCCTTGCTCAGCTGATTTGCCAAGCCGAACGTAAGCAACATCTGGTTAACGGCCATGCTTCCCAAGGGCTGCCGGTGGCGATCGCACGTTTGGAAAGCGGATTACAAAACCTGTGGCGCGAGATTGGCGACATTAAAGAAGAGGTGGCAGACCTCCGTGCCGATGTACGAGTGCAGATCACTGAGATGAGAACTGCACTTCAGTCAATCCAGGCCAACACCCTTTTAGCGGTCGATGGCATCCCCTCCAAAATGGTTGAGCTGGAAATTCACTCTCAAAAATTTGAAAAGGAATTAGATAAGCTCAGTGATTCGCTAGGTGACATCAAGGACCTGGCAGCCGCCCTTACTCTCATCCTCAAAATTGTCCGATTTACTAAGGCAAACTGGAAAATTATCGGTGGGGGTGGACTCATCCCACTTGCCCTTCTGTTAAAGGACCTCATAGTCCACTAAAGACCCTTCTTAACACGCCTAACATAAATGGTGTTTTCCATTAGTGGAACAATCTCTTATGTCACAGGTATTAGGCCAAATTACCTTTCAGCAGCAAGTTTCGACTAATCAAGCCCGAGCAGTCGCCCTTGAGTGGGGATTCTCTCAAACCGCTCCTGATAAGGTTTTGGTCACTCTTAATGGCGATTTCTCCGAAGGCAATCGCAACGTACAGGAAATCACAATTGCTGATCCCGCAGGTGCTAGCGTTTCGGCAGGTGCATACTACACAGCTACCCTGACTGACGGCACTACCAGCCGCACCGCAGTCTACCAATTCCAAGCAGGGCAGACCGCTGCTAACGTTGCTGCACTGCTAGCCGAAATCGTTGATCTACACCCTTCAGCCCAGGCAGCCGTCAAGGTTGGCAACACCTCTAAAATTGTGGTCACTGGCCGCCGCGCCGGGGTACAGCTAACGCTGACCGTCGATTGCCGCGCCAAGTCCAACGATGCTCAGATCGCTGGCGCTATCACCAGCGCTGAGATCACTCCGCCCACCGGCTCATCTGTAGTTCGGAAGCTGGCTGAAATCACTACCGATTTCAATGTGGCCTACGCCAGCAATACCGAAGGCAAGGACCCCACGCCAGGCGTCGAACTATCGGTTCAGTGGTTCAACGGCAGCCCGATTACTCCCGTCGCTGCCTCTTCTCCCTCCAAATACCCATCTACCAGTGCCAAGACCATTGCTCAGTTAGAAGCGGCTGTATAGTGATTTCAAGCGTTTGGCTATCCAAACTCATTGCAGGGGAGGGGCATCAATTTGCCCCTATCCCTGTTTATGGCTACCCCGAAACCCTTTCTCTTGAAGGGGATAAACTGATTTGCTCATTTCCTGAGCACAGGGCGATCGCCTCCATTGCCCTAGACAATGACTTCAGTGTGGGTAGTGATCAGCCGGTGATGCGGCTACTCAGCACTCGCATCAACAGCCAAGGCGAGGGAGTCCTAAAAGTAAGTGGTAGCTCTGCCCCCTACTACTGCAAGGAGATGTCTGCCGATTCCCGAGGCTGTTTGATTTTTGTGCGGCAATCAAACACCGATGGGGTACCCCTAACCCTCATCAATCCCAGCGATTCGATTACAGCAGTCAACGAGTGCAAAATTTTAGAAGGTGGTCGGGTCAAAACTTCTCCCAGTTTGGCAGGCAGCACCGTGCAGGCCCGAATCCCTGTCTACCTCAACAGCACGATCACCGTCATTGTTCCAGCTGTCCCCATTCCACCCAGGTCGTTGCAGCTGCATGCCCTTGGCGAAGTTGAGGGAGGTACCTCCAACCTCCTAACCTTCCAAAACTGCACTGCAGTAGACCACTATGCCAGCGGTGGAGTCTACAAGCTCACCTTCAGCTATGAAGGTGTGGAGGAAGAAGCCCTTGTTTGAGATCATTCACTATGCTGATGGGGATTTTGAGGCCTTTAGAGTGCCCTCCACTCACACTTGCCTACAGCTGCGTGTGATTCTGGCAGAGCTTCGGCAGCGACTGGTGGATGAGCCTTCGCTTTGGCCTATCAATCCTGATATGGCTGAGGAAGTGGCTCGACGGCATTGGCCCTATCTGGCCAAGCTCTGCAAAATCATCTCGGTTGATTGCGATCGCATCGATCCCATTGAGCGGTTCCACTGGCTGATTGCCACCCCACCAGAAGAAGTTGAGGGCAGACTTCGACTCGGGCTTTCTAAGCTGGAGGCCTGCATCGGCATTCAGTACAAGGCCAACACTGAATCGATCTCACAGGAAAGTGAAGGTGAATCTCAGGTAGAGGGAACCGGAGATCCCTTGATCGACGCTATCACCGACACTCACCTGATTTTCAAGACAGCCGCTGGCCGCATGATTGATACCTATCCGCCCAACGTGCTGCACCAGATTTGCGCCTATGCTGCTCGCCGCCGCCAAGAGGCAATGGAAAAAATGCAGCAGGAGCATGGCAGCGGCAGCAAGTCTGAAACTTTCAAGAGCAATCCCCGACTAGAGCGACTGGTCAATGAGACTTCAGCCCCTTCCCCTTCTAAAGAAGCGCTGACCTCTCTCCGTCGCCGTGGCATCCCGGTCCCCGGATAACCTCTCAATTAGCAGAAATCAAACCGTGCTCCCTGATCGATTCCAGTGAACCTTAAATGGAAATGGAGCCAGATTATGAATCCGATTCTCATTGTCAAAAAATTTCTGGAATCGCTCATCAGGAAGCTATTGAAAGAGCTTGGCCTAGAAATCCGCTCTCAGTTAGCTGATGAAAAGGTTGAACTGCACCGTTACCTAACCAGCCTAGTAGATCATCTGGTAGATCGGGTCGTTAACGAAGTAGTAGGCTCCTCAACAATTGACCTCGGACCCAAGGAAATCCAGCTACGTCACCGCATGCTGGAGGCTGAGGAAAAGCTGTTTGCTTCCTCTCCCGAGTTGTCCATCCTGCTGCCTATCATCAAAGAAGCGATATCCCTTCGAGTGGGTGGTGGTAGCGAGAATTTTGCCGAACGGGGCAGCGTTACCCGCGAGGCGATCGCAGCACTGAAATCATTGAGCGAGGCAGATGCCGACCGCTATTACCGGCAGGTAGCTACCTATGCTCTAGGGTCCCTTGAGATTGTATCGGGCACCCCACTAAGAAGTTTGGCCAGTACACGACTGACCGACAGCGTTGAGTGACGCAATTTCCCAACAACAGTCACCAATAACCAGGCCTAAAAAGCCTGGTTTTTTTGGCGACACTAATTTGTCTCGATGACACTAATTTGACCTCAATGACATTAATGTGTCACCGGCGACAAATAATGTGACCCTTGCTTTCCTTCAGCGACATTAATCTGTCACCGATGACATTAATTTGACTCTAAGTTCCAAACCCTTTAGGCGATCGCTTCGGCTTTACGGTGGTTAGCCCTGCACTGACAAGATATTTCTCAATACTTTTCTCGTCAGGACCAGAAAAGAATATCTGCATATCATTGTTGCTCTTGATGGGAATATTCGTTTCAAAGCCCCAATAGGGGGTACTTCTAAACTTCTCCATCACATTTTTAGTAAAGCAGAAGATCCTTAGGTTCTCAGATGTGAGGCCTAGCTCTTTGTCTTCTAAATAATTCAGGCAATACCTTTCTTTAATGGCATCAATATTTTGAGCCATTTCCTCAGCATCGTTATACTCTTCGACAAATATGACTAAGCCATACACGTCAGGATGTCCAGCAAAGTCAAAGCTGAAGAAAACATCCTCGCCGTTGAACTCCATTCTGTTTAGGTTTGTTTCGCTTAATCCAAAGCCAAACAGTTCCCCTTTATTCATTGGCGCATAAAACTTGATCATTTCTCTAGGCTCCTCTCATTGCGTAACGTAGGCTCATAAGCTGCTGGTAGCTACCAGCCCCAAATTCTTTCTCAAATTCAGTAATCAACCAGCTTTCTGTCTTACCCGTTCGCCTGAAACAGCGAACCAGGTAGTCGTAGAAGGCCAACATCTGTTCAGGAGATGGTTCTCGTCCAAAGATCGAACCAAAATACCAGAACTGGCTAGGACTCCTCCCACAGTGCTCAAAAAATACCTGCTCTGCCAAAGCTGGCAGCTTATCGTCGGCGTACACTTTTCGCCTATAGCCGTGAAAGATTCCGATCAGCACATCGGTATCGGTGATCTTGTGGGCCTGCTCTCTGGAGTAGATTTCTACCATGTCCTCAAGCTTGAGGATCTGATCAACGCTCCATGTGAAACCGCAGTCACATTTCGAGATGAACGAGTAGACTTGCTTGCCACAACTAGGGCAGACCTTGGAGGGTGCGCCTCCGCCAGCTTTACTACTCTTGGTTGAAACCGCCAGCTCGTAACCGTTGATGTCCTCGGGAAATCCCAATCGTTCCAGGTTGCCAGCTTGATCGAGAATAATGCCGTACTGCTTCCCCGTTTGAGGGGAAATTCTCATGACCCTGCCCACCTGTTGAAAGTGCAGTGCGCTTGATTGGGTGGGCCTCAGCAGTAGCCCTACCTCCACGCTTGGCTCATCAAAGCCGATGCTAATCACGTTGCAGGAGGTAAGTACCAGAGTCTCTCCAGACCTCAGCCGCTGATACATCGCTTGCCGTTGCTTAATAGAGGTTCCGCCCTCCACCGTTTCTGATGGGATACCTGCCTCTTGAAATGTGGCGGCGACGTGCCGCGCATGCTCCAAATCCACACAGAAGGCAATCGTCCTTTTGCCAGGGCAGAGCCGCCGCCACTCCTCAACAATCTTATTAATCAACTGGGGGCGATCGCATGCCCGTTTCAAGCCAGCCTCTTCATAATCACCCTGAACGATCTTGAGTCCCTCTACATCTGCCATGCCATCGGGCGGCATGGCAAAGTATCGCATTTTGGCAAGGAAGCCCATCGCTTGCAGCTCATTAGGGACCGGCGAGGCAACCAACGTTTCTAGGTAGTCGCCCAACTGCTCCCTGCCCAACCGATCAGGGGTGGCCGTCATAACGAGATGTACGGCATTAGGAAAGCGACGGAGAACTTCTTGCCCCACCTGGCTGAAAAGGGTGATGTGGCCCTCATCGTAGAACACAACATCAGCAGACCAATCCTTCCACCAATGTCGCTTTGCCATAGTCTGAACGCTGGCAATCTGGACAGGTGCGCTCGGGTCTTCCCCCCACCCAGCTTTAATAAATCCGCAGTGCAGGCCGAAAGCCTTCATCTTTTCGTAGGTCTGCCCTACCAGCACGTCGAGATGGACTAGGAAGAGGAGCCGCTTTCCAGCAGATTCAGCGTGGGCACAGATCTGACCGCTGATGACCGTCTTACCTGCACCCGTTCCAGCAATCACAGCAACTTTTTTGTAACCCTCGTTTAGCTTCCGGTACAGGTCATTGATCAGTTCAACCTGGTACGGACGCAGTGTGGGAGGAGCCATATTTGTCATATCAGATAGGTCTTATTTCAGGCGATCGCAGCTACCAGTTCACCAGGAATCCTAGTGAACTACTGTCAAGTTCGCACGTTTATTGTAAGGCTTGAATGAGACTGCACCCTCTGCTATGTGTGGCATGAAGCCCTCCAAACAGATTCAAGTGACAATCTCGGATTTATTCTAACTGGCTCTCAGGCTTGTGGTTTGCCTTGAGCACTACCTTCCACTCCGAGGGGTTCGTCAGGTCTACAGTTTTAACAGCAGTCACCCGATCTCCGTAATTGGCAGAAACAATATAAGTTTCGCCGCTTGAAAGCCCTTCAACGATATCTCCAGGCCCCAAAGACTTAAACTCTTCTCTGTTCATCTCTTTCCCATGGCGACCCTTAATTTTTGGGGTGAGACTGCCCTGAGTATTGAAACCTGCGAAGCCCCAGGACATTAGGGCAATCTCGGGTTTATTCTACATCAGTGCACGATCGCATCAGCCCTGCCAGCCCCCGTCACTTAACCTAGTTTCATGCCGATTCATGCCGTCCGAAAACGAGTAACGGGCATGACTTGGGCCAAACTCACGCACCACCCAGCTCCGCGCGGTTAGCATCACTGTCTCACAGGTTTGCCCTTGGCTTACGCCACTGGTGCGATCGCACTTCTGCATTTTAGATCTGACTGAAAGAAAGTAGACTTAGTCAAAGGTTTTCAATAACTACTCATGGATCATCCCTTGCTTAAATTGACCATCAGTGTCCTCGGCTGGTGGTTAATCAACAGCCTCGCGTCATTTTGCATTTTGGCTGTTGTAATTTGGTTGGTTCAGCCTACCTTTCCTGGGATTGTGTCACAGCTACCACCTTACTTACCCTCATTCATGATTCTTACTTTTGGGTGTGCAGTCGTGACACAGATTCTTTTAGGCAACCTGGATTACTAAAACGTGTCTCTACTGACCAACTTTTCTACCCGCTGCCGCTGCCTTGGCGAGATTTCGTAGACGTAATCAATATGAATGCCATCGGTGCCAGCTAGGGAAGAGTTGAATGTCTGATTCCCCCTATCTAAGAGGCTCTGCTTACATAGGGAGACAAGCAGTTTCTCTATGGTTTTTCCTGACTTGGGAGTTTTGCCGGTTCCCCTCCGGTATTCTTGCTCAGACTTCCAAATCTCTGAAACAAGTTCTGATTGCTTCCTTGGCCCATCAAGCAGAAGCTTAAGGGCGATCGCCTGAACCCTGTTGATGCTCATGAGTACCCGTAAACCTTGAATTAGTATGGCAATTAAATAACCGTCAAATAAAATGTCTCGCTAAAACGCCTGATTCATAAGGATTTCAGACGTTTCACATCGGCTAAATGTCCAGCATCTTGTCCTTGAGTCAAAAAGCAAGTGGAGTCACTCGTTTAGACGTTGAACTCTCCAGATTAGACGTAATGTACGGAGTTCGGAGTCCTAATGTACGGAGTTACCCCTGTAATGTTCGGAGCTAAAGGCGCGCGATCTCCAGTTCTACAACACTGGTTCTTCAGGGTCCCCCCCTACTCCCTCAGCTTTCGACTAGGGCTGACCCGCCACTAGAGATCGCACCCCTGCATTCTATAAACGACTGACAAGAGTGGCGTATATTTTCAGCCACTGCTCTTTAACATTAGAAAACCAAGCGTCGTTCCACTCGGGAAGGGGTGGAAGATCGATTGATATGCTTTTGCCCTGCTGTGCGGTATTTTTCAGCTTGACCACTTCTTTCGCCAGCAGGTATATGGCCTCGCTGTGCTGGTCTACCACGTTGCCCAAGGTAGGTTTCGGTGACTTAGGTTCCTCTGGCGAATCTGAAGGGGGTGGCGAGGCTTGAGACAGTTCCTTTACATCTTCTCTGAGCTTTATTAGTTCCACTAGCTGTCTGTCGCTCTCAAGCTGAAGACGTTTCACCTCACCTTGAAGCCCTTTGATAACTTCTTGTGCTTCAGGCTCAAAACTGGATATACGCTCCTGAGCTGGAGGGCAATATTTACTCAGTGCCGACAGCATTTTTTCTGACGCAGGTTCGACCTTGGGAGGCATGGCTTAATTGGTACGTGTTTGCGAGATCGCAGCTACATTCTATTGCCGCGCAAGCTTCAGGTTTGGACAAACTTGAAGAAATTGAAACCCCCCAGAAGGGATTTGAACCCCTGACCGTCGCTTTAGAAGAACGCTGCTCTAGTCCACTGAGCTACTGAGGGAAAGGGGCGATCGCATCATGCTGGCTCTCATAAACAACAGTGATGCGATCGCCTTTATTTTAGCCATCATCATTCAATTGTCATCCCCACCGCCAATCGCTGCATACCCAATCTTCCTTGGGAGGCCCATAGGGATGAATCGCACAAACCAAGGGAACACCATTGAAAACCTGACCGCAATAGTTGGCACAGGAGAAGCATTCACGCCTCTCGGATTCTTCTTCAGGTTCGAGGGCTGCCCTCAACGTATTGGCAAACCCATACATTGAATCGCTAGCGATTCTGTAGGCAGCTCTGATATTTTCCAAACATTCAGGTGCTAGGCCCAGCGCGACCTCATAACTTTTGTCCAGCGCTTGCCGGTAGAGCTCTACTATCCGCTCGGCATCAATAGAAACTACTACGGTCAAGTCCCGTATGCCTTCCACAGCAAAATCTACGCCCTGCACAATGTCGATTTGAGCAATGGCATTCCTTGAGAGATTTTCCGCAATTGCAGCAAACCGTTCCATTTGCCTGATCAGACTGTTTAGTTCGGCCTCTGCTTTTAATGACCGTAGCCTGCCTCTGTTTCTCCGTCTACTCCGTTTCGATTGGAATGCGATCGCCTTAACCATTGCCAACCTCTACTTGCCTAGAAGTGCCCTAATGTCAGCAGTAGCGTCATACATTGCCCTGCTTTCCGCTTCACGCCACCTTCTGAGTTCTTCCATAGATTCGGGCGATAGATTCAGGTGATCAATGCTATAGGTCACTGATACCTTCTCCGCTATCTCATCAAACATCCGATTCATGGTCTTGATGACAGCCAGTACCTGAAGTTCATTTTTTAATTCCCTGAGCCTGCCTCGATTCCGTCTTCTAGCCCTTTTCGATTGGAATGCGATCGCACTCATACAGAAACCTTTGACTTAGAGCCCAATTTCTCAAATTCTATGGCCCACGGAACCAACCCAGTAATGGTTATTGCATTATCCCTACACAAGTTGAGGAGAAATGGGCTTATGGTTGGGTGCGCTGGGGGCAACATTGAGCCTTGGTTAATTTGGTAGAGCGGAATTATCGCATTGAAGTTGAGAGCTCTCAGGAATTGAATACCTGTGTTAGAGCAAATGAAATGTATGGCTTCAGCCGTTATCAGCTTCTGCATGCGCCGGTCCACCTGATGCCTAAAGGCCTGGACATAATCTAGAAGATGCTGAGGCGCGGTTTCACCAGACGACCATTTTTTATGGAAATAGTCGAACTCGCCATCGAAGAAGCCGGACAATACTCTGTCAATATCGTCGGCCAGCTCATCGCTTCGCAGCATTTCAGCGACCAACTGAGCCACCTGATCGCTGTACTCTCGGTAGCTGGGGTTGTTGTCATAAAGCGTCCAGTGTGGCTCAACAATCCCCTCAAATATCTCCCCATCAATATGAGATAAGGGTAACTGCGAAACAATCGACCAGAACCACCGTTGAAAGTCCTTTAGCCTTTGATTCCGTGCCTTGGTCTGCCGCCGCTTAATCTCCTCATCATCAAACCTGTTAACTCTTTCACTACAGTTCCTAAGCGCCTCATCCTTAACCTCAAAATGAGCCCAGTAGGGCTGCCTTTTTGTGGAATCTTTGGCCTTGAGATGTACTGCTTCCCCACAGAGGGGGTTTGGGCAGATTGGCTTTAAATATTTGAAATCGTCGTAATCGCATTCCGACGCTCTTACTAGCTGACCACCATATCGCAATGATGCAGCCCATTCCATACCCTTCTCCGTTTTACTCTTGGCGCTTAAAACGCCTGTCTACAATTTCCTGAATAATCTCGACCACTCCCTGCTTACTGGCTCCTTTTAGGATCAGCAGCTCGTCGTTGGTCCGATCCAGATGATTCCGAACATATTCCTCGACTGCTTGCTGAACGCAACCACCGAGCGAGTTGCCTGACACCTCGGCCATGACCAACAGCATAGTGAAGTGATAAATCGAAAGCGTTGCCGAATGGGGCCGCCTTCGTTTTGGGTCTTTCAAGGATGCTAACGCCAATTTTTCCCAGGGAATATCAATTTTTGTGATTGGCTCTGCCTCCATTCCCACTTCCTGAATGATCCGCAGCAGCAGCTCAGCCCGTTTCTTGTCGCTCAGCCCTGACTCTTTCAGTGCTGACTCAACCGCTTCTAAAACCCTCGAAATTCGCATTAGACAACCAATCGCCCTTATAAACCTCTCCAGTTTCTGCTATCGGATTGCAGTAGGCAAGAAAAAGAATTTCTCTGTTTTGACCGTGTGTGGTTGACAGACGGTTCATGGGTGGTTACTGTGTGAACAAGAACAAAACAACTATTGACACCTAAAAAACATGAACAGCAAGGCAATAGCCCTTGCGATCGCCCTAGGAGTAGTCCTGTCGGGTATCACTCTGTTTTGGATTTATTTCGCTGAAGCAGAACCCCCAGCAGCGGACTTCAACCTAGACGACCTAGATGGGCTGAGCGTGATCGACTTCTCCTTGGATTCAACCAATGACCAAAACGATTAAAGTTGCTGCCCAGACAGTAGCCGAGGGCAGACCTAAATTTGTCCGCTACGAAGATTTAGCAGCAGAGCTTAATTGCACGACGGTCACGATCAGCCGAGATGCCAAAGCCTGTAAAGAGGCAGGGGTTCCAATTTTCGCCACACATCGAATCAATGATGTCTTGACCTATGAGCAATCGCTTTGGATCCGATATGCCCGACTTCTGAGAAACAAATACGGCATATCCCACCGAAGGAATGAACTGACGCGCCAACTTAGTGCAGCAGTTCTCACGCCAGGCCCAGACGGAAATAGTCAACCTATCGAATCGTTATTGCAGGAAATACAAGGATGTTGACCAAAGACTTAGCTAAAGAACTAGCCCTACCCCTCGATGTTCTTAACCAGATCATTTCTAAGCTTGGTGGAGATCCCAAGCAACCCCTTGCTCCCGAGATGGAAGAGGTTACTCGCAATGTGTGCGCCTATATGTCGCAGTCGGGAAATGCCAACATTGATGCTGCGATCGCAGCATGCCTGGAGCCATTAATGGAGCCGGAAAAGGCTCAGGCTGACGCTTTCAACTTCGTCAACCTGGCCGACAGCAACTTGCAGGCCCAGATAAATCAGGTTCGGCACGATGCGATGGTGCGGGACATCTTGTTCCAGAAAGCTCAAGTTGAGGCAGCGGAAGAACTTCTAGCAGATGCCTTAACGTTCCTCAACACCCCTCCTGAAGACCGGCAGAAATTCCTTCAGGACAAACCCCCTGAATATCAATCCCTAGTCCGGTTCAAGGCTATGTTGCTTTCTCGCCAACAAAAAGTGAGCCAGGTAGAACGGGGATTTGGTATAAGCCCCAATCCAGGGCTGACCCTCTTCCCAAGTTTTACCAACAGCCTCAACGGATCTAACGTTCGGCAGCTTGCCGGTGGCAACTAACTAATTTTCTAAGTTTGAGTGGGCGCAATATGAACAGCATGCGGGCTCGGGTTCTGTTTCTATTAAACTGGCTGGTGATTTCGATCTCAGCGGTTGCGATTGCTAATTTTCTGCTCAGCGCATTTGTTAGCGCTGAGAAAAAGCAGGACACTGCGATCGCCCGTCAATTGGTTATTCCAGTTGCCCTAGGCGCACTGGCCATTTGGCCAAGTTTTTTGTTTACAGTCCGAATCCTTGACGGAGAAGATAACGATTCTTCTGCTGGTCATGATGAAAAAGGCGATTCCCCAAAATCCCCTTCCGCCCACTTTCCTAATGAGCCAGATCAGCCGCTGCTACAACATCCTTCACCGCAGCACCCTTTAACACAAGCGCAGCTCAGCCAGCTTCGTCTTGAAGCGTTTGACCAGTGTTTTGGGGATTTATCTCCAACGGAACAACTGTTGAGTGCCACGGCATTCCAGCTAACAACTCAGCCAGGAGTTCCTGTTAATGAGGTGTTGCGCGAGGCTAACCGGCTCATCTCCAATCGTAGGGGTACATCAGATGAGAACCCTACCCCTACGACTCCGCTAGCTGCGATCGCACCCCCACATGAAGAGGTACAGCAATTTGTTCAGACTCCTCAACCGGCATCTCCTCAGCCTCAAACCCAAGTCATCCCAGCGGGTTTTGACGGAGGACTTGATAAGGATCTGTGGTCCGAGAATGGCAGCTGCCCTGACTTTGAGGCCTTAAGCGGCAATGGCGACGAGGAGGACTTTCTAGGCATCAGGATGCGCTAATAATAATGGCAGAAAACATACAACTAACCCGGATTGAGATTCCGCAGACATTTCTAATCGAACTGGCCAAGGATTCTCCCATCGTCGCCTCAAATTTTCTTTCAGGGCTGACCCAGCCCACATTGTTACCGGCTGAACTACCTCAGCGATCGCAACCTCTACCAGCAACACAAGTTAGGCAAGCACTCCTACTCCCAGCACCCTCGTCGCTAGGCTCATTACCAGCACCTAGCGACGAGGCGAAAATGCTTTCAAAAATCCCTCCACCAATGCCAGCTCGCCAGCCGACTATAGCAGCGAATCAGGCTAGCCGTCCTGCAGCAACATTTCCACCAATGAAGTCGGCAGCAGTAGGGTTTGATTCAAAGCCAAAGGAAAGTGGGGGCTGCTTACTAATAGTTTTCCTGGTGGTGATTTCTGTGATCGGCTTCTTTATTCCCGTCGCTTGGGATGCCTTAACCTCCTCAGATATTAGGGTTCTAAGGCCAGCGGAAACGCCTGTAACAGAGAAAGATCAATCTCAGGAATCGCCTTCTGCTGAAGCAGAACCAGCTGAGCCAGAAGGACCACCACCAGAGGAGGTTAAGAATCTACCGGAGCAACCTGCAACACAGGGAGTTCCTGATCCTGTGCAGCAGTTCCTTCAGAATTTCACAAATAAGTAGCCATGATCAATAACGACCGTTTTGCGGCATATAAGCAGTCATCGCCTTTGGCTGATTTACCTGCCCCAGGTGTCACCGTTGACACGCAAGCTACACAGTCCACAGAATCACCCCCTGAATCTGTTCCTCGGCCACCTGTCCCTAGGCAGCCTCAAACTCAACTGGAAAATTCGCCGTCGCCAGCGGAACCAGAGCCCAAGACACAGGTATCAACCCCTCCACCTCCACTACAAGAGACGAAGCTAAAAATCATTAGAACCAAGCTAAGTAAAGGAACAGCTTGGTTCTCCATCGTGTTCAAGCTGTTGCAGGCAACGGCTTTCATTTCGATAGTTCGCCTCGTTGCGATCGCAATAGCGGCCAGTACCAAAGGGCTGCCCCACTTCGTCTTTTCCCTAATTGCTTCTGACAAAGCCATCTACCTGGCAACAGGCTTATTCGTTCCTTGCCTACTTGTATCCTTCGGATACGGGATGGGCTACGCCAACGTTTTACTGGAACTGCTAAAAAACAACTTTGACTCCAAAGATTGTGATCTCTACGAGAAAAGGTTCAACACCTTTGGAGCAATCGCTTTGGTGCTGCTCCTATTGCAAGGCTGCTTCCTACTGTTGCTCCTGAACTCAATTGACCCCCTCATCCTCACCGTTGTGATTGGGGTTGCTCAAGTGGGTTTCAAGATGGCCTTTCAAAACCTGATGCGGCAGATTGACCCACAGTTTTACCTCCACTTTTCCATACCCCCGATCTCTATTGCGATCGCAGGGATGGCCCTATCAATGCTTCCTATTCGCTGGCTCCTCAAAACGCTGTGACTACCACTGCACCTAAAACACTGCATCCTCAAAAGCGTGTGGCCTCACCCAATCAGGTGATCCACCACGAGGTTATGCACTTCCATGCCCAAATTGCCAACCTGGAAGTCATAACTGCCGAAATTCTGGCAGCCGCAGGAGAAGTTCTGCTGTTCAAGGTTCGAGAGCAGGGTTTAGAAGTTGCCGATATAGACGCCTATTTTCGCAAGCTATTCAGCGAAAATAGCCACTCACCTTTGGCACCAGAGATAGCAGATCTGGGTTGGTATCTTCACTATGCAAGATGCCTCAGCGTTGAAAGCTTGGTGACAAACGGGCCAAGGTTTACCTTGGCCCAAGTAGAGGAGGAACCTGCCGCTCAATTTACCGAGCCCAATCCTTTTAGTTCCCAAGCCGTCCCGCTGAGGCAACCGCCGCCACAACAGGTAGCAAAACCTGCTGGCATTGCAGTCACGCAGCAGGCTACACCACAGGTCTACCGGCAACAGCCGGAGCCCGAACCGGAAGAAATAATTGATCCCTATGAGTCTCGCAAAGGTGAGCTGCTGGCCCACCTTGGGAGAAATAAAGAGTCAGGGGTGCAGGCGATCGCAGCGCTGACAAACCTATCTCGGCCATTGTGCCTACTCGGTAGCAGCGGCATCGACACCCACCCGCTGCTGCTGATGATTCTGGCCAAGCTAATCCACGAAAACACCCACCTGTTAGTTTTCGATTCCCTCGGGAAGCGATACCTCGGGTTGGAGCGCTCGGAAAAGGTCGTCCGTCAGGTCGATCTGAATGAGCCGTTTTGGGCATTGCTAGATACCCTCTACGAAGCTCACAGCCTTGTTCATAGCCGCATCAAAGATAGGCAGCACAATGCGCGGAATGATAGGGCTAACCCTAGAATCCCGTATGAACTTTGCTGCTTACTCCCACTCTGGTCCTATTGGGCTGGTGAGTGGGTGAAAGCTGGGGAAGGGAAGCGGAAAACGGTCATTAAGCATTGGGCTTTAGCCCGAAGAATTGACCTTGACCTGTGGGTGATTGACCCGCTCGCATGGATGCGGAATATTGCTGTTCTGGGTCCAGAGGTAGGGGTAAAACTGATTCTCACCGTCTCTGTTGACGACCTCCGAGCCGCAAAACTCACCCAAGACCAGCTTGCCAACTTCTCAATAGTTGGGGTAGGTCAGGTTCTTCAATCTGGCCCCAGCTTTGATGCCATCGGATACCTCATCAGAGGCTTAGACAACCCACAAACCCAAAAGGGTTTGGAAATCGACCTTGCGATCGCTAATGAGTGGTCGAAACAATCGCATCTACCTGTCTTGATGCTTGAGCATCAGGGCAAAGCCTCACTTTATCCAACACCACCATTCAGGGGAAATGCAGATGACTGGCAATTATCTAGTGTCCCGGCCTACCTTAAGTCAGTTGAGCAGGCGAAGCTTTCTGCTGCATAGCTTGGCAGGATTGGGGATGAGCACAACTGCCAACATTGCCTACACCTATCTAAAACGGAGGGCTGAGCTAAGAAGCCATCACATACAATCGGTTGCCCACAGCTACTCAACACCTGCCATACCCCCAGAAGGTGCAAGCTCTGAAGAAGTTAGGGCGATCGCAACTTTTCTTGCTTTCAAAGCAGCGCTGAGAACCATCTACAGAGCAGAGGGAACGCTGTGGCCCGACTTCCCCAACTACAACCCCTACAGAGTTTGCTTTGGCGACAATCCCCACCAAGGTGAGCCCACCATCAACAGTTGGGATGACCATTGGTTTAGAAACCGCAAGGGGATTCCCATTGGTGACGGTTGGGTGACGACTGCTGCCGGTGCATCTCAAGCCACCCTCGACACTTGGGACGAGTTTAGAAAGCGCTACAAAAACGCATTTCACGATGATGTGCCAGCATTCCACCCAATCAATCAGGACGCCTTCACCCTGGCTCTGATGGCGTTCCACAAAGCCACAGATGTCCTAAGCGAAGGCATCACTATCCCCGGCAAGTATGCTCCTGTTGAGGTGGCAAATGAAAACATCTACGAATGGACCTATCGAGTCGCTAACCGATGGGCCAGCTTCAGGTTCAAGGATGGCACTGGAATAGGAGATCGATGGGGTCAGCATAAACACGACAATAAGACCCTGGTGGCTTGGTTCGTTGGCGAGATGCGATGGGCTCTGGGGTATGGGAACTATTTCCCAGTTGCGAAGAGGGCAGAGCAGCGTGAGGGGAGGTGGGTGGCCACCGACTTTTTCACCTATGAAGAGGGTGAGAAATATAAGACCAGCGATTACGGCCCGAGGACGCATCCGGTTGACGGCACCCAAAGAAATCACGGAGGCGTTGACTATGTTCCTGCCAGCGGTGCTATCGAGAGCAAGTTAGCGATCGCAACTGAGTCGGCCACAGTAGAAATTGCTGGGTGGAACTCTGGGGGGTTTGGCAACCTGGTGGTACTGAAACCTTTCAGTGACCCCAAAAAAGAAATTTACTATGCCCATCTTGAAGAAATCTTGGTATCTGCAGGCCAGGAGATACCCCCAGCCGCACCAATTGGTATCATTGGCACAACTGGGAGATCCACTGGAATACACCTGCATTTTCAAATAAATCTAGACGGGGGGAGCATCTTCCCCCACCCCTACCTTCAGTCTTACAGAAAGGTTCCTGACTACACGCAAATATGAAACTCATAACCTACGGCTTGTTCGCAGCAGTCACCGCGTCAATCGTGCTACTCGTTAACGCTGCCTTCCCCCATATTCCGGGGTTGGTCACAGCGCTCACACATGCGATCGCTATACTGCTCGGGCTTTTCGTAGGTTCTGCCAGCAAAATCGAATACCCTCAAATCCTTCAGGTTTGGTCAAACCTGAAGGATGACATAAGAGGTGTGGGGCATTCAGTAGGGCTGGCCATCACCCACCTACTGCAAATGGATGTCAATCTAAATAATCGGCTTGATCGAATTGAGAAAACAATGGCGATTCGATCTGCTGAGGAAGTAGATGAGGAACTGAGTAAATACATTGAGCAACTAGAACGGAATGGGGTAGTAGAAGACGCCGACCGACCCTACCACGGTTTACTAGGGCTGGCCTGCGATGCGATCGCAACTCTCTGTGATGAACTGGTGGACGATAGTAAGCATGAGTGCCACGCATGCGGCTCCACCAATCCGACCCTTTCAGAGCACCCCTACTTAGCAGCGGCCCATCAACCTAGATGCAGCGTCCCTACGGCGTTGAATTTGGTGAATGAGTTGAGGCAGAACTGCTTGAAACAGGCAGCCCTAACCCCCTAGAATTATCGGACAAGGAGAACATTTGTATGTGCGTTCCAGTCACTAAGGGATTAATCAAGCTTTCAGAGCTTAAGAATGAGGTCTATCACCTCTGGGACACTGACGATGTTACTTCTGTTAGCCAGCCTGAAAGTTTTAGGGCTGACCTCCGTAAACGGTTTGGCGATTTGCGGAAAACAGAAACGTGGGAAAGCGCCTACGCCTACTACTACGTTGAAATCCTTGTTCAATTTGGCATTGGTGCTGAGATCGAAGGCATATACCGCTATTACCTTGATATTGAAGAGTGGGACCCTTGGCGGAAAGCTTTACGCCTAAAGGTTTTAGAGGCAATGATGGCTAATCCCACCTGTATTGAAATTGTGCGGAACACGCTTGAAGAAATGTTCCAGCGCAAAGGAGTTGAGCGCACATTGGAGAGTATACGTGAGTTTTATAACCTGGTTCACGAATATGTCGGCGAACAGGGGGGAGCAAATCGTTCTGAATTTGGGTTCAGCAGATTTGCTCTCCCCGTCGCAGCATGACGAGATGGTAGTGGAGTTTCGGGAAGGTATTTGGGGTCAATATCAAAGCGAGATTAAAAGTCTCAATGCTCTACCTAAGACCTACCCATCAGCTAGCAAAATCCTAGTTCAACAGGGATTGTTGTGTGAGCTAGAGGAATTGTACGCAGAGACAAAAGGTAGGCTGGGAAGACGCGCCACTTTACCCCCAGTAGCTCAAGCGGCCATCAACATAATTGAAGCGATCGCAACGCTAGAGCTTCGAGAAAAGCGGCAGGAAATTATAAGTGCCCCGAGCACAACCCCAGCCACGAGGCACATGGCTATTTTAGAACTGGCTTACAATTCCGGCCAAAAGGCTCTCTCTTTATTCCCATGGCGACAATAAAAAGCTGCCCTTGGAAAAGAGCAGCACTGACAATCAAATCAGGTTTATCTAAAACGACTGTCGCAGAAAACTTCTTTGGAAACTGAACTTATCAATCAGACCTGTCCGAGGACATTCTAACAAATGATCATCACGATTCTCTCTCACAAAGGTGGAGCGGGTAAAACTGTAACCGCTATTCACTTGGCCGCTTACCTAGGCAAACAGTCTCCCACACTCTTAGTAGACTCCGACCCCAACGGCTCAGCATTACGCTGGGCAGCTAGGGCAGAGAAAGAACTCCCTTTCAAAACATTCAGCCAGGAAGGGTTAGCCGGTTACTTCATGAAAGGGGGCACTCCCCCTACCCACATGGTTCTAGATACTGAGGCCCGACCCACCCTAGACCAATTGAGATCGCATGCCTCACAGAGCGACTTCCTGCTGATTCCCACCACACCCAGTATCCTCAGTTCAGATACCCTTCCCCTGCTGCTGCAGGACATTGGCAAACTGGCCAGCCAAGGCGATCGCATTTGCCCGTTCGCATTTCTGCTTACGATTGTGCCCCCTCGCCCATCTAAGGCAGGGGAAGAGGCCCAGGCATTTCTTAAGGAGAGAGGCCTACCGATTCTTAACCAACGAATCCGCCGGTACAACGCTTTCGAGATTGCGGCTCTCAAGGGCTGCCCCGTTTATGACGTTAAGGGTGATGAAAACGCAGGTATCGCTTGGTCTGACTACACCCAGGCTTTCAAAGAGATGGAGGAAATGATCAATGGTTGACAGAACTCAGGCTTTAGGCTCATCTTGGGGTGATGCCAACATCGCTCGTATGATGGCAGCCGCTGGTGTGGCCGCTCAGCAGCACACCACAGTAGATGAGGTGGCAACCCTCAACGATTCTGATATCGCTGAGTCCATCATGGTCAACCCTGCCGAGGTATTGGACTCGGAGGAGCAATACAGACTTTTTATCGAACGAGAGGAATTAGATTCGCTGGTTGCCAAAATAAAGCAGTTTGGCTTTCTGGGTTCAATTTGGGCTTACCGAGACGCCGAGGGCAGACTTAGAAATCTCTCTGGTGCTCGACGTGCTCAGGCAGCAGCGATCGCAGGTATCCCCAAAATTAGAGCTGATGTCATTAAGCCGACCAGCCTAAATCAAATTGCTGAGATTGGGTATCAAGCTAACAACCAAGCTAAGGGGCTCAACCTGATTGAAGATACCTTAGCTGTGCTCAGAATACTTTCAATCAACTTGAAGATTGAGCAGGATGAGGTAATATCCCTGCTCTATAAAATCAACAATAAAAGAGCGTCTGAGCTTGAGACTAGGCAAGTTTCTGAGATTTTTGATCGTGTTTTTGACTCAATTACAATCTCCTCCTTTGTTAGAACTCGCCTACCCCTGCTCAAGCTTCCTCAGGATGTTTTAGAACCGGCTATAAAAGGCCAAATCAACGGAAACTCAGCAATGCGGATTGCTAAGATTCCCGATGAGGCGCAACGGAGAGCCCTTATTACTGAGGCGATCGCCAAGCGCCTCAGCGTCCGGGAGATTGAGGCGCGAGTGGCGGAATTGTTACCCGAAAAAACGCCCAAGGAGCGGGCCGAGATTGTTGAGACTTTTCGCTATATAGGGAAGCGTATCGAAACGGTTACTGACTCGGATAAACAGAGGAAAATAGAAGAGAAGCTTCTAGAGATTCAGGCCATTATCGATGAATAGCCACAGCAAAGAGCTGGCTGACGCAGCTAGCATTAACGTCTTTCCTAGCGACGGCACTATCCTGGTGTCGTCTACGGCTGACTACGTACGAGTTGCGATCTCCAGCATCTTTGCTGCCCATGGCTATCAGGTTGTCCAGCACGACCCCGACAAAGACCCCAGGCCACTGACTGACACCCTCACCGGAATCGATCTGTGCGTTCTCGATCTGGAAGACCCACAGAGTTCAGTTCACGCCATCAGCGAGTGCCAGAGGATAAAGACTGAGAAACGATGGATTCCAGTAGTCCTGCTGCTGAGCCCCCACAACCGGGAGTACCGGCTCAAGGGATACGCCGCAGGCGCTGATGATTGGTTTACCAGACCCCCCGATGGCAAGGAACTGTCAATCAGAGCACTGAGCCTAATCCGGCAGAAGCGCTTGAATGAGGAATTGGATAACGCTGGCTCTGCCCTGTTTGCGATCGCTGGCGTGGTGGAAGCGCGAGATCCAAACACCGGCAACCACTGTGCCAGGTTAGCGTTACTGGCGGAAGAGTTCGGCAACTATTTAATGCTGGACCGGGACCAAATCAAAAACCTCCGATGGGGCAGCTACCTGCATGACCTTGGCAAAGTAGGAATTTCTGACTCAATTTTGCTCAAGCCAGGGAAGCTCACCCCAGAAGAATTTGAGGCGATGAAGGCCCACGTTTTAATTGGTGAATCGATTTGCATGCCGCTCCAGACGATGCGGGGTGTGCTGCCAATTATCCGCAATCATCATGAACGCTGGGATGGCACAGGCTACCCTGATAAACTGATGGGCAACGCTATCCCGCTGTTAGCCCAGATCTTCCAACTCATTGACATTTACGACGCACTCACCAGTGAAAGGCCTTACAAAAGCGCCTTTCCTCCTGAGCAGGCGATCGCTATGATGCGGGAAGAAGCTGACAGAGGCTGGCGTAGCCCAGAACTCATAGATAAGTTCTCCGACTTCATTGAGGAGAAGATATGCCAATCTACCGCGAACGATACTCCGATGACTGGGAAAAAATCTCGCTCTCTGTGAGGGAGGAGGCAGGCTGGAACTGCCAAGATTGCGGCCGTCCCTGCATGCGCCCCGGTGAAGATCCTTTGGAGTTTGTTGAACGAGTAGCCCCTATGACCCCTAATCACACCAGGCATGACCCTTGGGGAATTGAGGACAAGGCTGGCGAGAGCTATCGTTTCAAGCGATTTGTTTTGACAACCGCCCACTTAGATCAGCGGCCCCAGAATAACGCGAGGGAAAACCTCAAGGCATTGTGCAGCTGCTGCCATCTAAACCACGACCGACCCTTTAGGGTTCACAACACCTATAGAAAAAGGGAGTGGCTCGGGCAAATCCCGCTGTTACCAAACTAGGAGAGAAGTGTGTCTAAAAAAGGTAGAGGCAAAGGCTTTGGCCAGCAAGACAGGCGATCGCCCAAGGAGCCGAATGGTATTTATGTAAGCTCAATCGTAAAGTCTAGAGACGGAGAACCGGCAGTTCATGTGATGTGGGGTGAGCTTCAATGGCAGGCTACCCCGGATCAAGCTAGGGCACATGCGTTCGGTATCCTAGAAGCTTGCGCCTCGGCAGAAATGGACGCTTGTGTAGTGAAGTGGGCCACTGAAAAGCTAGGGCTGACCCGTAAAGAAGCAGTGCAAATCCTGGCGCATTTTCGTCAGCGTCGAGAGACTGGCCAAACCCCCAGCGTTACTCTCAATTTGGGTGATGAGCACATCCGGCCTGAGACTGCACGGAGTCGGGCCTACTACCTGTTGGCGAACGCTTTCAATGCCGAAATGGAAGCGTTCTTAGCTGCTTTACTGCTTGAACTAGATCAACCCCCTGATAGGGTGGGTGCCATTGTTCAAGAGTTTCGGGAAATGAGGGGACTTCAAACGGATTGGCCCACGCAGGAAGATGGAGGCGATCGCAATGGCTGAGGTAAAAGAGTTCTTCCTAGACACCGAGTTCATTGATAGCCCCAATAAAATCGACCTAATCAGCATAGGGGTGATTGATGAGGGTGGCAGGGAGTTTTATGCGATCTCAACAGAGTTCAATCCCCGAAAGGCAAGCCCTTGGGTAAAGGAAAATGTGCTCGTACCCGACCCCCATGTGCGGGATCTCTGGAGTTTCCAGCCTGACTACAAAGTACATTTCTACGGCTACTATGCCGACTACGACTGGGTGGCGTTTTGCCAGCTGTTCGGCAAGATGATCGACCTTCCTAGGGGGTTCCCCAATTATTGCCGAGATATCAAGCAGCGCTCGGATTCCTTAGGGGATGGCTGGCTACCCCCGCAAGTTGGCGACGGTCATCAGGCCTTAGACGATGCCAGGTACGTGAGACGCTGCCACTACTTCTTAAACAATGTTGAGCGTGAGCGATCGCAATCAGCATAAAAATGCCCTCACAGAAAAACGTGAGAGCATTTTAAGCACCTAATTTTGGTTTACTGCACACTCAGATCAGAGTTTGCTTCTTCAGAGGGGGTATACACCTGAAATTATATAATGGCCAATCAAAACTAACAGCCCAAAAAGGCTCTTAGAATCTAGGCCAAATTTAGTCCAGCCCCTCATAACAGTTTGGTAGCATCTCTGAAAGGCTTCTGCTGTGGAGCATTCACAGTCACCACTCGGTTTGACTGGTTGCGGTTATAGCAACCTTCAATCTCATCAGTCATATCTCTATATCTATCCAAAGGGGGAGGAACTAGAAAAAGTCTTGATTAGCTGCTATCGCAATCTAAACATGGTAGGGCTGACCTATGAAACATGGACAAATCACTTCTTCAGGTTTTATGGCCATCTCGCTGCTACTTCTAAGTGGGGAGAGAGTCGAAACAGGCATGCTGCCTTTTCTTTACGCCCCTGAGGTTGTCGTTTGGCACAACCAAACCTTTGTTTTTGTCGAGCTAACTGGCTGCTATCATCAGGCAACTTTCGGGGTTGCCGATGACAGGCCCTTTACCGACTGCGTGATGGTGCGCTTAGAAACCTTCGATGGCAATTTTGTTGCTAATGCCATGCTGCCGCTGACTATCGATGGCCCTTTGGAGGTTGTTCGCTGGGGGCAGAGACTATTCAAACTGAAGGAGCCACGCACTTATAGAGAGGCCTTCTTTGCGATCGCCCATAACCTAGATACCAGGTTGCCCGAGCCCTTCTAAAAAAAATGAGCTTTTCAACAATGAACGACTTCCTGTTGTACGAGTATTCGATCAGCTATAGCGACCAGTATGGGGAACCCCACTCCCAAGTCACCCTGGCCACTTCTGAGGAAGATGCGATCGCAAAGATGACCGATGACATTGGCAATTCCAAAATCACCCTACACTCAGTCGAGCGTAGGAACCCTTGGGAAAAACTAAAGGGGCAGACCATCACATCCATCCATCAGAGAAGACATAGCGATAGTGATGATACGGGCTACCTGGACATTGAATTTGAGTCTGGGTTAAAGATTACGCTTGCTGCTACCTTCGACAGTTATAGCGGCAAGAGCAGCAACGAGTACCCGACAGAGTTGAAGGTCATCCCCTTTGGCTGGGAGTTTCAGCCTAATTCCTGGGATGCAAAGCCAGTTCAGAGGACGTGACAATAAAAAGGCCAACGATCTCAAGGACCGCTGGCTTTTTCTATACCAGATTTACAAATTATCCCTCTCACATAATAAACGCGATAAGACAGGTCTTATAATCTAGGCTACGCAAAGTGATTTGCTTGCGTTTAGCTGCGTTGACAATGAAAAGCACCGCACCTCTGCTGTTGTTGCGGTGCTTTTTGTTGCTCTCATCAGGTCATTCAAACTGTACCCAGAAATTTTGTACTGATCGACGGCAATGCGCTTGATTGCTGCCCCCAGGTATTGCAGGAAGTTGTCACGCTGTAGAGATGCTGGCCCACTCCCCAGCTGTAGGGCTAACCTTGCCATCTCCAGAGCCATCACACTGAGAGGTAGCGATCGCCAGTAGAGGTTATCCTCTTGGCCCATAACTTCCTCACCCATCCAGTAAGCTCTAGCCAGAGTAGTCTTTGCCAAGGTTGCCACAATTGCGGCACTGGCTAAGACCTCTTGAGCAGTCTCATACTCCGGTTCTTTGTAGTATTCAAAAATCGCTGCCTGACACTTCAAAATCGCTACGCCGAAGTCAAGAGAAGTAGCGTTTTGATTGGTTTCGTGTTGGAACGAATTAATATTCCGAGTTATGGTACTTGGCCGCTGAACAAAAGTTGATAAGTCCAACATCTCTTGACTCTAGAAAAGCGCTATTTTAATTACTCCCTAAAATCAGAGAAAGCTAGCATGAGCGATGAAAGTCTGTCAGGGGAACGGCCTAAGCGATCTGCTTTCATCAATTCTTCCCGTGATTCCACGTAGATTTTGTCACCTCTTTTCTCCCATCTAGGGGTAATCAATTCCTCTTCTAGTTCCACATCATCAGGAGGAATTGCAGGCTGATACCCATTGTCAGGGTTGAAGATTTCGCGCAAGTTCCAAGCCCACTGGGATCGCTTATTAGGAAACCCTAAAACCCCGCTTCGGTCTAGGCGATCGCTGCGTTCTCCAGCATTACAAGCCCATGCCACAACTTCCATGTCAATCAGGAAGTCAAAGCAGGATGAGCCTACGCCCACCACGTCCACGTACACCTCGACATCATTAGAAACCATCTCTTCTCTGACTGCGATCGCAGAGTCTTTGCCTGATGGAACAGAGGCCCCAGGCTTAATTTTTAGTGGAGCGACCCAAGTGTAATGCCGAGCTGCAATTACTGTGTTGTCTTCCCCACCTCTGGCCACGTCCACCCCTAGGGCTGACTGCCCAGTAGGAGGATGTTTCTGCCAGCGTTCCTGAGCCATCTTGACCCACTTCGTCGGGATGAGCTGCCATTCATCTTCTACGTCTGGGTCGATGCTGAAGTCGCCATAGAGCAACTGCGATCGCACCGGCTCAGGCATGGCCATTAGGGTACGCCTGTAAGTTGAATCGATAAAAGGGTTATCTGCCAAGGTTGCCGGAATAAAAGTGCGGCTCACCGGCTCAATCATTTCAGTGCGATCGCCGTCCTTAAGCTCGAAGGGTTCAGAGGTCGGGCATTCGATCTCATACTGCCGATCAGCAATCAGCTTGCGTAGGAGAATAGACCCCTTTGGTACATAGGTCATGATCTCCTGCTCATCTACGGGCTTTTCATTGAGCATGGAGGGGAGTCTAGCAAAGTAGCGAACCTCTCCAGGCCCAGCCTTTGGCCCTTTGTATTTAGGGTCAATCCAAGGAGCCCAGCGTTTCTTTACCCAAGTACCCTCTCTACTACTGGGAGGGTTACAGGTTGAGATCACACGGCAGCGCTGCCCTCTAATGTGTGTCCGGGTCCAGCCGATCAGGAACTCATAGATTGATTCGCTGAACTCGGTCAACTCGTCAAAGCACTTGAGATCGTGAGCTCTGCCTCGATAGTTAAACTTGGAGTCTTCAAGCTGCACAGCCCCAAACTCTAGAATGCGACCCCCCGGCAACCCGCGCCAGATCTTGTCTTGGCTGTTATAACTTGCTCCGGTACCCAAGAGCATCTCTTGGGATTTCAAAATCATTTCCTTCAGGTTTGGATAAACGCGACGGAATATGACACTGTTTTGATGATGCTGTGAGGCAAGGATTAGCAGCAGGGCCGACTTACCACCACCGGCTCGGCCTCCAAAAAGTGTCTCGAAAGCTTCTGTCTCTGCCGCTGTTGTTTGTGGACCGGGCAGCAGGCTCCACATGCGGTCCTCTATAACTTCCTCTACCTGCATCAGCAGTTGCCTCTGCTTCTGTGCAGTCCGCTGCATCCTGGCTGGGTTAAATGCCATAGCAATTTGAAAAGATCCATCTAATCAATGGATTCCCGGAAACCCCCTAAAAATTCCCTTTTTTTAGGGTAAAATTCCCCATCTTTTGTATAGGGGAAAACAGTCGCTTCCCTTTGTCAGGAAAATCCGCTATAAACTGCGAATATTTACGCTAATTCTCCCCCCTGGCATTAGTTCTCGTCACTACAATGAACCATGCGCTGCTCTCTGGCGACCTATTTAGCGATCGCAGACTGACCACTGACTACCCACCCTTGCCCAATAGGTCAGCCTTAAGCGAGACATCTGATATCAGATTAATTTCATCAGTTCCCTCTGTTCCCTCTATGGTGGTGAACTCCAGCAGCGGCATCAGCTTTACACATTTCGTGAAAAGAAGGGTTCTGGCACAGAGGGAACCCTTCTTAGTTATTGCGTCAAAGATTACGCCCAGTGTGCAGGCATTGGTAGATGAAGGCTATCAGATAGAACTGGCTGCCCCATGCAAACAGGCATCACGCCAGTACAACACCTTGTACTGTGAGACTGGTTTAGCCCGATTGCGCGAACGCAGCGAGTTTCATTTGGCCTTTAGGATGATGGCGAGATCCCTGACAGATGAAGGTATCGCCTTTGTCCACTACCCAGAGGTTCGAGACAGCACCATCACTCCCCATGGAGTAGCGAGTATTGCTCGAAACAGCTTCGAGCAAGTGGTTCGCATTGCTGGGACCCGAAGCTGGCCGCTGTGGCAGGTATCTCGAAAGAGGTCAGGCTGAGACATTGCCTAGGCAGGGCTACCCTGTGCCAGTTTCGGTAATTTGTCTCTAGACGCACGATGATGCGATCGCCTTTAGTGAGTACGACTGTACCAACGTGACCCAATAAACTCTTTGGGTGAGAGACAACTGCTGTGATGACTACCCTATCTCCTGCTTTAGGGTCGCTTTGAAACAGGGTGAGCTGTTCCCCGTCAAATAGCCTATCGAATAGGCTCGACCTCGATTGCTCCATCGGGGTTCTCCTTTACTGGCAAAGGTGCTGGCTTGTGGTTCAGCAGGTTAACGCTGAGCATTGCCTCATCTATCCATTGCATCTGAATGGCTGAAAACGCTGGCCTTCTGCCAATTGCCATTAGTCGATACTTACTTGCATACTCGTGCAGAGCCTTGCGATCAATCGACACTCCCAGGGCAGAGTTAACAACTGCGATCGCACTCTCCACCCCAACTTTGGACTCTTGATCAGTTGGCCTTAAATAGCAGAGATAGCAGTTGCTGCCCTTCAGTTCTCGCACTATTTCAAAAGGGTGCCTCACCTCTAATATCCAGGCCGCTATGAGCTGCAGCAATATTTCCCGTTCTCTTTCTTTGGCTTTATTCTTGAGTTCGTTTAGCCTGGATACCTGATCGATAGAGCCACTGGCATGAGGTACTGGCTTCATAGATGTCTCGCTGGATTTGCTGATGTTCACTGGTTAGGGTTGGGATCGGAGTAAATACGTCCCTCATATTCACTCGCTAGCCCTGTTGATGGTGGGTTGGCAGCAGCATGTGTAAGGATTTGCCTGATTTGCTCTGCTGTGGGTTCATCCAGTTCACTCATTTGCAAGCGGTAAGCTTGGGGGTTGGTGTAATCCTTGCAGTTCCCCTCACCCTGCCACCCAAAGGGGTGGTTGGCGCATAGGAGATAAGGGTTCGCATTCTTGTACTTACAGCCGGTGCAGTTGAGCCAGTTCCAAGACGCCTTGGGCTCTGCCGCCTCTTGCGATCGCACCTGGCTAGTTTCCTCGGGTGGCTCGACGGGCCGACGTTCTCTAACAGCAGCATCGATCAATTCCCATCTTTGTCTAGCTTCCTCTCGCCGCTGCTCTGCCTCATCCCTGTAGTGAGGTGGGTCCTGTGCTTCGAGCCTTTCAAAGTCACGAATACATTTAGCCCAGTAGCTCAAGGTCTTGAGAAACTCAAACATTATTCACCCCAAGTAAAACGTTTCGATGTTTAGACTTTCTTAGCGATCGCCCTTCACACTTTGTTAAGCATGCTAGGGCTGCCCTTAAACGTGCGTCGAGATCAAGCCAGATCAAGCTACACCCCCTCACTTACTACCTCAGACTGCGATCGCAGCTTTGGGTCTAACGCCTGTCTCACAAGCTCTGCGGTGTCAGTGAGTCCTTTGTCAGCAGCAGCATAGACTTCAGGCGTAACCCAACCAGCCTCAAGTAATACCTGAAGTGCGTCAAGCGGTCCCATGTCCTGCTTTCCAGTTGATGACCTCGCTAGCGTTGAGAATAGTTGGAAGAACTTGGCGATGTCTGAGCTAACCCACTTCGCAGGCTCAATGATGATGGTGCGATCGCCGTCTGTGCTTACCTGAGTGACGATTGGGTAAGACAGCATCTCTTTTGCTCGGGCTAGCAGGAGCATGGCCGATTCCCATTCCTTCTCTTCCAATTCCTGCAATCGTTCTAACCGTTTTTGCATGCGGTTGTTTTGATGCTGGCCATCAAACGACCTGGCTCTATCTTCCCACTCCCAAAGCTTGGCCATCGTTCGCCATACCTGAGGAACGGTGCGTATCGGCTTGCCTGATGTCTTGTAATTGCCGTTCTCATCGAGCTTATCAGCAATCACCAAATGCGTTTTGTAGGCCTGGAGTAGCGATCGCTGCTTGGTTTCTCCCTGCTCAAGGAAAAGCAAAAACCGATTAAACCAGACCTGAGGTTCTTCCGACTGCTGTTCCCATTGCTTCGGGGATTGCTGATCGTTCATAGCTGCCTAAATCCTTTCTCTGCCTGATTATTCCCAGTCCGATAGCTGTTGTATGGCTGCTTTCCGCTCGATTGGAGCTAATTGCCTCAAGCGAGGTTTGGAGGTGGCGGGAAAAATTGATCAGTATAAGGTCACTAAAATGCCGTCTTTTTCGTCACAAATTGTTCATCCATTTTGCGGAGAGCCAATACCCCTCAATCCGTCTCTCAAGCAGTTCGAGCCTAGCTACAGGGAAATGCTTGGGGTTTTGCTGATACGGGTTAAGCGGTTCCTGGCCTATGACGTTGTTGAAATGTACTCCTCTCAAGGGCTGCCCTACTCGCTGGTTTGTGGAGCCGTCGATACGGATGAAGGTCCAGCATGGTTCACCATTGGGTGCAGTGGCATCACCACAGGATTTTTATAGCCGGTGCACGATCGCCCTCAGGTCCAAAAGGAGTCGTAGCCTTCCTTGAAAAGTGGAGGTTTGGGACCCCAATCCTCCATCCAAATATCATCTGGCGCGAGGTGGGTGCAATCGCAAAGTTCTGATGGGTGGGAGGGGAAGTATTGCTGGAAGAGGTATGGCGCAATAGCCTGGAATGCCTCGGCCTGCGATCGCTTTCCCTCTTGCCATACGTGGCAGCAGTTGATGTGCTGCACTCCGTCTATTTCTCTAGCGATTGAGCAGAAATGGTAATTCCATCGTGGGTGCCCCCAGTCCTTTGGCCGCTCGAAAAGTATTAGCGGCATTCTGCCTTCGTTTTCTCCTCGCTCGGATAGGGTGTAACAGACGTGGGTGAAGACCGGCATGGGTTCGGGTGGCACAATCTCGTAGGCTTCGAGCGGTCTGCCCGACGATTCTAGTATGTCCATCTCACTTTTGCTGAAATCATTCTCAGGGTTCCATGCGCCCTGCATGATCTCCTCGGCCTCCGGGTACCGGGATGCGATCGCCTTGATGATGTTGTCGCAGAACTGACGGACTAGCAGGTTGAGATCAGGGTTTGTTCTCGGGTCCCTGCAGGCCAGCTGCAGGTAAGCCAACAAAATAAATAGCCTAGCCGGTGAGGATGCGAACTCAATGGGTACTCGGTCTTCAGTCAGCTTGTCGAATAGTTCAGACTGTTTCACTTCTCCACTCTCCGATAGCCATATAAACAGGACAAGCAGATCGGCCATCCGATCTGCACTCATCCTATGAAAAAAGATTGATAAGTTTGAGAAGAATTTTGAGGTTGATTGCTCTGTTAGCTGCGGTGACTCCTTTTACAGTGACGGTGGTGGCAGTAGTGACAGTAGTGACTTTTACAGTGGGTTCGGTGATGTTGTTGGTAAGCGACCCTCAAGGGCTGACCTTAAAAGGGTAGAGCCTCACCTTATAGGACTTATTTTGGACGATGTTTTAGCACCGTGCCTATGCGGGGGAGTACCCTGCATGCTCCCATTCCGCAGGCCTGTGGCTCTTTTACCTGGGTGTTTATTTCCTAGGCTTCAACAATTCGATTATACAGGTTTCCTCCTTTTTGATCTTAACAATCTTAATTTTCTCCTCAAATCTTACCTAAGGTAGGGGCAGGATTCGCTTAACCAGTCCAGTCATGCCATATAAACCAGACGGAAATGTATTTGAACAAATAGTTGGACTACTCGAAGGTCTTGCTGCTGGAGTTGGCGGTGGTCCTTCCAAAGCCTCTTCCGGTGTCGTCACCTCTGTATTGGTGGGTGACAGCACCGCTAATAACGGTGGGGCTGCTCTCTGTGCTGCCTCTAGCACTCGGATGGCCCTTAGCTTTCTGAATGTGGGCGCGAGTGAGGTACTTGTTACGACCGAAGCGACCGCATCTCAGACAAATGCCGTCTACATCCTTCAGCCATCACAGACGGTTGAGATTCCTGACGCACTGCTAGGGCTGCCCTGGAAAGCGATCAGAAAGACTGGCCAGCCAGCCGATTACGTCAACATTTTGCAGGGGGCTTAAAAAATGCCTGTCGTAGGTGGAAAGACAGCCTTAGATTCAGAGGCTATTCAGGATTTGGTGGCAGCTATGCTGTCGCAGGCTACTTATAACGATGCAGCAGCATCGCTCACCTTGACTTACCCCAGTACCCCTGGAGCAGTCGGCGCTGCTGCTATTGATGGGGGCAACATTAGCGTTGATCCCTGGAGGACTGCCCTCGGCCTAGGCGATCTTGCATTCCTCGACTCAGCTCCTAGTAGTACAAGCAATATTTTGGACATCAGCCAGAACAGCTCTGGCCTCAACGCTACCGTACCTACACTGCGACTGTTGCCGGTCGGAACCGCTACCAATATTGACCTTGTTATTGCCCCAAAAGGTGCAGGTGCAATCCTGGCTCAGATCCCTGACGGAGGCGCATCAGGAGGCGATAAACGAGGGCTGAGATCGGTAGACCTCCAAATGGAGCGATCCGGAGCAAGCAAAGTTACTGGCAATTATGCGGCGCTGCTTGCCGGGATCAATAATGGCGCAACAGGGCTTTACAGTGCTGCGATCGCAGGCAGGGATAGCAATGCCTCGGGCGATCGCAGTGGCATTTTTGTAGGGCAGAATCACACAGCTAGCGGGAATGGCTCTGCTGTTGTAGGCGGCTACGGCAATACTGTCGCGGGAACCTATAGCGGTGTTTTTGAGGGATCGAATAACAGCGTGCCTGCTGCTAAAAGCGGCGTGTTCGCGGGTGAATATAACACGGTTAACGGCGACACCAATGGGATCTTTGCTAGTTACGGCAGCACGACATCCTCGGCGGCTGCGTATGGCGCGATCGTAGGTGGCTCCAGCAACAACGTTTCGGCAGTCTCAGCGGGGGTTTTTGCAGGGAGCAGCAACACCGCAAACGCTAACTACGCTGCTGTTATGGGCGGCCTGAGTAACACTGCAAGCGCCCTCTATGCCGTAGCCGCAGGAGGGCAGAGCAATGCCGTTTCGGGCCAGCACTCAGGCTCTTTAGGCGGAAAAAGCAATATTGTCTCAGGACAGTATGCAGGCTCTTTAGGCGGGGACACCTGTACAGCCAGCGGGCGAAATGCTGCCACCTTGGGCGGCGAGTTACTGATTGCGAATGCTCCGTACTCGTTAGCCAGTGGGATGCAGGCCACCGCTCGTGGGCTGCATGGTGCAGATGTTCGGGCCGCAGGAGGGTTCGTATCAACAGGGGATGCTCAGCGTGGCATCTACATAGCGAGATGCACCACGAATGGGGCGACTCCGGGCACTCCAGTTTTTAACGTAAGTGCGCCGGGGACGAGCAATCAGTTAATCCTGCCAAACTACTGCTCAGTCTCATTCCGAATCCAAGTCACGGCTCGAAGGGTTGATGCTGTCAACTTGGAATCGGCCTCTTTTGAGATTGTGGGATTAATAAACAGGGATTACGACGCTACGCAAATCACTCTGTTAGCATCGGCAAAAACGATTATTTATCGCCCCAACACGAACTGGGATATTAATGTTTCTGCGAACACAACCCACGGAGGTTTGTTGATAACAGCTACGGGCGAGGCGGGTAAAACAATCCGCTGGGTTTGCACGATTTATACAACTGAGGTAGGTAGCTAGTTATGGCTTTGCAAATTAATTTATTAGAGAGCAAGCTGGGCGTAGGATTTCCGGATTGTTACGCCCGGATCAATCGCTGTGATGCTGATAAGCAAGTGATTCGGGTTTGGGTTGATTTTTTTGCAAACGCAGCAGCAAAAGATGCTGTGCCTGTAGACGAAAAGGTTTATGAGATTCCTACCTCAATGGAATTACTGCCGGGTGAGGGCGGCCCTTTATGGCAGGGATTGTACGAGTGGCTGAAAGCTAACAAACCTGTATTTGCTCAAGGGGTTGATGTCTGATGTCGATTACTACCGATCATGTCAAAAACAGTTTCAATTCCTCTGATGCGAACACACCGATTATTGGCGACAGTGCGGGCGCAGTAACAACAATTACTCGTTACTCAAAACACACTGCTACGTTTACGCCTGCCCCAGGTACGATGCACTCTGTCAGCACTGCTGGGGGTGCCCTTTCCATAACTTTGCCAGCGGGGATACAAGGCGACATTGTTGGCTTCTGCGATCAGGTAGGAATAAATCCAGCAGCACCAACAGGGTTTGGTCTGAACTCTTTTACAATCAACCCTCCAGCAGGCGGAACTATTCAAGGCTTATCTGGCACAAATGGTCAGCTAATCTTGCAAGAGAACGAAACTATTTGCTTGCGGTGCGTCTCTCCTAACAACTGGCGAATAGAGAACGGATTAGCTCAATCTGCTCCGATTCCAGGCATTCAATATTGCCAAATAGAAGATCAAAAACCTTCAGGTACAGAAGGAGGCAGCTATACCGCTGGTAGTTGGGCCACTCGCGTACTCAACACAAAGACTGTTGACGAAATAAACGTAAGTCTAGCAGCTAACCAGTTTACGCTACCAGGTGCTACTAAGCCGGGTAAATACCTTATTAGTTGGTCAAGTCCTGGTGCAGCAGTAAACCGTTTTAATACTCGTCTCTGGAACGTAAATAGCTCAGTACAGGAAAAGTTAGGTCAGTCTTCTTGGGCACCACAACCAGTCAATGGAGAGGCTAAAAGCGTAGGGTTTGCCATAGTAAGTATTACTGCAAACACAACTTATCGTATTGAGTTTCGAGCAGAGACGTCTAACGCTTCATACGGTTTAGGTGTCAACAATGGCAGTATTACAGGAGCATTTGAGGTATACACTCAAGTCTCCATTCAGTATTTAGATGGCACCCGTAACGTCTCTGGTGGTGGTATAACTGCGACTGCTGCATACGACAGTGGGGAGTTATCTTTTGCTACTCCTAGTCTGCAAACTCTGACTCACGGTTTAGGCGCAGCCCCTTCTTTTGTGAAAATGTACCTCGTTTGTAAGACAGCAGAATTAGGGTTTGTAGTCGGTGACATACTAGATGTGACTGGCACACCGATGTATAACTTTTCTGGGCCAGTGACTTACGGCATGAATGCTGCCTTTAACGAGACGCAAATAAAGGTGGTTATCTCTGGTTTAATCGCGCCTATTAGACCAGACACGCAGACTATGAGTGGAACCATTACACCTGCTAACTGGCGTCTAGTCGTTAAAGCTTGGAGATGACATGGCTACATTAAATGATTTTCTCAGCGCAAAACCCTTTGTTTCCCAAGTAGGGCTAAGTTGGGGTGTTCCCGAAATAACACTCTCCAACAACGTAGCTGACTCTGCGAACTTTATAGACTTTACGGCAGGGTCGGCAGTCGTTAGTAATGGAACGGATCGAATTACAGTAACAGGTGCAGCAAGGACTAAAAGCCTTAATGCGTTTGCTACTGCTAATAATGGTGGCAGTCTCGATACAGGAACTAAAACTAACTCCACCTGGTATCACGCTTACTTAATCTACAACAGCACGACTAAAGAAGTTGCACATCTGTTTAGCTTGTCGGCAACAGCCCCAACAATGCCAAGTGGGTTCACCTACAAGCGAAGAATCGGCGCAATCCAGACTCAATCAAATGGTGTTATCAGACCGTTCTTGCATCATGCAAGCAGGCAATTGTTTGAGTGGATCACAGTTGTTTATGACATGGTTGATGTAGACATTGCAGTAACAGACACACTGTATACATTCACTGTTCCTACTGGTGTTCCTGTGCGAATGCTGGGGAGAAACCATCCAGGTACACCTACCAGCAATGGAGGAGAGCTGTTCATCATGATGCGTACTCCTGGGACAGTGCTGAACACTGACTCGCTAAGTTCCTATGCCTATTTAGTTATTCCTCCTACAGCGGAGTTTCGAGTGATGGCATCCATTCAAGTTCCTTGGATAACTAACAACGCGGCACAGTTGATGATGCGGCGCTTAGGGTCTTACGGTGGTTCAGCTAAAACTCACCACATTACGCATGGCTGGGAAGATATTTCAATTTTACTAGGAGCTTAAAAATGCCTTATTTTGTAGCTGATGAAAATGGCAGTCCTGAATTTTCCCAAGGCTTTCTGTTGAACCACAACCCTGATTCAGGGCATGTGATTGAAGCGTCTGAGGAAGACTATGAAGACTGGAAGGCTCAGCAGGCACAAGGCACCCCTCCCAGTCCCCGTCTGCAAGAAATGGTTGCCCGATTCACGTATCCCGGCAATCCTTTGTACGCCTCGATTGCTGGGAAGGTTGCTGTCTCAAATTGGATGGCTCAAGACCACTTTGCCAACCTGAAGACTCTGCTAATGACCCGGAATGATCCGGACGCATTAGCAGCAGGGATTAATTATCTGGCAACTTTGGTAGAGCAAGCGGGACACCCTTTTCAGGCAGAGGAGATAAATAGCTGGAATGCGCTTGTGGCAGAGTTCGATCTTCCAGAGTCGTGCAGGTTGCCATCTCCATCAAACTAACGCCAGTTCTCGCAATACATCGAAGGTTTGCGATCGCATCTCAGCAAATGCTTCAACTTCAGATATAAGAGAACCGAGTGGGCGGTTGTGCTGAAATGCCCAACCCGACTCTACTTCCATACCAACTAGCGTTTTGTAGGGGTCAGGGTTAAATCTGGCCCCATTTTTTATGTCATTTTGCGAACCGAGCACACACATCACGCAAGACAACCGCTGATTGCCAGTGGCGTAGGCCCAATGAGCGGGGAAACCCTCGAAGGCTTCGCGGATTTTGCCCTCACGGTACAGGGCTGACCTATACTGCACCTCTTCCAGCGACGTGCCAATTAGGTCCCACACCTCTTCTATAGATAGGTGGGCGATGGGATGCCAGTCTAGCGCGAACCGTCCTTTACCCTTCTCCAGCCAGCGATCGTAAGCCGCTGCCGCATGCTCCTCCTGAATGTGAGCTGGCATCCCCTTCAGCTTTCCGGGGAATTTGATGCGCTGTGTGGCAATCTCATTACGAACTCGGTAGCGAGGCTTGAGCGCTCGCGCATCCGACTCCTGATCCCTGATACCGTTGCAGCAGATAACCCGCTCGTACCTTTGCAGGTATTTGTTGATGGTCTGGATCTTGAGTGCTCGGGTGCAGTACCTTGCCGTGCCCGAGGACCAAAACGGCTTGGTGTTGCCCTCGGACTTGAGGACTTCGTAGCGCTTGCGCCATTCGGCAATCATCCCTCCTGGCTTGGATACCACCACCAGCCTGAGGTCATGCGCCCTGCAGATCTTCTCTACATGCCGGTGGACCCCTGGCCACTCCATCTCACCCAGGTCGGCAAAGATGGCAAACACTTCACCCTTCCAACCGTGCTGCGATCGCAAGTTCATGACGTACTCGACCATCGCCTGCGAGTCCTTGCCCCCACTCATAGATATGGCTATTGCCGCATCATCTTCTAGCGGCCTTGAGATCGCAGCGGGAACTAGCGGGGCAGACCCAGGCAGGTTGAATCCAACTGGCGGTTTAGTAGTGAGCAACATTAGGCAGCCTCCAGGATGAAGCCAACGGAATCCAGTACATCCCGTTGCAGGTTGACGTTAAGATCAGTCAGTTCAGCCCACCGAGCATCAAACGTTTTGCGGTTCTGAACCTTGGGTCTGACCACAGCAGGGACCACTACAACAAACTCCTCAACTGATGGGTACCGGCACCAATCCCGGATAAAGTGAACTGCTCTGGGGATTGGATGGCATTTGAATTTATCTACGTCATCAACCGGGACACGGTAGGTCATGTAGGGCTCACCTCTTAGATCCACCTTCTCCAGGGTTAAGCGGTAGAGTTCTTCGCCTGTCTTACCCAACACCAACTTGCGGTTGGATCGGAATTTCCGACACTGCATGTCGATTTGGGTCAATTCTTCGTAGTGCCATCCCGGTTGTGATGCGATCGCATGCAGCTCAACCATCATCTGCGAATAGCTGCCTTGCGATATTACAATTGTTTCTCTTGCAGAGTCTACCCGCCATTTAGTCGGCTTATCTAGGGTGGGTGCGGGCAGATCCAGGTAAATCCGCCGCACTCGCATCAGACTCCATTCATCAATCGCATTCCACTGCTGCTGCCAGATTGCGATCGCCTCGGGAACGTGGAGCCGCGCCATCTCATAGGCACTGTGATGCCCGAACAGGTGCATGCGGTGGTTGAGCAGCAGCGCAAAGGCCTCACGCATGATCGCCTCTGCCAAACCGTCCGGCTCGATCTTGCCCCGAGCAATGATGTATTCCTCTTCTGGGAATGGGCAGAACCGGCAGGCAGACTTAAGCCAATCAACTTTGAAGGTCAGCCATAGGAAAGTCCAGAGCATCAACCGGGACCAACCCCGCTCAATGGCAGGGTAGAGATATAGCTCTCCCCTACACCCATACTCGTCGCTAGTCTTCTCCCGCTCCACCTCATCAGCGTTGTAGCCAAGTATCGGCCCGAACAACAAAACCTTTGGTGGAGAGACTTTCAGGGATTTCTTACTCTTACTCAGCCCTACCAAACTGGGGTCGAAAGCGGGGTAGTGATCCCTTAGATAACTTTCAGGTTTGGACAAACCTGAAGACTTGAGCGCTTTATGAATGGTCCGAGCCATCTGCTTATAGTGCCTTTGCTCCTCGATGAGGAAGGCGTACATCTCGCTAGACAGTTCGGGTATGGACTCAGGCCCATATACTCGCGCCAGCAGTTCGAGCAAGCTAATAACCTGATCCAACACCCACCCCTTAAATTTCATTGAACAGGTGTGTGGACGGTTCAAGCGCACAGCCACAGCCGAAGTTTCCAGCTCAGTTCCTAGAGTCCATATACCGGCTTCTATTGCGTCGTCGTAGCAGGCGTAGAGTCGATATGGCTCAGCTGTGTCAGAGACGATCACAATGCCATCGTTAAAGCTGGGTCCACCTCGACCGGCTTGGATTAGCCTTATGCGGTGCTTTCTGAACAGCGGCAGGACGTGGGTTTCTGCGAGATTCCGGGTGGTGGGATACTCGTGCCCCGTTGCCGCAAACAGAACGATTATTTGGTCGAGATCGATAGGGCTGCCCGTTGTGGGGTCGAGGGGTCTGGTATCTGGATGGAGTATCCACTGCACGATCAGAGCAGTGCTTTCTACTCCCAACCCCCAGTTAAATAGGATGCGGTAGGTTGATTGCATTGGGTTTACCTTGACGACGCGATAAAAAGCCCCCCGGTCGCGTCTCCAGGGGGCTAGGTATGCCCCTCAGCTTGTGGAAGGCCGAGGGGAAGCTTTGAAATTTTTATGGTTAGCTCTGCTGTTCAATCAGCTTCACCGAGGCTAGCAAGCCCAGCGCTTTAGCGGCCTCTGGCAGTTCTTCATAACTGCCTATGCCACCCGCTGACAGCCCTCCTTTCTCACTCCATTCACCACGACGAATCAACCAAGGCCGCTTCATCGTGGGATGGTTCTCAATCCAGTAAACGACTGAGCCGATGGGCATCGACATTAAAACCGGGGCAGACCTGGCATAGTCTTTTACGATCTGCTGCACTTCACCGCTGCTTAGGGTGTCTGTTAGTTTCATTAAATACCCCACTCGACAAAAAACTTTTGGAAGCTTAATTGCTCAAATTCAGTAGACAGCTTATGTATTGCTGCCTCAAGCTGTTCTCTTTTGCCTCCATAAACATCTATTGCTTGAGATCGCAAGGACTTTTGCTGCGCTATGTTTTCATCCATCTCGCGCTGAATAGCATCGAGGGAGTTAGGCTGAGTTCCTGGGTTTTCCTGGTGCCATTTCTTCAAGACTTCTACGGCTTGCTCAACTGTTACGGCGTTTGCATTTTGCAGTGCTTCCTGCAACCTTGCTTCACGGTCAACAGCCATCTCGCGCACTCGCTCAGTCCAAGCAGTCAATCTATTTAGCTCTTCACGACCATCCTGTTCAGCAAACTGCCTTAGCTTACAAGCATTCTCCCAGACAGTATGCGGAACAGGCAAAACGGCAGCATCATAGGCGCATCTTAAATTCAGCGATTCAACCATCTGATGGGTTGGGCTGCCAAGTAAATTGGCAACAAACTCTGTAAATTCCATACAATTCTCCGTTCAACACTCTCCGTACAAACTGACAATCTCGGCGTTTACCATATTGCGGATTCTCTCTACATCAGCATCTTCTAACCGCCTGTATCGACGCTCCCACCACAGCATGTTGTGGTAGTCAGTATGGTTGTGCCTGACATGAGCTAACAGCACTCTCTCTACTTCCTTCCTGCTCATGCGATCGCAGTTCAGAGGTTTTGCTGCCCTCTGGTTATAAGCGGTCAGCGCCTCTTCTATCAGGGCTGACCTTGATAGACCCAGCCGAACCAGGGGTCTTAGACAGGGAGCGTCAACACTTTTCCCAACAGACCACCTGGCTAGCAGATTGTTGGCAACCGTTTCCCCCCTAGCGGCCCAAGACAGCAGTATGGGCGCATCTTCCCAATCAACCTCATAAAAGGCTTCCTGAGCCCACGCTATTGCCGTAGCCCTGTTGTGGTTCCTAATTGGGATGCGCCATGTGTTGAATATGCTGTCCCAGTAAGCGATCGCCCGTTTCGCCAGCTTCATCACTGGCTCAGAGAACGGTTTAGGTGGAGCGATTATCACGCTCATCATCCGTTCGCTGGTTGGGGTAGCCGGATGGTTAATGATGGAATTTATAACCAGCAATCCTTGACTGCCCAAAATCCAGAAGGGTTTAGGTGGAGGCTTTGGTGTTACATCATCGTTTGTCAGCTTCCCAAGCTGTACCATCTCCCTCAAATAAGTTGGAGGATTAACTGGACTGGGAAGCCTGCGATCGTAGAACCATTCAGGCGCATCAACTAAATGAATGCGATTCTGTGTCATGGCAGATAGCTGAGGTTTACGTTTGTAGGCCTACCATGTATGTCTTCCGTTTCAGGTGAGTACATCAACTTTGAAGCAGGATCTTGAACCTTCTCGCAAAAGCCCATCTCATCCTGTTCAACCTCAACTAAGACTCCAGCTTCCATTTCAGCTTGAGGTGCTACAACATGCTCACCCGTTGGTGAAATTAGGCACAGCCATGTTTCTGTGTAGTGAGCCAGCTTGAAGTGGGTTCCAACTTGAAACCCACTTCAAGCTGGTTAAGGTGAGCCCTTTGGATTTTGTCTCCACTCCATGATTCATCTATATCAATCTTGATATTGCGGTTCCCTGCTCTTTCTAAGTTCGTGGTTGATTTTAGTACCGTCATTTTTCACTCCCTAAAACAGATGAATACATCAATCCAACTTCCATCTCAACCAACATCAAAAATCGGCTTCTTCTCCCTCTATCAATCTTTCGCGCGATCGCATGAGCCAGGAGTAATTTTTCCATCTGCATTCCCGGTCTTTTTTTGAGTTCGACCAATGCAGCAAACAAAGTTTTAGTTGTCATTGTTTTCAGGTTTTGGGCCATACTTGTCAACAAAGTCTTGAAAAGACATCCTTACAGACTCCCCTACTTCTTTGTAGTTTCCGTAACTCTCTGGCGAATAAACGTATTTCTGAACTTGTCCCGGTTCACCATCAGCAGGATATGGGAACCAGGAAATAGATTCCTCCTCATTCTCATCTAGAGGAAAATCTATTTGGAAATTCATTAGCGGATTGCTAAACGGGTTTTCCTCTTTTGTAAAATCGTGCCACTGGTCTGATTCACCTTCAACAAACCGCCAAGCCAGAACCTTGCAGGATTGTAGATCCTGCGTAACTACAACCTCTCCCTCTACAACCCTTAGCCCAAAATACATTTCCATAGGAAAGATATATAGAGGCGTTTTGATATCCTCGAAATTCAGCATTGGCAAAGGGATTATCTCTCCAGTTTCCCCGAGAATTACCTTTGTCACCGTCAGCATCTCTTTTTACTCCTGAACGTAATACGTTGAATTGTCTCTACCTGTACCTGAGCCATTGCTGATCGAGTCAACAATGATCGGCACTCCAGCGTTTTTCATGGCGTTAATGTACTCGCTCACCGTGCTCTGGTTTATGTCCAAAGCTTCAGCCACCTCACTCAATTTTCTTGGAGCACCTGCCAGCTCATCTAAGATGGCAACTGCTGTTGAGTATGGTGGTTCTAGGTCACGCCTAGGATATTCCCTCCACAATGCGAAAATCTCTGAAGCACTGTAGACAACCTTTTCTTTTGTGGACTCATTCATACCTAATCTCTCAATACTGAAACTCCGTTGGTTTCAGTCCCTTAGAGGGATTCAGCTAAGGGCTGCCCTGTCGCAGACCTTATTAGTAAATCAAGTTTTCAAGTCCCTATAGGGATTTTCAATGTCTGTATTCTCGCCTTAATCAATTCGATTTGCAATGCTACATCTGTCAATTCTTACGCCATAGACGGATACTTCAATGTTTCCGCCGCTTTGGTTTAGGAGATCTATAGCCTCAATCCCCTCAGGTAGGGGTAAATCCAGATCGCTCATTTTCCTGACCATGTAAGGACCATTGACTAACTGCCCAAGCAGCTGTAGCTAACTGTCTTGCCAGTGCTGACTTCAAAGGATAGGGCGCTTTTTCGTATAACTCAATTTGCCTATCCAACTGAATCCAGAAATTCGGCATAACTGAAATCCACTGCCATTTAATTTCTTTGACTGGAATATTCTCTTCCATATTCCGGAGGAACTCATCTTGCCGTTTCCTTAGATAGGGCAATGCTGCGTTGCGCAGGAAAGAGTTCTCTATCCATACGTTGTCAGCCCAAGGCGATTCATATTCTTCGACCTCCCCCGTCTTAGAGTTGAACCATGAGCTGCCGGGGTATTGCTGCCAAGGAGTCAGGAACGGACCTGAATTTGCCTCCTCCCCAGCAGGAGACTTTGATGTTTCTTGTTGCAAAGACTTCATGCACCACCTTCCTCAAACCTTGTCTAATGTGCTGATCGGACTGCAAGTAGAAAATCTCAAATCCATAGGTCGAATAGAGATCGACAATCGACCATGTGGCACTATTGCAAATCACCACTGGCCCAGCATGGTCAGCCGCTCTTTTAGCTAGCTCAACCTGCTCACTCCAGGGAAAACGATCCTGTGTATAGGAGACAAATTTCTCGCTATACGGTGGGTCTAGAAATAGAAAGTCTTCAGGTTTGACCAAACACCAAGACTTTCTAAAGCTGGAATGCCTGATATCCCATTGCTTGACCATCTCAATGTATGGGGCAAAGTCAACATTTGAAAGCTTCTTGTAGAAGCCAAACCCAACATTAAATTGCCCATTCCCGTTTGTGCGCCACAACCCGCTGTGGCAGCTGCGATTGAGAAGCCACAATGCCTCACCCAGCCATAGGCGATCGCCCTTCGACTGAAAGTTGCGCCGACGCTGGTTGAACTCCGAACGCAGTTCATAGTATCTGGCCTGGTTCATCTCGAAGTCGATGGTTCGCTTTGCCCCAGCCCTAACCCACTCGTAAGAGCAGATTAAGTAGGGGTTAGCATCGGCAAGCAACGCCTGTCTAGGTTCGAGCAGAAACGGTAGAGCCCCACTGCCACAGAAGGGATCGAACCATCTGCGATCGCTGTGCTGCTCCCAGATTTGGGACATTATGGGTGCCAGCCATTTCTTGCACCCAGCCCACTTCCACGGTCGGACTCTGTTTATGTTGATTAGATTGTTCTTATCTTTAGCCACGTACACCCCCCGGTAGCATGCCCACTATCCTTCTTAATCAGGCAGCCTGCTCAGGCATCTTTCAACCAGTCAAAATGCCTTTGAGCGGACTCCCAGGAAATAGGCAAGCAGAAAACAGAGACAAAATGCCCTGATGACAAGATCTTGCTAGACTCGGACAACACTAAACCTGTTTCATTAATTCTGCTGGCAAGACTTTTATACAAAGCCTCATCTTTGGTGCTGATAATGATCGAACCCTCTTTATGCTTCTCGCAGTAGTAGCAGGCTACGTTGCCTGAATGCTTCAACAATGCCTCTGTTTGAGAATCTTCCAGCCATTGAGAAGCGGTTTTTTGAGAAGGTAAATATGCTCTAGTCCAAATTTCCATTGAATACTCCGACAGCCATTTCAGATTAGATCGTTAAGCATTGGGTCTATCTATCAATACCCAAGTCATACCCTCCTCGGTTTGCTCCATTCGGTAACTTTGCCTCAGCAGTTTTAGTTCTCCCTCCCAGTCCTCACACAGATCCTCAGCTGTCCAACCAATGTCCCTCGAATTGCACCGAGGGCAGACCTCAGGCGAGAAGGTGATTTCTGCATGCCAGCGCTGGCCGCAATCCTTTTCACAGCAAAACTGAATGATCACGGGGTTGGGCAATTCGTCGCTAATGGTTGGGGTGTCTGAGCTATCTTCTAGCAA
This sequence comes from Trichocoleus sp., assembly GCA_036702855.1. GTDB lineage: Bacteria > Cyanobacteriota > Cyanobacteriia > Phormidesmidales > Phormidesmidaceae > JACVSF01. The sequence goes on along the minus strand of DATNQF010000242.1, from coordinate 30,075 downwards.
ATCCTTCTCAGCATCTCTCTGCTTAAGGAACTGGATGATTGCATCCGCATCCTCCCCCATCGCAATTACGGTGCAGAAGTTGGTTACACCCTTGCTTTCTTCGGCATAGACCAGTTGCTTAGCCCCATAATCAAACATTTGCTGCACTAGATAAGCAACCGTGTTGAGCATGAAAGGGGTCTTGTATTCTACTGTTCTACTTTTCGATGGTTGTTTCAATGGTTTTTATCTCCTCTCGGGTGGCTTGTCTAACTTTGAATCCCCGTTGGTCAAGGAATCGGTTTGCTGCTTTTTGCCCACCCAGGAAATAGCGTGGGTGCAGCACTGATCCCCTAGCCCAGAAGTTTGCCTGAGCTATCAGTTCCTTTGGTGGGTAGAGTTTTCCCTCGTGCTCGACCACATAGCGAGTCGGCAGCCGCTTCGTGGGAACGGGTACCCAGTGGCGCATTGCCATCTCAATGTGTTCAGGCATGATCGGATCTGTGTTGACGGTGGTTGGCCTTTGGGGTTGCTGGAACCATCGACGGTAGTAGGTTAGAGCCAGCGATGGCTCAGCCAGGGGATCATCAACGTCAGCCGGTGGGGGAATCGCCTGACCCACACGGCAACGTAGATAATACTCCAGCTTGGCGAGCTGCTGTTGATCTCCCCTAAACCAGCCGGTGCCGTCGCATGAGTCAACGCCCAGGCGATCGCAGACCCAAAGCTTATTGCCGTTGATTCGCCCAACGTGGACGAACTTGCCGGTATCAATGAACTCCGGGATGACAGAAGGTTGCCACCTCCAACCGTCCGATCCCCCAATGAAAATCACATCAGCCGGTGCCGTGTCCTCCGGGGTCATCCCATCTTGAACACACATGGCCAGCGGGACACCCAAGCCTCTCAACTTAGGTTCCCAATAGTCCCACTCCCGGAGTGTGGCCGCTGCATCGAATGGGATATCGGGAACCGTGATCCACAGCGGTTTGGCTTTACGTCGAGCCTCTTGCTTGGCGAAGGCTAGAAACTCTTCCTCAGACCAGGCAGAGCCATTGACTACAGCAGCATAGCGGCCATTGTCGCAGGCTCTAATGACGTGGGGATAGATCGTAACCGGGGTGGGACTTGGGGACCAAAGATGCCCGACTGCATCTTCAGCGATCGCATTCCAATGGTGAAAAAACCAACCTTTATGATTGGCTAGTAAAACCCTCATGGGTAGTTTCATTCTTAGCCCCCTGGAGCGCTAAATACTGCTCCCTAACCCAAAACTGCTCATCAACAAAATCGACCAACCACTTGTCACGCTTTGCCCCATACGGCCCAGCTGTGACCGTGCCAACTTCACCCACATGCTTTTTCAGCAGTGGATTGTGGCGCTTATGGGTTTTCAGCAGTTCAACCTGCCTGCCGATACCAATAGAGGTTTGCTGGATCTTCTCCAGCGTTTGCCGCCATGCTTCGTCGGTCGGTTCCGGAATCACCCCCATATTGAAGGCAATTTTTAGCTGCAGATCTCTTGAACCCCTGCAATTCCAGGTTGATCTTTCCCCATGATCCTGTTCCAAGTGACAGAAATGATTGCTGTAGTTCAGCACCATTTCTGTCAGCTTTGCCAGAAGCCGAGAACCAAAGCGGCTTTGATTCTCAGGTCGCCACGGACACTTAGAGCACATGGCAGGGCGGACCTTGTTAGGGTCATAGGTTTCTCTAGCCATTGCTGTAACCGAGGAGCCTTTTCAACTCCTCGGACTGCTCGGGCGAAATTGACTCCTCATGCAGCACCAGGATTTTTAGTGCCAGATTTATTGCATCAGGAGGGGTGAGGTGCATTCCTCTGATTAATGAGCCCTTCAGATAAATATGGACGTTCCCCTGAGGCGTTGTTTCAACTTCAGCACCTTGATTACTGTGCATGGCCGCTTCCTTAGGCGTAGTTGTCAAAAGCTACTTGAGAGTCAGTTCCAACCGCTGCTACTGCTTCCTTCACAGCAGGCACCTCCTCTTGGGGGACCACACCCTCTTGGAAATAGTCGGCTACTTTCCAGCCGTAAAGAAAGCTGGCGTCTAGGTTGGGAGAATCATACTTCTCAGCGTAGAAGGAGTTTTCATGCCTGCCTGCCATCCGAGCGTCATAGCCTTTGGCAAAAGCCTGCTTAACCCGTATCAGCGTCTCTTTTTCCTTTCCCTCAAGCCCTCCCAGCACAACGGGTACAGCGATGCCAAACCACCAAAACCCTATGAAAGGTGCATAAACCTCATGGTCTTCAATTAGTTCAATGCGGTCAGCCGGTGCGATCGCATCCAGTACCACTTCACCGTCAGGCTTTGCGATCTCTTGTTCTTGTGAAGATACCAGTTCCAACGATGGCCACTGGAAAGTAAACGTGCTGAATGAACTCCCAGCGATCTGAACAGGAGTATCGAGATTGACTACCAGCTCTCCATCATCAACCTCTCCCGTAACCGTTCCCTCAAAATAACCATAAGACCACTTTTTTTCTGGCTTGAGCCTAACCTTATCGCCTGACTTGAAAGGGCAGCCTGGAATAATAGACATTTCTCACTCTCCGGTTAGATGAAAAATTGAATTAGCCACTCAGGGTTGTAGGATTTGTTGGCCTTCGTCAACGACTTTCCAAACACCATTCAGCTTGAAAACGTAGCACTTTGCCCTAAAACCCCCTTTGCAGTTTGGATTGATAACCATCCAAAACTGATAGTCCGTGCCAGAGGGTACAGGTCCCCATGGTTCTAGGTTGATTCCCTCTGACGGGCGTTCAAGCGTTTCCTGCTCCGTGGGTTCAAATTTCTCGATTACAGCTTGACGTGCTTGGTCATAATCCTCTTTCGTTAACATCTATAGCTCACCTCCCTCCTGCAACAAAACAACTCTTTGAATCCACCACTGAGTTCGCTTTACGTCTTCTCTCGGCAACTTTTGGGAGAGCATAAACGCCTCAGCAGCATCTTTAGATGGGAACAGCGGCTCATCTCCTTTTGCCTGCTGCATTGCCCAATCGATCAGCATGTGGTCGATCACTTTGCGGCAGTGGACCTCACGCAACTCTGAGGAGTGTCGTCCTTCGTAGCAGGCACGAATAGCCTGTGCGATCGCCGTATCCTCCAACGTCATCAGCCTCGCCACCTGGCGGAAGCGATTTATGTTTGCGGGGTTAGGACTTTTGGGGTTGAAGGGCGCATCCTCTACCCCTAGAACCTCCTGAATCTCAACGTCGAGCGGCTGATCACCATTTAGCGACACTCCGGTTATCGTCGCATCGAGGACCTCTACCTCTCCTTCGAGTTGGGGCTGACCTATTTGGGCGATCGCGCCTGGCAGGTAGTGGTTGATGGTAGCGCCAGCAACAGCCATTTGCTGAGCTGCTGTGGCCATACCTTGTAGATACTTGAGGCGTTCATCGGCCATGCAAATAGCCCGACCCGTTTCTCTATCGATTCTGTAAGCCCCTTTGCCCATGCGCTCCATGATGGTGTCCCACCAAGCCTGTTCAGGCTCAATGTGTAGCAACCATTCCTCTTTCTGGGTTTGCTGGCCAGTTTGAACGGTTTTACCACCTCGCTTTTCGGTCATTGGGACCCCAATCATTTCGGGTGCGCGAGTCAGTTTCCACCTTATGAAGAAGCTGGTTTCTGGACTAGCCGCCACTGCAACCGGCAAGCTAGAAACGTTGTCACCCCCCAGTGCCTTGATTTGTCGTAGGTACTCTTTGAGGTCAAACAGCAACTGCGACTCATTTGCCGCCGGTGTATTGAGGGTGAACGCTCGCTTGAACCCTTCATCGTAGAGTTCAGCAATGTAGAAGGTTAGCCGCCTGATGTACTGGCAATCAGTACATTTTTGACTGCTTCCGGCAGCAGGACAAGGCTTTTTAACCTGCTCAACTGGCCATGAAAAGAACTCCTCACCCTTTGAGTTTTTGTAAGACTTTTTCACCTTCTCACGAATGATTGTGGTGCCCGTACAGAGATGTTGAAAGCCACCCCCTTGTTTGTACTGGCCATAACCAACCACATAGTTGTGATTGATTGATTCAAAAGGTAGGTAGATGTTGACTTCGGGAACCACCAGAAGCCCGTCCTCTCTCTTCTGTAACTTGGCTCCATAGAACCGCTTGAACAGTTGAACAGCTCTAGGGTCTTCGGAGTGGAATCGCAGCCCTGAATTTCCCAAGTTCGCGCCAACCCGCTCCTTATCATTTCCCCAATTGTCCTTGTACGGGATTTTCTTGCCACCCTTATAGAAGTGGCCAGCAGTTCTGACCGTGAACTCGAAGGGGTTGAAATCTTCAGGCAGCAACACTTCCGGCATCTTGGTCCTCCTCCCCTAAGACGACATCCCAGGCAAAACCCACTTCCGCACCATCGAGATGCGGTGTACCTGACTCATCAAACAAGTGCTGGTGCATCAGCACTGCAAGCGCTCGTTGTGCCTCATCCTCAGTCACAGGTTCATCGGGATAGTTGGGCGTTGTGAACGTGTCGCTATCGTAGTTGAGCAGACCTTTCACGCAGGTTGCGATCGCACTCTCCAGCTTGGGGCTGACCTTATCAAACCGGAAAATCGTCACCGTCTCATCCGGCTGAAAGCCTTGATAGCAGAGCTCAAGAAGTGAGATTGACTGAGACGCCCCGATCTTGACATAGACCTTTTTCCCATTCGCAATGAATGGGAAGCAGTGGGGAACGTCTTTAAATAGAACGGTGTTTTTGGCTTCTACATTGAGCAGCATTAGGTTCCTCCTTCTATCGAATTGGCCTAGCCGGGAAAATAGCTAGGCCCTCATTCTCTCTGATCTGATTGATAAGTTCAATGATTAGCTGGCTAAAAGGTCTGCCAGCGAGAACTCGAAATCATCCTCTTCTTCGTCTACATCCTTGTCCACCGTGGGGTTCAAGAGTTCCTCTTTCTCCCGCCGCTTAGCCAAAATTTCAGCTAGGGTGTCCTTCCATTCGCGGGGTTCTCCGTCCCGCTGGATGATCGTCTGCATTACAACGGGGTCAAGCTCGCCCATTACTGCTGAGCTGGAACTTAACGCCATCTCAGCCTCGTCCAATGCGTTACGAGCATCAGCCATCACGTCCTCAACCTCGCGCATTTGCACCTCAATCTCTTGAAGGCGCGTCTGCATCCGGGTCATTTGCTCCATTTCGGGGAACTGCTCGACAGATGCCCGAGACAGTTCAGCAAAGCGCTGTTTCGACTTCTTAACAGTCTTTCTGAAATTATCGACAGCCCCAGGAATGTCTTTCCTGATAATGTCGAGCAGCGCATGACCTGTGAGTGCTGTGCTGGAGGAATTGGCTTTGAATGCAAACTTAGGAGTAGAGTCCTTGTTGTCCTCAGCCAAGAAGAACTCTACTCCCTCCTGTGCCGACCTCACCTGTGCAAAGAGCTTTAGGTTGCATGCCGGTACAGCCCCCACTACAACGGGTCGAGGTGTGTAGGCCTTCATCAGGTCAGTGCTGACCTTGATTAGTGCCTTCCCGAGCAGATTCAAGTCAACGTAACGCTTGCCGCGCACTTCTACCACTGATTTGTCGGGAGAGTTCTCATCAAACATAGCAACCCGATCAGCCATTGATAGTAGGGCTGCCTCCTTCTCCGCAGCGTTATCGATTGTGTTTCTCAGGGTGTTGAGTTCCCAGTCAATCTTGATTCGCTTCTTCTGGAACTCAGCGTAGAGCATGGTTAGCCGCTTGAGGTTTGCCCGTAGCTCACTCTCCTCAATCATGATCGGGTCCCCAGTGGCCAATGCGCGCACTTGAGCATAGCTAAGCGTCACCTCAGAGACATCTTCTTGGTGTCGCTGGCTCAGCTTGCGCCGGTAGACTTGGTGGATAAAGGCTGATTTACACTCCAGCTTCTGCCAGAAGAAGGCATCGAAACCGGCTAAGCCCTTTTGCCCTGATGTGACATGGCGGAACACCAGCACTTCAGGCCATAGGTTGCCCTGCCGGATAATCCGGCCTTCCCGCTGTTCAATATCAGCTGGCCGCCAGTCGGGTTCTAGGTGGTGCAGTGCGACTAAATTCTCCTGCACGTTAACCCCAGTGCCACCCTTGCTAGTAGATGCGAACAGAATCCGCACCTGGCCATTCCGCATTTTGCGGAACAGTGCCCGACGCTGTTGATCGCTTTTAGCGTCATGGATAAAGGCAATTTCGTTCTTGGGGATGCCCAGAGCAACTAGCTTGTCTCGGAACTCCACGCAAACGTTGAAGTCAATCTTGTTCCAGTTGGCAGGAGAACCGATGTTGGTGAACACCATCTGGGTGCCCCGGAACTCCTTGCTCAGCTTCCAGATCTGCCAAACACACCAAACAGCGTTGTTGAACTTGTCTCCTGGGTCATCCTTAGCCGATGACTGCACCATGCGTAACGTGATCGCTGATTTGCGCCCGTCATTGGTCACAACCAGCATGTTGTCTACATCAGGCTCAACCTCACGCTTCTGAATGCTCTCAGCACGTTTGCTGAGCCAGATCATGTATTTCTGCAGGCCATCAGAAGCCTCTACCTCTTCTTCAAAGAAGTGTGCTTTGGGTCTTTCTAGATCAAGGTCTTCCGATGGCAGCAGATCAGCAAATGACCAAAACCGCTCCATCAGCTCAGGCAGGTTCGTAAAGCGCCTGAAGCGAGTGATCATCTTGACGTTACCGGAAGCTGTAACCTCTGGTTCTGTCTGTGTTTCGGCAAAGCAACTTGCCCAAGAGTCAAAGCTCTCAAGCCCCATCTTTTTGAGTTCCTTGGGCATCAGGAACCGCATTAGGGTGTAGAGTTCAGCGACCGTGTTAGTGATCGGGGTACCAGTGGCAAAGACCACCTTGCCACCGTTTTCCAACAGCCAGGTTGTCTTCATGTAGGTGTCTTTTGCCCGTTGGGATTCAGTCGGGTCAAGCCCCCTGACATCCTGCTGTTGGGTCACGAAACCCAGCTTTTTAACAACCTGACTTTCATCAATAAACAGCGCATCAACACCCAACTGCTCCCAGCAGATCCCTCGCCGCTTGCGCTCAGACTTTGTAGTAGCCTCTAGTTTGCCCTCAATGCTTCGCATGCGGTTTTCTAGCCGCCGCTGTGCATTCCCGTTAAGCGCTTCGATGTTGAGTGCTTTTTTGAGGGATTCACGCTCCTCCATCAGGTGCCGCATCTCAGCTTGTAGCGACATTGGAATCGCAAACAGCTGCGTGTGGCCCATGATGACTGCATCCCAATCGCCTGTGGCAATCTTCCCTAGGAAGCGGGGCAGACCCGCACCCCCAAAATCATCAGGACCAGGGAATAAGATCTTGGCGTTAGGGTAGAGCTTGCGGAAATCATCAACAATCGACGGCAGCGTGTCCTTCAGTACCGCAATAATCGGTTTGTGGATGAGCCCTAGCCGCCGCCCTTCCATACAGGAGGCCACCATTGTCCAGGTCTTTCCTGCTCCAACTGCATGACCCAGCAAGGTTGCCTGTTGCTGTAGGGTTCTCCAGACTGCTGCCTTTTGATGCTTTCTAAGCTCAATGTCGGGGTTAGACCCTGGCAGGTTGAGGTGATCGCCATTAAAGGAGTGATGGCGAAAACGATTCATCTTCTCGTTGTAGAGAATCGTTATCTGGATGGCTCGGTCACGATCGCGCCACAGCCACTTCTCAAACTCTCCCCTAATTTTCTCGACCATCGCTCTTGCCGCTTCTGTGGCTTGAGCGTCGATGGCATCTTCCGTTCTAATAACAGGGTCTTTGAAGTTGAGAGCGTACTCACACAATGCCGTCGCTGTGCGCTTTCCAGTGCCCCAGGTTTCTTGGTTTGCCGGGGAAGTGTCGGCATACCGGCTGGTAGTGATTGAGAAGTGGTGGAATGGTTCGCTTAGGTACTGGACAGCTACATGCTGAGGTTCCACCCTTCTTTCAGGCGTTGAGATCAGGTCTAGGATGAACTCTTTGTAGACCTCAGCTGGTATCCAACTAGCCCCCATACGGACTGCTAGCGTTTCGGAGAACAGATCACTGATCTCCTTGTCGTTCATGATGCCGATGGGGATCTCTAGTGCGATCGCACACTCCCGCTGAATGTCTGGGGAAGCCGGTGGCAGCACTGGGGTTGGGATAACTTCTCTCAGCGCTGAGATGTTGTGGATTAGCCCTTGCTCATGCGCCAGCTCCAGCTTTGTTTTCACGTCACCCGAGAGGTAGATAGAAGCTTCTACCCAGCTATTTGTCTCGGGGTCTAAGAATCCTAGTCGTGACTCTTGCAGCTTGATCCCGGCATCTGCCTCACTAATGCCCATCAGAGAGGCGATGAACTGGATATCTAGGTAGCCCTTGTGGTTTAGCGATTGTGCCAGCGCATCTGATACGTTGTCGCACTTCACCAGGTCGGGTACTGCCCGGACGGTGCGCCGGTCCATGATATCGGCAGTGCGATACCCACCCTCACCGTCGCCAACCTCTAGCGAGAGCAGCGAGAGCAGCGAGTCATCCCGGTCAAAGGCCTTTACGTTGCGGGGGTCATTGAGATAGCCGTACTCCATGATGAAGCCGAGGTAGCGATCGCGCAGCTTCATCCGAAGTCGTCGCCCACGCTCCTCATCAACTGAAGATTTCTCATGAGCCAGTAGATCGTCAAAGGCTTCTCTTAGGTCTAGAGCAGCGCTGATCTTGTTCGTCATGCGCTTACCGACGACGATCAGCTCAGACTGGAGACGGCAAACTAACTGACCTTCGTAGCGAGCATAGTGGCCCACCGGCAGGTCCATCAGTTCGTAGGGAATAAAGTTGAACTCGGTTTTACCTTGAGGCGAGAACAGCGTCTTTGGCAGAAATTTGAATGCTTCTTCAATAGAGGCTTGCAGATCCCTGCCGTCATTCTCGACAGTTACCCGAGTGTGACCATACTTGCCCATTGTGCTCAGCTTGCCCATCATCAGCTGAGGTTGCTCTTGGTAGAGTGTGTTCAGCTTTGCCCCTTGCTCGTTGATTTTGCTGCTGCTGAACCAGATAGGCTCACCTTTGTGATACTCGTTTTTCTTATGGCGACGGAACAAGATGAGGTCACAGCTTGCACCGGCTCCTAAGTGAGCATCGTTAGGCAGTCGTAGGGTTAGTTCAATGTTGCCGAACTCTCCCAGCAACTTACGAGTAGGTGTGTTTGCCCCGGAGTCGAGCAACCCCTGGCCCACAATCAGGCAGACCAAACCACCAAGCTTAACCAGCTGCACTGATTTGTAGAAGAAATAGGAATGGATGTTTAGCTGCCGGTCATTGTGATGTGTGTCCATCGGGATCGTGTCCCCGAACGGGGAGTTACCCACCACCAGATCAAAAGTTTTCTCAGGGAAATAGACTTGTTCAAACCGTTTCCGGTAGACAGTTGCTTCAGGGTAAAGCGCTTGAGCAATCCCTGCTGCTACGGGGTCCATTTCTACAGCAACCCATTTCGACTCATTACGGAGATCGGAGGGCTGACCTCCTAACCACCGCAAGGTTCCACAGGAAGGCTCTAATATCTGGCCTCCTCCAAAACCCACATGCCGCAGCATGTTCCACGCAGCAGCAATGATTTTAGGGTCGGTGTAGTAAGCATCGACAATCGACTTTCTAGACATCTCCAGTTCCTCACCGGAGAGTAGGCTGTGCAACCGGCGAGACGCTTTAGCCTTCCAGGTTTGGTCTTGCGGGTCATAGTCGAGCAGTAGGTCAGACATAACCCCCCAACCCATAAACTTGCTGATTGCAGCAGGGTCAGGGGTGCCGGATTTGATTGATGCGATCGCATCTAAGCTTTGCTCAACAGCCTGCCGGATGGGGCTTTTAGCGGATCTGCTGGTTTCCGTTTTTTCTTCAATAGCTACTGGCATATTCATTCAAAATCACTTTCAGGTTTGGACAAACGCGAACAAATCCCGCTCTCTGACAATTCGATTGCCAGCGTCGGTAAACTTAGGGGTGTGTAACTGAGGTGCTTGGTTACTTGATCTCAACCACTCTCAGAACACGCGGAACTCTGTTAATGAACACGTCTTCATTAGGCTGGATGTACTCAAATATCCAAGCCTTAACGAGGATTCCTAGGCATGAAATCCGCATCACGCAGGTAGGTCCGTCCTGCCCTTGGGTCAAGCGGTATAGCCCTTGCTCTATTTGAAAGAACTGACTCAGTTCCTCAATCAAGGGAAGCGCTACCCCTGCGTCTTGGAAGTTGCAGGGGTCTACCTCTGCTGTGTATAGGTATCGCCCCATGCTGGAGCGGATGATAATAGCCCCTGGCAGCTTTAATCGCAGCAGCAAATCAAGCGCTTCAGATACGGCTAGGCGAAAAAACGCCTTGGCTAAGATGCTGTCTGGGGATACTATCGCAACCCGGTCTAGGAAGTAACTGCGATGCCAGGAGGACAGCAGGAAAATGGGGTTTCCTGATGCGTCTTGGTACTCGATCAGGTCGCAGGCTTCATAGAACGGTGAGCCTACCCGGAAGAATGTCAGCGATCGCTTTCGCCAATCACTGCTGACATACTTCATGTTGCAAGGCCCACCGTTCGTAATCAGTCGCAGAGCCTCAATCGGGCTATCATAGGGTGCCAGCACGATTAAGCCGTTTTGAATATCCACAAACTCTCCACTCTCTTGTTTTTTGCAAGGTCGGTCGCCCCTTTGTCGAACCGCTGCCAGCTACCAAACAACCGATCAGTTAGGTTGCATTGGTAGCCTGCGATGATGTGCAGTCCGGGCGTTGACTGAACCAGCAGAGGCATTTCTTGAAATCGGGCCTCTGACAACTCGTACAGATATTGCCGTCGAGGTTTCGCCGCCGATTTGTGGCGGGAGTCTCGGCTAGCTCTGGACTCCATAGCGTAGGGTGGGTCCCAGTAGAAAACGGCATTGGGATGCGCTTTCCGCCTGAGAGCCTGCTCGAAATCCAGGTTTAGTAGCTCGACATTTTGCATTCTGAAAGCAAACTGTCTGAGCCAATTTTCAGGATGTGGCCCCATACCCTCTACCCTGCTAGGGGAGATGCCGCCGCTCCAGCGTGACCCCCCTCCAATGAAGCCCAGCCGACAGTAGGTGTAGTAGGCTGTGGCCCACTCCACTTTGCAAGCAGGAACACCTCTCTCGTAATAGATTGCGGCTTCGGCCCACCTAAAAGCTGCATGCCTACCCTCGACCGTTTCCCAGGGGAGAGAGTAGATCTTCTCGATCAGCTCATCAGTCTGAGTCTTCAGCACCATCATGAAATTGAAGGTGTTGGGATTGATCTCGTTGTAGAAGTCGCCGTCCATAGGAATGCGTCTCATGCCGACCGCAAACTCTCCCCCAAACACCTCGCCATATCGAATAGGCGAAATCCGGTATTTGGCGATCGCAAAGCTGATTATGTTGTTAGTCCACTTGGCTAACTGGGTTTTGCCGCCGAAGTGGTGGAGGAGGGAGGCCTCAGGGATTTGGGGAATGATACCTAGTTGCATGGCACCACCCAAAACACAACATCAAAAAAGATGAATTGGGAGAATCCACCAGAGATCTCCCAGTGCTGAACGGACACCTTATAGGTTTTGCTCTGAACCCTTACAGAGCTCTGGCCACAGATCGCTTCAATCAATTTGCGATTCATATTTTCTCGGTCAGAGATGTTCCCCACTCGGGCCAGATTCAAACAGACCTTTTCAATCCTGGCCATGTCTCCGCATTTGATAAGACCGATGAGTTCATTTTCGTTTAAAGGGGAATGCAAAGGCACACCAGCCATAAACGGAGTGCGAATCACGCCATCAATCAGCGCCTCTTCAATGATCTCCTTCCACTCTTCCCGTGAACGACTATTTTTCCAAAATTTCTCATGTACCGGATGCCACCCCTTTAGCTTTTGCACGTCGAACTGATAGCCATTTGGTTTTGGTTCAAGACTGTTGACATCATCTTCACAAGTGCTGAACCTGAAGTCTTCAGGACAGTCAATTTCGTCACCCGCATAAGCTTGGAAGATTTTCACACCTAAAGCAGTGAACACTCTTTTAGGCTTAACTGGAACTTTTTCGAATAGCATCAACACAAATCTCCGTAAAAGGGCTGGGGCTGACTTAAATCAGCCCCATGTTGCGATCGCAATCTAGGAATCAAACACCTAATGAGGTTTGCCCCTCGTCAGCCTTCACCCGCTTTGTACGGCCATTAGGCTTCTGTGCAGCTTGAGCCGCAGTCTTAGCGTTCTTCTTCGTTTTGGGTGTGGCCGCTTCCTCAGCTGGCTTTTCCTCTACTGGCTTACTAGCTTTCTCAGCCACTTTCTCGGGCTCAGGTGCGGGCGCTTCGGCTTGGGGTTCCGGTTCTGCTGTTGCCGGTGTCTCGGGTTCTGCTTCCTTAGGAGGCTCAGCAACAGACTCAGCAGGTTTAGATTTGGACCCAGAATTGGATTTACCAGTCTTAGGCTGTTGGATTACTTTTGCTTCAGGATCTCCATTGGTATCTTTCTTTTTGAGAAAGACCCGCTTCGGAGCATTGCCCTTGAAGGCCTGCCTGATGTACTGCTCTACTGCCTCGGCAGTTTTGAGCGCGCGCAAAGTGATGACATTCACCATGTTGGGATTGTGCATCAACGAGCAAATGATCATCTCGTCGCTTCGACCTTTACTGGGGTCTGCTGGGAACCAGCGAATCTTTAATTCGGAGTCGCCAGAATCCTCAGCGAACACCTTAATGGCGTTTCTAAAGCGGTCCATATCTAGGATGATCAGCCTTCGTTCTCCATTTGGGAGAGACGTTGCTGCTGATGCCGCTCCATGAGCTCGACACTTTTTGCTAGGGCTGTCCCACACCAGCCACAGCCGGTTATTGCCAGCGAGAACCGCCAGCACCTTAGAGGTGGGGTTGCTCTCATTGGTGGTTTTTTCCGTCTTAGCTAGCGCTGTAGCTGCCGCAATTGGATCTAGAGTGCTCAGCAGAAGAGGGATTTTGACGAAAGCTTCCCAACCCTCTTTTTCAGTGGTCAGCGCAATCGGCCTAGCAAGAGGATAATCCCCCTCGAAAGCGGCCATCTCTACCGCCAGTTCAGCGACTGTCTGATTCAGTTCGTCCTGTTCAGTAATTACAAAGGTAATTTTGCCACCTTCCTGGTAGCAGGTCGTAACCGACTGAGAGATGCTGATGCCAATCTTCTCAACCATGTTGAGCAACTTAATCATCGGTACCGGCACAGTGACATCGAACGTCCCGCCCCGTCGAACCGGGATGAAATGAGACACCGCTATCTGCTTGCCGTCATACCCAGTCAGATAAAGCCTGCCTTGCTCCTCGGCCAGGTTCACCCCAGACTTAATATCTTCCTTTGAGCCTGAGCCACCAACGAAAGGCATAACGCTGTTGACATTTCCCAGGAAGACGATTGTGTCTGTTTCAAACAGCATTTTCTTCTTTTCTAGGTCAATGTCCCCGACCAGTGGCGCGTCTTTGATGCCGTTGATTAGGGTTTCAAAGCCGTTCGGCTCACAGATAAAAATCATCCGTTCATCCTTAACCCGATCTAGCTTGATTGGTAGGCTTTTGAACTCTGCCAGGAAGACTGAGAATGCTTCCCCAACCGCTATTGATCCCGGTTCAGAGTCTTCTACTTTGAACTTAGCCCGGACAAAAGCCCCCTCAGGACCTCTAGCGCTAATCGTACACATGCCGGCATCGTCAACCAGCAGAGCGATCGCATCATCAGCACCGCTCAACTTGTTATCTGCTCCCACCGCAACCGTTGCCTTTTTACCCCCTAGTGAAAAGGCCGATTTCGCAAGCGTCATTGCGCCGGACAACAGCCCAGCTGAAAGAGTCATTTTCATTCAAATCACCTTTAATTAGATAACTAACTACAAAGCAGCCTTACCCCAGCCCTTGACTGAGCAATTCCTCAAGGGTCGGGGGTTCCTCCTCCTCCCTTGCTCGACTGATGAACGCTTTGGCGATGCGCGACTCGAACTGTTCACGCAGTTCTGGCACCCCTTTCTCAATGAGCTGCAGCAGCTCAACCATCCCCTGAGCTTCGGTTTCCCCAAAGAACTCGATACACCGGCTAGGGCTGCCCTGTTTTTGGCCTTGATAGACCTTGATCAGTATTGAGATCGCCTGCCGGAGGTTTTTCGAGGTTTCAGTGACCAGCGCTTGAGTAGCCGGTGAACGAGGTTGAACCAGATCGAACCCGGTCGGCTCTTTTGTCTCCTCTTTGAGGTGGGTGACAATCTTCTTCATGCGGGTGACGGTCCAAGTCGTACCCTTCCTGGCAGCATGCGCCATCATCTCGACCAGCACAGTGTCCTGCATGTCGTGGTCGGGCACAAACTCCCCTTTTTTGCCCCCATAGGAGCCCATCTGAGACGCTACCCGCAGGCGATCGCCACCAATTTCAATGAAGGACATCCTAGGTTCAGAGTTGGGCAGAGTTACCTCAACCCAAAAACCTCCCTCGTCGGCAACCTGCATCCACTTAGGGCTTAGGTTCATCAGCCCGAGACGCCACTCTACAAGAATGTTGGCTTGGCCTTTTGTCCATCCGAAGTGTTTGGCAACCTGATCGGCTGTCATGCCGTACTTGTTAACGAGGCGATAAACGCTTCGAGCCTCGTCCATGGCAGTCATCTGCTGCCTCTCCAAGTTGTCGGCTGTGGCCTCTGCCAACAGCGCAGCACCTTCCAGCAGCGGGGTTAATTTGACCCGAATGACCTCTTTCCCTGCCATGTGAGTGCCCCGGAATCGGCACTCACCATTCTTGATCTGCAGGCAGGGATAGCTTTCTTCTTCCCACTGATCAGGATGGGGAATTAGGTGTCTTCGAGATTCGTACTCCTGGCTTTCGTACTCCTCTCGGCTCAATCTCCTAAACATCACATCAATGGCCGTTCTTTGGCCATTGGCGATCAAGCTATCAGCCCGTTCCCGGATTGTTGACTCAGGGAAGATCGTTCGGGGTTGCTCGACGTTAGGGTAAACCCACGACACAGGAGCCCAGAACTCAACCGCGAAGTTGTCTTGGTCGATATCAGAGACTTTCAGCACATCCGGTTTATCGGGATGCTTCTGAATTGCCAGGACTAAATCAGCACCTTTCTTCGATTTTTTGCCAGCACGAGTTGTGCCGCCATTTGCATTAGCAGAGGCTGTTACCATAGGTTTGTGAAAGTTATATGGATGAACAACGAAGGGAACTCACGCGATGAGTTCCCTTTTCATTTACGGAGGGGAAAACTTAGCCTTAATCAGCAAGCGTTTTGACGACATGAACTACCCGATACTTTCTACCAGGATTCCGCTGCTCCAACATACGGCGAAGCGCGATCGCTTCCTCCAAGTCGTTGAGGTAAGCTGGCAGCGTTGCTTCAGGAAGTAGCCGTCGCCAATCAATTAAACTGAGCGGCATCCAGTAGGATGTGTCCTGCAAGATGTTTTTTGTCACAAAGAACTCAATCTGATATCCCCGTTCAGCAAACATCTCCTTAGGCACTGCATTGGCCAGGATTGCGATCGCATCAGCAACGGTTAGCGACCTTATAAACTCTTGCCTTGACTTAAAAACAGGGTGGTCATAGGGATCTAAAGGATCATACTCAAATGACTCCATGTGCCCGATTGCTTCAGGCAGCCTATTAGTCATTTTTCCTTCTTGGCTTTCCTGAATGAGCTCTGCCGCTTTATTGACTAGAGCCGCCGCAACTTGAAAGATGTCAGTTTTCTCCCAGTCCTCATGAGGATTGATCACCTCAAAGCCAACATCTAAACCGTGATTGTGTAGGATTTGATTCTTACTGTCATGCATGGACTTACCCCTCCTGAGCTTTTTCTTTCATCTCTTCTCTAATGGCCCAAATCTCATCAAAAACTGATTGATTAGGGCAGACCTCAATAGTGATTGAGCCTTCAGACCAGCTGACAAATGCCAAATGCAAACGGCTGTAAAACTCGCGTCGATAGCCGTTGTCAAACTCATGCAATTCCAAGAAACTGTCTGGTACAGTTCTGGCAAAACTTGCCCCACCATCGTCTGAGAATAGGCTTGTGCCGCTGTAGTTTTGAGATCCCTTTGAACTTTCAATTGGCCCATACTGGCACCATCTATCGATCAGCTTGTCTATGACCTCGTTGCCGGTTGGCTGCCAAGGCTCCTCGTTTATAGACGCTATGAAAGCCACGTTGAATCCTTTGCCCTGGCGGATTAGTCTTAACCCCGGAAACACAGGCCTGTCATCTCGGTGTTTCTTTAGCCTGAACTCTTCCAGCAACGAGATCGCATCAGGGTGAGATCTCGGCTCGGCGTAGGTCAGCCGATAGTTACGGTCTTCACTGCGTTTTAACTCCTCCAAAGTTGGGATAGAGGCAAAATCTTCAGTGATTGGCAGTCTCAGCTTTAGAACTTCAATCCCTGCCTCTTCCATCAGTTGAAACTGATCGATCAGGGTTAGGATAACCGCCAAGCCTGAGTGGAAATAGTTGTAGGCAACGTACCAATCGGCTGACTTACCATCAACCGTATGCGGACCACTTTCGAGTTCAGCAAACTTCCTTACCTGTGCAACAAAGTCATCGTACTCAACACCTTTGGGTATCAGGTGTTTCCGCATAATCTCATCAAGTTTATGCAGCAGATCAGCCGTTCCAGGGTTAACTTTGTCTTTAGGCTTCCAAGTTGCTATCGGCTTTTGAAGGGAAAAGTACAATCGTGAAGCTAGA
This sequence comes from Trichocoleus sp., assembly GCA_036702855.1. Taxonomy (GTDB): domain Bacteria; phylum Cyanobacteriota; class Cyanobacteriia; order Phormidesmidales; family Phormidesmidaceae; genus JACVSF01. The sequence continues at coordinate 13,389 of DATNQF010000242.1, read as the reverse complement.
TAATGATGTTCAACTGGTTCCATTTCTCACTCTCCGTTAACTAACGCCAAGCAATAATCTTGGTCACACATTCAGCAATGCTGAGATCGTCAAAATCTTTGAGTCCAAACACAAAATCTCCGTTTGTGTAAACCTTCTGCTCTATGTCCCAATGCAGCACATAGCCGTCTGAAGTCTCGACCACAACGGGTATTTGGGGATGTTCAACGGCTAAAGCTTTTTGCCGTATCTCATCTGGGGTTTTCCCAAAAATTCTTGCTACATCAGAGATAAGGCTATCGACCAAATACTGCTCGAAGAAGACTTCAACAGAAGTGTCGAACAGTTGAATGCCTCTGCCTGAGACATCTCCGTTAAACAACTGATCGCCTAGTAAGCCACCTTCTTCAACCAGGTAAGTCATTACCTGCCAGGGAGTAGGTTTTTCCATTAGTCAAGACTCCATTGCTGCACTTCCAGTGAATAACTCTCCATCTCCCCTGGATTCAGATGAGGCCGATGCCTGATGAAATGCCCGAGCCCAACACCGTCAGGCTGCAGCGCTGACGACTGAACTTCAATGTGAGGCCCACCAGATCGGGCGACGCTGTAAAGTCCACCCCTTACTGGCACTTGCAGGCAGTTGAAGCAAATTTGTATCGGATCATCGCTGCCTGCCAATGCCCCGTTGATGTAGCCTGTGGCCTCTGTTCGGCCAGGCGCAAGGCAATCGGCTCGACTGGTCTTTACAATGTCCCCCGGCATGGGTCGAGGCTCCTCAACCTCAGGGAAAACGAAATCCCGAATCTCGATCCCATAGATTTCTGCTGTTCGCCGCATCTGGGTAGCAAGGCCCACCATACTTTCCCTTGGGGTTTTTGGCAGGAACCACGCTACGTCCCAATTCCTTTCAAACTCCAGCCGCTGACTGTTTCTGATGTAGGCAATCTGGCCTTTATTGTCTTTACCTCTAATACCTACAGCAGTCAGCTTTTGAGGGCTGACCTCTTGTGCAAATCCCTCCATCGTAGTGATCGCATTGGTCAGCGCTGATTCTGCCGACTGAAAATGACGTGACGGCAAATCCACGTTAAGCGCCATTGCCATGTTGCCGGAATGTGCGAAAAACGCTTTCCAGTAGTAGTCAGATAGGTGAGCTGCCTGAATGATTGCGATCGCATAGCCAGCGTAGTGATGAACCTGTAGCAGACGTTGTTCCTCTTGGCGAACGACGCAACGCCGCTTGATTAACTCCACTACCTCAGGCGAAAACACCTCAGGCAGCAATATTTGAATAGCCATAATTTTCACTCTCTACTTAAGTTGCTGTGCAGCAGAAACACACGCTGGATATGAGCCCCAACGTAGGAATGTCCGTGGAGAACCCGGAGCACCGATTCATCTGGTATTCCAGCCTCTTTGCAGAGGTGGTCAAACTGGTCCTTCGGCAAATTTGCGATGAGATTTATCTGATCGCAAAGCGCCTTCATGATGCCGTCTGCTTTTTGCAGTTCAAGCGATCTCTCATCACCGTCTTCTACTTGTTGAGCCATGCTGAACCCCCTTCAGCGAAAGCCGCTATCTGACGTTCAGCATCCATGTCCATAAAATCTGACAACCATTCACTCATCTCATTAGATGAAATTGAGTCAACTAGAACCCCGTTGGGAAGCCTGACTTCTATATCAAAGATGTCAGGATCTTCTTTTATGCCTACAAACAGGCAGTAGCCTGCGATCGCTGATGCTCGGCTTTCATCCCAGGAGAAACCAGCGTCAGATGGCGCAACCACCGTCCATTTGACGCTACCCCCAATTTCCTTTTGCTCAACCGTTAACTGATTGAGACTGCATGGCCTCAATACTTGCTCCAAAATGCCCCCAAGAGCATCTTGTAGCCGAGAACCCTCCGCTGAAACCTCCTTACACGAAGCAACAAAACTCTTCCCTTCTAAAGAAATGTCGACTTGGAGCGGATCAATGAATCGTGACATCTCAGCGACTCCCTGTAATGAAGTACCCGTGACCGGCATCTGGCTCCTTACTTCCCCGAGGGAAGCGTTCATCAAGGATATTTATCGCTTGCTGAATTTGGTCTAGAGCAGCGGCGATCGTGCTCCATTCGAGCACAGTCTCATTGCCCTCCAACGGCTGCCGACCAGAAGCGACTGCCTCAAAGCTAGGGATCAGCCGCATTTGTGCCACATCCCAGATATGGTCTAGCTGCAACTGAACTTCTAGTGCAAACTCGCTGGGAGTTGCCCAGAACAAGTCCTTTCGAGCATGCTCCCCCAAGGCCCACTTAACAGGTTCATCGGGACCCTGACAAACCTGTTTGATGTACTCAATCCGAACCATGTTGTTGCGAAGGTGAGATTCGGGAACGCACTGCATGAGCTGTTCGTGTGTTATCAGCCCATCCGGTGATTGCTTGAATGCCAGTGCGATCGCATCTAGTTCCAGGTTCCCAGGAGATGGAGATTTCAAACGGCCTAAGTTATTGCCTAAGTTACTCATGTTCACCTCCGTTGCACCATGCGCCAAGTGGTCTAACTTCTATGCTTTGAGATCTCGCCCAAGCTCTGACAAAGGACTTAGCAAAAGCGAGTTTTTCCATACCAGGCTCAGTATCCAGGCATACTGAGAGAAGCCATCTTGCTTTGTTAGTCTCAAATTCTCTAATTGCCCGATGAAGCCTGCTCTCTCTTTGCTGCATGGATGGGGGTTTCCATGCAGGAGGAATGTGTTGAAGTGGTATGAAGCTGATGTCAATTGAGCTTTTTCTTCCGTCTGTTGTGAAAACCAGAAGATTTTTGTTTTCCATAGTCCACCTATTCGATATGAATGAAGGGTTCAAACAGCTTTATCTGAGGCTCAATCAAGCCGTCCTCAATGAAGCAGAGGGTAGCTTCAAAAGTCACCCGCTTTGCCGTCTGCACAATCAGGGATTGTGCTTCGGGTTTGTCAACTTCAAACCAGTTGTGAATCAAAGGGGATTCGGATTGCATGATGGCGAATGGCTCCTCATCCTCACCACCACTACGCCAGTCTTCAGGCCGCTCCTGAAGTTCAATCCCTGCCTTTTTCAGCAGAGACTCAAATAACTCCTGCTGTTGCGGTGTCCAGCAGGAGACTTGAATCGTTGCCATTTAGAGCATCTTCCCGTTGATTTTGATTGACGTACAACCAAATTCCCCTCTAGCCCAGTCGTCTAGAGGCTCAAAGCCGCTGTAGTTGCCGAATATGTAACCCGATGCCATTCGGTTGTTGTCATCGTCAAACACCTCCCAAAAAGCGCGGTCCTCCCGCTGCCCGACCTGTGCATTACGTGGCCCAATCAGGCCGATGTGAGGCATATCCTCCTTATCATCAACCTTTGTCACTACCCACCAATAGGGTGCAACCTTCAAGGGCTGACCTATCTCATCATCTTTTTTCAGATGTCCCGCAGCATCAAGGATTCTGATCGCTGTGTTAGTTGCGATCAGTGCAATAACTGGGGCTTGCGGATCATTCAATCCGCTTAAGAAGTCTGAAAGTTCCTCCGGTGTAGCGTAGCTGTGAAACATGGCATTGAAGCCATATTGGATAAGGGCTTTAGGGTCAAAGCTTTTAGAATCTTCAGCCATTAGATTTAGTTTCCTGTGTGATCAACGCTGTCAACTTGAAATTCCTTTTCGCAGTTGGCACAACTAACTTTTTCTTCCGATTCCGTTTCGTTGTTGTTGTGCCCACAACTGGGGCATGTCCAGTCGTATCCTGAAGCAATCAGAGATACCGTTTCTTCTTCCTCCTCTTCGTCTTGAATCGTGTATGCAATTTGTTTCCAGAGTTCGAGCTTTTGGGGATCGCCAATGTCGTTTTCATCAAAGGCTGGCTCACCAGCTACATAGCCAGCATCGTTAACCAATTCTGTTGCCAGTTCATAGTGATCGCCTTCCTCAATTTGTCCCGGTTCAAGGTCATCAACCTGAACTTGAACAATTTCAGGCTTTCCCATCGAATTGCCAGCGGGAACGAATACTAGGATTGATTTACCAGTGGTCATTGCTTTCTCTCCGCTTCAAAGATTGATTTACCAGTGGTCATTGCTTTCTCTCCGCTTCAAAGTCAGACAGAAATTTTGTTGCTGGAGTCCTATCCATCAGATACTTTTGCAGCACCTCAAAATCTGCCTCTGAAATTTGCTCGCATCGGTCTATAGTCATTACGACTTCACCATTACAAGCAAAGTATTCATTACTGCTTTCGTCTTCTTGGAATGCTCCATTTCGGCTTTCTAAAACAATTTTTTCCGCCACTTCATGGCTACTCTTCTCTTGAGGGCAAGAAAAGACAAATTTGCATTCTGCAAAATGATCTCCAATTAACTCCCCAATCTCACAGAAGAAATATTTTGTTGCGGACTTGGAACTTTCAGTCATAGATTCACTCATTGTTCTCAACGCATGGAAACAAAACCTCTAAGACAGCCTCAGCCCCAATAGCAAACGCATCAGGAGACTCAGCAATGTCTAACGTAACGTCAGGATCGCCGCCGCCAAAGTCGTAATCAGTTATCTGACCTTCTGCCGTATTTATTGGCCTATTGAATTTCTTTTCAAGATGTTCTCTTACGGCAGGAGAAATTACGACAGCCCCCTGCATGCACTGGCTTAGGAATCGCTCAATGACTTTCCACTCTTTTTTAGTGGGGAATACCAAATATGCAGCCATAACAACACACCTTTGTTTATTGGTTTACTTTTCTTGAACGACACCAAGGGGAGGCCAGTCAAAGTCAACATTAGTGAGGCGATCTTGCATAGCAGCGATCGCCTCTAACACTCTGGTCAAGTTGCCAATACTGCCTCTGGGAGGTTCGGTAGTGTGGTCAGTGAGTGTCCATAGGAGCAAGCACTGAAGGAGGAGAGAATATCCGTAACTTTCTTCAGCCCCAGACTGGTAGAGCTTTCCAGGCAGCGTTGTGTCGTAGCCTTCTACGCTTTCTAGAAGTTCGTTATGGCAAACTTCTAAGGCTCTGTTTGAGCTAACATCGGCCAACGCTTCAACAAGCCAAGCAACTTGCTCGGATACCCATTTGGCTCTATCTGCTGGAACTCCGCTGTGTTGTCGAATGACAACTTCTATCCCATGCGTCAAATTTGATTTCATGGTTTTCCTCACTGATTTTTTGTGACACTCTTCTGTGTGGCCAAAGTTCAAGTAACAGCAACTACAACGGGGGTTGTAATTGCCTATCTCCCCTCCATAAATGGGTGAATAGTCTTCGGTGTTTGCCGCAAAACAACGTTGTTCTTGCTCAGGTTCCCCCTCACGATCAGAGATGTATTTGTCGATTCGCCAAACAACATCCCTGCTGCATACCTCAAAGCCCAATACCTCCCCTATGCCGTAGCGGTACTGGTGGACAACCTTTTTCTCTGCCGGTTTCACGCTTCGACCTCAGAAACAATCTCATAACCTGAGAGCTGATTGATCTGATCAAAAGTGAACTGCCTAGCAACGTTTTTACAGTCAACAGAAGGAGTCCAATCACCATCGCTGTCCTCAATCCACCCTTCCTCACCCAACTTCTTATTGAACTGGCGCAGAATCTCCTCCTCGTTGTCTGCATCCAGAGAATCAATTGAGATAGCGATTTCAAAATGATCCTCTAGGGCTGCCCTAAACTTGGGCTCAACTTCTTGCCTCCAGGCCTTTAGGATGCGATCGCTCTTGAGCTGCTCGTAGAACTCTCGATCATCGACCTCCCCGTAGGCCGACTCAATACCCCAAAGCCATCCACAAATGTCTTCACGTTCGGCCAAACACGAAACTTGGATGTATGCCTGTCGCCCAGAAAATTCAACGCCGGAAAGCTCACCATACAAGGATTTGAACTCATGCAGGTAAGTTGTCTCTAGGAGGCGATCGCCTCCTAGGTGAATAGGGCAGAGCCAGCAGTCTGACTCTATTGAATTTGGAGCGACGTACCGTAGGGTACTTGGGAAGCTTGGGACTCCTGAGTAGAAGCTTCCAATCGCATTCATTGCTGAGATATCAGGGTATTTGCTAGTAGTAGGCATATAAGATCGATAAGTTCAAAGACTAGAAATGAATTAAGTGTGAGAGCACCAGATTTGCTGATCTGGATAGAAAATGATTGCTCGGAATAGGGGATCGGCTGACCATTCGTCGCCTTGCATGCGTCGGCAAACGGTCAGACCGAAGTTCATGCCTCCGTGATAGTGGAGCTTCATTTCAACCTCGTCCCAGTAGCAATACTGCTGGAGGATTGAATCAAGCTTTTCTGTCAGCCGGATCCAAATCCCCATATCCTCGGCCTGCTGCTTAACTGAGGCGTAGTGGTCGGCACACTGCACCGTCAGGCTGGTTTCGAGCTTGTGAGGCTCAAGCGGTGGAAGCGCAGAGATCGCCTCATCTATTTCCTGTAGGGCTGCCTCCCGCTCAACTAATTCAAGCAGTCTCCCCTTGGCCTGCCCTATTCTGTCGTAGCCCAGCACATGCACTTTCATTAGCACGGCATCACCGGGGACTTCCCAGGCAATATTCTTGGCAACAATCAGCGCTTGATGCTTCAGCCGCCAATGCTGAATATGATCGGTTGATAGCTCTGCCATGTGAGTGCCCCAACTGGGTCGAGCTTTCCAAAGCAATGTTCCAGTAAAGTTCTGTTCGCCCAGACGTTTTAGATAGTTTGCATCGTGGACGGTTAGATCCCGATGCTGGCCTAAGCCAATCTGTTCAGCCTTGTCCGTCAACAACTTCATCAAGTTGTAGCAGCCTGCAGATGTAACCATTGTTAGCTCCACTTCTGAACTTGATAACCAAACTCTCGCTCTTTGAATTGAGCGTCGATCTCTGCGATCGCATCCTCAGCGGTTAGTGCTGCCGAGTAGTGACCCTGCCGTGCCGATAGGTCGGTGTGACCCACCGTGCCAGGAGGGTAAGGACGATTTCGCGTCACTCGCCAGCGAATAGCCGGTGCGATCGCAACCTCAGCTTGCAGAGGTTCAGCAACTATTTGACTCATTTTCTCTCCTTTGACGATTCGATACAAGCTTTAACTGTTACGTTCTGACAAGCGCTCAATCCACCCCTGCATTGCAGCAATGAGATCTCGCACTCGCTTGCTTTCGGTAGCCTCACCACTGCCCTCTAGCTCTTTAAGGTGTGCCTGCATTTCTAGAACAACCTTTTGAACGGCCATAGCTCACCCCTCGCTTCTTGACTCAGCTTCAGCCGCTGCAAGGATCTCTCGCAGCACACTGGAATCACCATTCAATTCCTTGCAGATGCAATGAACGCAAGTAACGAGCGTTTGAAGTTCCACCCTGCCTAGGTGCTTAGGCAATTTCTTTGAGGAACTTCTTGCCACAGCTTGCAGTTCTTCCCCAAGGCTCAACAGCGCAGCTAAGCAGTCAAGAACGCTCCAAGGTCCTCTGCCGGTCATTTGCTCTAACGCTAGATGCCACTGTTGCATCTCCTCAGACAAAGCCTTGAGATCGACGCAACCCTCTCCACTTTCAAGCTGAGCTAGCTTGAGCTTGATTTCATCTCTAACTTGAGCAAGGTTCTTTGTTTGCATAATTTCTAATGAATACGTCTTCATTACTTGGGTTTGTTTGGGTACAGTTGAGTCCAGGCAGACCCGATTAGACCCTAGATACTGCTGCTTGAGCCAAGGATTGCTCGAAGGCTTCTGCTAGAACTGAGCGAACCTGTTTAGCCGTAACAGGCCACAGCTGACGGCACAGTGGAGGCATAATGCCTCCAGCTGAGTTCACGGTTTTTTCGTATTGCTCTGACCCGTAGAAAAGTCGGTCTAAAGCATCGACGTAGTAGGCGATGTATCTGTGCAGTTGCAGCGACCCGCCAATGCCCCCCATGTAGAAGAGGTCATTGATCCCATTACTGAAGTTGGAAGACGTGCCAGGTATGAGAGTTCTAGTGATCGAGCAAAACACCTTTGCTCTGCCAACAGAAGCTGCTAACCAGGGATACTTTGCATTAATGCAATTGGCTAGCGGGTCATCATCCGGGCGGAAAGCGTGGCCAACCACCTGATCCTCACTAAATTGAGCCAGCCACAGGCTGAAGTTTTCATAGTTGGAAGCTTCATAGCACTGCCAGCGCCACTCATTGAGCTGTTCATAGGTCCAGACATTTGACTCAGGAAATGCCCGGTAATAGTTACTTGTTCCGATCATGATTAAACGTGTTCTCCCCAATGTTCCAAACATGAATAAACATGAGGCTGACAAGAACCAAGCAAGTTCTCGACAGCCTCACAAAAATCGATTTCTGTTTTGTGGCCTCAAGTAACGGTTTTACGCCGTTTCAGAGCCCTCCGACTCTCCACACAGAGACTTGACGTAGGCAAGACGCGCAGGCGATTGTTTCGCGTACCAGAACAGTTTCCGCTTATGCCAGCGGAAACTGTGCCCTCGCTTCAGGGTTTGAATCACCTCATCACTAGGGCGATCGCTAAAGCTGACTTCAATACCGTTGAACTCAGGGTTCAATCGATAGCTCACTTCGATGTCACCTAGAGAGCCTTCCGCCTGGGGCTGCCCTTCAGTAGGCTTAGGCTTTGGCCCAAAGTTATGATTGCCTCGACCAATGGCTTCAGCGACTTCCTTATCTGTGTATCCACCTTCATTGTCTAAAACCCACTTGCGAACTTCCCAGCCTCCATGAGTGCTAGTGCCGAGATACATGCCCCGTCCACCGCTGTAGGTGTCTCGGTGCTCAATTTCCCCTTCTGTCCCGGTGATGTCGTAGCCATCGGGGAAATTAGGCGAGTAGCTTTTGATCTCCCCTGCTGCTAGCTTTCGCTCGTTCTCTTTGTCCTCTGCCAACAATTTGTTAGCAAAGGCGATCGCCTCATCTCTAGAACAGAACTCCCCAACCCGTAAACGTCCGGGGTTATCAGCTTGAGTCCGTTTTTCATAGACTCTAAACAGCCCCTTGCCAGTCCCTAGATGCTTAGTTTCCTCATAGAGATCAGCTGCCTTTCGCATCTCAGAAAATAAATTGCGCTTGTGCTTGCTCCAGCACAAGATGACCTTTTTCACCTCTTCGTGGCCAAATTGGTCGATACCCGTATCAGTCTCATCCTGCTTGAGAATGGCGACGATAACAGCCTCTGCCCATCGAGGCTTATTCTTTCTCATGAACTCTAGGCCGATCTCAACATAGTTAGGCTCAGGAGCCTGGATGTCTTCTTGCTTGCGGCGATCGCTTAGATTAACAACGTTTGACATGACTTTCTCGTTAGTTATTTGGATGAACAACTGAACAATGCTGACTATTCGTACTGGGGGCTTCGGTCTGGATAGGAAAACTCACCAAATTCAGGAAGGAGCCGCCAAGTGAGCGCCGAGTAGTCCAAGACGGAGGTGGGATCACCCCAGCGAATCTCTCCCTCGTAAAGCTCTTTGATGTATGGCGTTAGGATCTCGGCACGTTGCCGAATCACCGTCATCACGTCTTCCCAGTAGTCAATCCGCTCACAGACTGAGGCTGTTGGGGGCAGCCCTTCGTTCCAGTCAGGATCGTAGGTTTTGGGTTCTAGCAACCGTGCTGGCATCTTGCCAGAAACCATTAGGGGAATCTGAGCGATCGCACGTCCGGCGTAGTAATACTGCCCCCCTTCTGCTGGCCCAGCGCATTCCTGCCACTCCTCACAGAAGGTCAGGAAGACAGTAGCGGCAACATCCCAGGCTGGCTCACCGGGATCAGGCTCTTTGCTTGACTTAATGGGTGCCATTAGTCCAAGCACTCTTGCTTTAACAATTTGTCGTGTTGCCTCTTCTAATTCGGGTTCCATAGTGTTTTGGGTTAGTTAGTAGCGAAATAAACTGAGCACTGAGCGGCCTATTCCATGCCTGCTCAGCTTCCATTTCATGTGCCGCATTTCGTGGTCCCATGCGTAGTAGAGCTGTTTGTCTAGGTAGGACATTTCAGCCATTCGCACGAAGGATATTGAGGCCCGACGAGTGCGGCGATTTGCTGTCTGCAAAACAACCTCCTAGGGCTGACCTGAAAAAAAGGCTCTGTCAATTCGGCATGACAGAGCCCAAGTTGTACCGTTTGTTCTCTCACAAGGCAGGTTTTCTAATCCATATCGACCTCGCTAACTCAACATCGGTTTGCAGCACAAAGCAGTGGCCAACCCTAAGGGGACCACTGGAGGCTGTGCTACTGGTGCCGCTACCTTTTGCGCCTCAATGCGATCGCTCTGCCACGAACAGAACGTCACCTAATGAAGACGTCTTCATTAGAGGTGATGCGACCGCAGACCTTTAATGAGTTAATCCAACCACTTTTGGCAGAACCGATCTAAAGCTTTGCTAATTTCCATTCGGGTAGAGCCATTAGGCATACTCCGAAGCGCTTCTAAAGCCCCTTCGGGGTCGGTCATCCATAAAGCGTCTTCCCCATCAGAGATCTGAATGAGGTTCCCTGGTATCTGCCTTAGAGAGTAGCCATAAGGAGTCTGCCCCTCTAAGGCACCGAGTCTAGCCAGCTCTCGATTAAGTTCGTCGATCATAATAACTACCTTCCCTAAACATCCAAAAATCTAGCAGCCTGATGGAAGCAGCCGGTTCCAGCGTTAAAAAGCACGGCGCGATCTCTGACTTCACTTGCAAAGACTTTCGCAGAGCAGTACGTCCAAGCAGCTTTCCTGACTTATGGGGCCAATTTTATTGAGCATCCAGATTGCCATAGTCCAACCCTCCTGAACCCAAGGCATCTCAACACCCTCAGGCACAGGCATCTCTGCCAGCGCAGCAGAAATTGACTCTTTCACAGCCTGTACCGTTTGAGCGACCGACTTGGCCGCCTCATCTATTGAAGAAGTTATCTTCACCCAGTAGATGCCGGTCACTTCAAACCCGCGATCTTTCACTGCAAAAAACTCAGATCCGTCTGGTAAATAGACGACGATTTCAAACAACGAGGCATCCATCTTGCCTCTTGGGTTACACCCCCCAAAGCTGTTTAGTTCACGGTCAAACGCTCCTAACCGGCTCTCAAGCTCTTTAAGGAACTTCTGCCCGACCGTTTCATTCGCTGCCGTTTTCATTGCCAATCCCTCAATTAATGAAGACGTTTTCATAAAAATGCGATCGCGCCCCACTCTACCCCTGAGCGTTATACTCAGCCTCCAGCGTGTCCCAGTCGTCATGGTCACGGAAGGCTGACTCGGAACGTGTGTATATGAGATCCATTGCCTCGATCCAGCGCTCAACGATTGAGGCGATGAACCCCCATTCCCCCAGATAACGGCCAATGGGAATTAGGTACTGCCCTAGGAATGGATGAACCAGCACCAAATCCACGTTGAGATCTGTCGTCAGCACCACAGAGAGCTTAGAGACGCTGTCGGCTCCAATCTCAGGAATGCCAATCATGCAGGATTGTGAATAGCTTTGGTAGCCAATCGGATCTAGCTGCACTACTTTATCGCCCAGAGCATTAACAATTTTGTCCAGAGCATCAACGATTTTTGAAGGAGTAAACGAGTAGGTAATTAGTTCTTTGGCTTCGGTTTTCACAGCGATCGCGTCCTTTTCTATAAGTGTTCAAACGAAAAGCCTCCAGCCACCTCAGGAGAGGCGGGCTGGAGGCGAGATCCGAGCAGGCTTTAACCGAATGGTCGCCAGCCGTAATAGATGGCGTAGCAGCCTAAGATCGCCAGACCAGCGATCTCGCTGACCACAACACCGATGCCACCAATCAGCGCTGTTACGGCAGCACCCGAACGGGGAAGCAGATTTTTGAACATGGGATCTTTCCTTAGTGAGTAACTGATCTGTTCGCACACCTAACCAGGGCTGCCCTATGGCAGCCACAAAAAAAGCAGCCCGTAGGCTGCTTTCTAGATGTCATCGTGTTTTGGGCGTTTTCCCAGATGTCTGAACAATCCTGATAGGGATGTCAGCATTTCTGAGATCGAGCGTTTTACCCTTTTTAGCTCTAGCTTGCATGGCAGCACGTTCCCGCTTGCCAGGACGTGCCGCACTTTTGGCACGTTTGGCCGCTCGACGCTGTATCTCTCTTTGTTGAGCGGATTTATGCTCAACTAGAGATCGTCGTTCAGCCGGTAAGCGGTCGAACGACTTGTCGAGTCCCGGTTCTAGCCCTAAAAAGTCAATTGCGCGTTGCTGCAATTCAGGATGGTAGTCACTCGGATCTACCAGCCATTCCATACAGGGGACACGCAACTCACCCTCTTCCACAAAGTCTCTCAGCACAAACCTAGCAATGGTCACAGTCTGCTGTTTTGCCTGATTGCAATACAGCAGATGATTACCTTGGATGCGTAAGCGCCAAGGTTGATCCTTAGACTCAAATGGACGGGATTGAAAAGCAATATCGTCCCGAATAGGCCGCTTACACAAAGTTGTAGTCGAGCCTGATTCAGGGTGCTTCCCGCCAGAGTTCATTTTCGACTTAGTTTTCTTGCAACCCCTTGTGTAGGGTGCCTGATCTCTAGTCGGCTTGTTTGGCTTCAAGACTGTGGCAGAGGTTATTTCTAGAGCCTCTTTTTTACGATTGACTTGCAATTGCTCAAGCGCTTGCTGCTGTCTATGGATAGCAGCAATGCTCTTACGGTTGTTAGCCAGCGTAAACTCTTCAGAAGAATTGCCACGGGTCATGACTCTGATCTCTCCTTTGCTTAACGAGTCTCGACCGCCGCTAGATGCCAGAAATTACGAACGAATGGAATTAGAATTTGGAATCAGGATCAGCCGATTTAACGGGTTCAACCGCTTGATCAGCAACTTCTACAGACGCAGCTTCAGCCGCCGCAGCTTCAGCTTGAGCCGCAGCGATCTTGGCGTTGTCATCCTTTTTCTTAGCAATGGCCTTATCAATGCGCTCGATTGACCAAGACTTGTTAGCCTTGATCCCTAGCGCTTTGGCCTCTCCAATCCGAGTAACTTTCAGCAATCGCTCAGCTTCAGCCTGATCAATCACCTGAGTTTCCTTGCCAGAGGCATCGGGCACGTTCTCAGGTTTAGGCTGCTTGTCTGAGGGATCAGCGAAGCGAGGCATATAATTCCCTGACAAGCCCAACTGATCGCCTGCCTTACGCTTATGGTCGCCCACAAGCTTTTGCCAAACGATAGGAGCCGCTTTGATAGCCTCTTCCTCGGTACACAGTTCCTTAGTTGCAACTGCACCAGCAGTCAAACCAAGCATGTGATTCTCGGTCACGAACTTATGCGCTAGGAGATATGGCACTCCTAGCCCGTTGTTCGCATCCTCAAGGAAGCTACACGCCTGATCTAACACAGTGGGATCAGCAGTGTGATTGATTGCTTCAAGGAAGCCCTCAATCACAGTAAGCTGAGCCGAAGGCTTGATATCATGCTCCTTCATGTACGTTTTCCGC
>DATNQF010000231.1:0-33961 GCA_036702855.1 Trichocoleus sp. | reverse complement strand
GCATTGAGGTAGACGCAGCGCAGCCTCAACACCACATTAACAGATGCAGTATTCCAAAGGTCCCGGAAATATAGAACCGGCGACCAATTTGCTTGACTGCGGATTCGACCGCTCCTGACCCAATCGAGCAGAACTGCTCAGCCTGATAGAACTTATAGTTCACAATGCGAGCGCGATGTTTGCCAGATAAGATTCAAAGTCACGGGCCTGCCTGCGCTGGCAGTCCGCAACTAAGGCTATAGCCGCCTCCACTTGCCTTGCCATAACAGGGCTTCCGCCGTCGCTAACTGTTTGAGCGATCCACCTACCTTGTAGACCGTGAGTTCTTGTTCCACGTATCGCACCCCCTCCCTCGCCATTAGCTCACTACCCGTTTCGCCTCCACCATCATCCGCGCCACATCCGGCATTTGAAACTGGGCCTGCCAACCCAACTTAGCCCTCGCCTTAGCCGGATTCCCCTGACCCCGTGCAATCTCCGTTGGGCGAAAAAGGCTCTTGTCTATCGTGACATGCTCCTGCCAGTCCAAATCAACCGCCGCAAACGCCTGCTCGACAAACGTTTCTAGTTTGTAGGAAGCCCCTGTTGCAATTACATAGTCATCCGGCGCATCCTGCTGCAACATCCGCCACATGGCCTCGACATACTCCGGAGCCCAGCCCCAATCCCGCTCAATCTCAGTATTGCCCAGGCACAGCTTCTCCTGACTGCCAGCAGCAATGCGACAAGCGGTCGCCACAATCTTTTGGGTCACAAACCGCTCAGGCCGCAGCGGCGACTCATGGTTAAACAGGATTCCAGAGCACGCAAAAACCCCGTAGGCCTCCCGATAGTTAGCCACCTCCCAAAAGGCCGTCGCCTTAGCCACCCCATAGGGACTACGAGGCCGAAACGGAGTGCTCTCATCCGCCGCTTCCCCGTAGGTATTGCCAAAGCACTCACTAGAGCCAGCGTTATAAAACCGAATCGGCTTATCTAAAAAGCGAATCGCCTCTAGCAAGTTCAACGTTCCCGTTGCAATGCTCTCTAGCGTTTCTACCGGCTGCTCAAAAGACAACCCCACTGAGCTTTGACCCGCCAAGTTGTAAATTTCATCCGGATCAACTCGGCTCAACACCTGCAACACACTGCGAAAGTCTGTCAGCGCCATAGACGCTAGCTTGATGCGATCGCAAATGCCCAACTGCACCAAATTGCGGAAAGACGACATTTGAGCATCCCGCGAGGTGCCGCACACACTGTAGCCCTTCTCCAGAAGCAGCTTCGCTAAATAAGCCCCATCCTGACCCGAAATTCCACAGATAAGTGCTTTTTTCATCAGTAAGACCCAGTAATAAAACCTAGTCGTTAGATCACATCAGCAAAGGTACGCTCCATACGCCGGAAGTACAAAATGCCCGTAACCAGGAGCACGACTACCAGCAACAGCGATATCAAAAAACCAGGCCAATAGAGCTGCACCTGCCCTCCAATAATGGCCCAACGAAAGCCATCAATCACCCCAACCATCGGATTGAGCGAGTAAAGCAACCGCCAGCGCTCCGGCACAATAGTGCTGCTAAAGCCGACTGGAGAAATGTAGAGGCCAAACTGCACCAAAAACGGCACCACATAGCGAAAGTCCCGATACTGCACATTCAACGCCGCCAACCAAAGCCCTGCCCCCATCGCCGCAGCAAAGGCCACCCCAATGAACAAAGGCAGCGTCAGAATCCGCCAAGAGGGCACCGCGTTGTACCAAGCCATCAATCCCAGCAAGATAATGCCAGAGATGAGAAAGTCTACAAAGCTGACAATCACAGCACTGGTGGGCACTACCAATCGGGGAAAGTAAACCTTCGAGATTAAGTTGGCATTGTTGATCAAACTGTTGCTGCACTCAGACAGCGCATTGGCAAAAAATTGCCACGGCAACATCGCCGCAAACACCAGAATGGGATAGGGCGCGTTGCCTTCAGAAGGCAAATTTGCCAACTTACCAAAGACGACAGTAAAGACAATCATCGTCAGAAAAGGACGAATCAGCGCCCAAGCAACACCAATGGCCGTCTGCTTGTAGCGCACTAAAATATCGCGCCAAGCCAAGAAGTAAAACAGTTCTCGGTAACGCCATAGGTCTCGCCAGTACTGAGCTTCAGTACGGCCAGCCTCAATCACTAACTCTGGAACATCGTTAGACATAGGGGCAGACATCGGGAAGATAGCAGGGCAGCCGATCAAGTACATTTCTCAAGAAAAATGCACCGTTTCAGGGGCTAAAGTGCCCTTTCTAGCAGGATAAAGTATCTCCCCTAAACCAGCCCTTCTGCTTTACCAGCTGGTACAGGCGCGGGGGTTTGCCACAGCGGAATTTCAACTAAAAACTGAGTCCCCTGACCAGGAGTGGAAATACACTTTAGGTTGCCGTGGTGCCGATCCACCACGATTTGGTAACTGATCGACATACCCAGTCCAGTCCCCTTGCCAACTGGCTTAGTTGTGAAGAATGGATCTAGAATGCGCCGTTGCACCTCAGGTGGAATACCAACCCCATTGTCTGCCACCTGAATTTGCACGGTATTAGCAGGCGTAAGGTGGGTCACCAACATTATTTGCGGCACCCAGTTGGAAGACTTGGATGACAAAGCCTGGGATTTCTCATCAATGGCATCGATCGCATTGGTGAGCAGGTTCATAAAGACCTGATTGAGCTGGCTGGCGTAGCACTCCACCTTAGGCAGGTCGCCGTATTGTCGGTCCACTGTAATGGCAGGTCGCCAATCCGTTTCCCGTAGCCGACTGGCCAAAATCATCAACGTACTCTCAATGCCTTGGTGAAGATCTACGCTCTTGAGTTCAGCTCCGCCCAAGCGGGAAAAATCTCGCAAGGATTTGACAATCTCGGTAATGCGCTCAGTGCCGCTACGCATAGACAACAATAGCTTGGGCAAATCCTTACGAACGTAGTTGAGATCGACTTCGGTCAGCAGATGCTCAATTTCGTTGGAGGCTTCTGGGTATTCGCCCTGATACGCCTGAATCACAGCTAGCAGATCCGTCACATACCGCTCCGCATGACTCAGGTTGCCATAGATGAAGTTGACGGGGTTATTGATTTCATGCGCGACCCCAGCCACCAACTGACCCAGGCTTGACATCTTTTCGCTGTGGACAAGATGTATCTGAGCCTGCTGCAAATCCTTGAGCGCTTGCTCTAGCTGACGCGACTTCTCATCTTTGACCGCAGCCTCTTGCAGCGCTTCTTCAGCCTGCTTACGCAAAGTAATATCACGCAAGATGAGGGTATAGCAGCTCTCTTGATGAGTTTGCGTTTCAGCCACCGTGGCCTCCAGCGGAAACATTCCTCCACTACGGCGCTTGCCGACGAGCTCGTAGGGGGTGCCCTCAGCACTGGCTCGGGCTAGCAGTTGATACATAGGGCCGAGGGAAGATACCGGGGAATCGCTCTCACTGATTCCAGCCAGTAAGGTAATGGGCTGACCACACACCTGCGCCTCTGACAGACCAAACAGCTTGCTCACTGCCGGATTCACGGACTGAATGGTCAAGGACTGCCGGGAGACCACAACAATGGCTTCAATTGCATTCTGGATGATGGCCTCGGTGCTTGCGATCGCACTTTCCAGTGCTCCAATCACTCGGTTGTAGCGAGCTGCGACTTGACCAACGGATGTAAAGGGTTCAACCGGAGCCCGCAAGCTTAGATCGCCCGTTCGCTCTTGCCGCCGCATTACCGTGAACAAGTCGATCAAGTCGTTGGTCGCACCATGCTCAGAAATGTTGAGGCCAATGTGTTCCTGCTTGCGCGTTACCCGTATCGGGTACACCTGATTAAGCTGTACCAGAAACAGATAAGCAATGCCAAAAGACCAGATACCCGCGGCCAAGATGCCTTGCACCTGCACCTGAAGCTGGGCCATGCGGGAGAGCCCCGTGTCAATCAGATTAAGATCTCCGAACAGTGCTACAGCTAGCGTGCCCCAGATGCCCGCAGCCAAGTGGACCGGAATTGCCCCCACGGCATCGTCAATCCGCAAAGCCTCCAAAGTGCGATCGCACAGCAGCATCACCGCACATCCAATCGCCCCAATTGCGATCGCAGCAGACGCATGAACAACATGACAATTGGCCGTAATCGCAACTAGGCCAGCCAGCGATCCATTTACAACAGCAGGAACTGGTAAGCGTCGCCCCCGAGGCAAATTGAGCAGCATGGGCGTGACCATACCGGCTGACCCTGCCAAGACTGTATTTGCCAGCACACCCGGCACCGTTGCATCCAGCGCCAGCACACTGCCTCCATTGAAACCAAACCAGCCAAACCAGAGCAACATCGCCCCCAGCACCGACAAGGGCAAGTCGTAGCCCGGCATTAAGGACCGTCTGCGCTTGCGGGAAAACCGACCGATGCGAGGCCCCAGCACCAGCACACAAGCCAGCGACACCCAGCCGCCAACGCTATGAACAACAGTTGATCCCGCAAAGTCAATAAAGCCCTGCTGCCCCAGCCACCCTGTCGGTTGCCCTGAATTTAGGCCGTTCCAAGCCCAATGACCAAACACGGGGTAAATCAACCCTGACAGCAAGAGAGTGATGATCATGTAGCCGCTAAAGCGCATGCGCTCAGCCACTGCTCCCGACACAATCGTGACTGAAGTGCCGCAAAACATGACCTGAAACAGGAAAAACACCACCAGCCAACCCGTTCCCTGGCCCACATCAGGCAGCCATTGGCTAGTGCCAACCCAACCCCGAAAGCTGTCACCAAACATCAGGGCATAGCCAAACAGCCAAAAACACAGCACTGAAACCCCAAAGTCGGCAAAGTTTTTGACGGCAACGTTGATGTTATTTTTGCTACGAGTCGACCCAGCTTCGAGACAGAGGAACCCTGCCTGCATCACAAATACCAAACTGGCGCAGACCAAAACCCAGAGAATATCAATTGCGCTTTTTGCCATGCCCAAATAGCGTTACCCCAAAGCCAAATGTCGGCAACCGCTTCTTTGAGTAAGAAGTGATGAATCCCAATCTATCTATAACTACAGACAGATGACACCCAATCCGCTAATTTTTGCAGACTCTTCTCTTATTGTTGAGCCTTTTCGCCGTAATTCAGCAATTGTTCAATAGTGGTCAGGCGATAGCGCCAGGTTTGCACTCGGTAACTACCGTTTGCTGTTTGAACCAATACTCGATTATCCAGCGTGTTGCGGACAGACTCTAGGCGAGTTTGGGCAGATTGGAGGCGGCGAGCAGAGGGATTCTCGGCCAAAGCTGCCAAATCTTCCCCTAAGTGATTAACTTCTGCCGTCCAACGGGTCAAGACAGGCTGCTCTATCCAAAGTTGACGATTGTTGAGCAGTAAATTCCACTCGCGCTGTAGGGCTTGGTAGCGCTCATGAGCCATTTGGAAAGAGGCTTGTTTAGGGGTCTTAGGCGGTAGTGCCAGGGTGCGGCCCTGGGTCCGGTGCAGCATCTCCTCCAGTGCCGAGTTCAGGTCTGTAGCCGCAAAGAGGGCATAGCCCGGCGTAGGCAGGTCACGAGCTAGCAGAATTTGATCCAAAGCCGCAGATTGGGGGAGGTTCAGCAGCCGAATTCCCGGAATAATCAGGGTTGAACCAAAGTCATTAGCGGTTAACCAGGGTCCGATGAGCTGCTCAAAGCGGTTCGTATCCTCGGCGTAGCTCATCAGAACAATCCAATCCACGTAGCCCTGCCGAGCCCAAGTGCCCCAGTCCTGCTGAATTTTCTGGAGTCGCTCTTGTTCAGGTCTGGCAAATACGGCTGTGGACAGCACTAGATCAGGGCGCTGCCGTCGAGCCATCAAAGACACTTCCTGAACAAAGGAGGTAACCTGCTGAATACGAAACTCTGTCCAGCGGGCCCACATCTGCCGGTGCCAAATCTGTTGGGCCTCAGGAGCATTTCGGCTGGGCGCAGTCGCCAGCTCCAACGGATCAACCCCCGTCATCGCCCGGAAGCGCCAGCGAGCAGCGGTACCATACCCATAGGTACGCCCTGCTCCCGGATCCTGGAAAGGATAGCGAATGTAGTCGAGCTGAAGGCCGTCTACATCGTAGTTAGTAATGACTTCTGAGATCAGCCGCAATAGATAGCTACGGACTTCTTGATTGGCTGGGTCGAGAAAGGGCTTGCCCTGCCCAGGCGGCACAACATTTCCCCGGTTGTCATATCCAGCCCAATCTGGATGCAACGCCAGCAAGGGGCCTGGATAGTCAGGCGGCAGATTGAGCAGCGTGTTGTGTACTTGGTTGCCTGCAGCAAAGGTCCAGATCCAGGCATGGATGGTCATGCCCCGAGCGTGGGCCAGGCTCACCGCTTCCTTAAGCGGATCCCAGCGCCGAATGAGGGGGTTGCGGTAGGGTGCAACTTTGCTGGGGTAGATGGGGTAGCCCGCGTTGACGGTTTCAAAAAACACCGTATTGACGCCAGCTGCGGCCATTCGGTCAAATACTTGGGCTAGACCTTCTCGTGACCCTGCTTTCACAATCGTGCCACGATCCAGCCAAACGGCCCGAATCTCGGCCTGAGCAGCAGGTCGATCGGTGGGGAAGTTATCCCAGAGGGATTGGCGAACGCGCCGCCAGCGCTGACGTGCGATCGCATATTCTCGCCGCTCCATCAGCCCGTCCCAATCAGACATCAACTGCCGAGCTTCGAGCAAAACAGGATGCAGAGTGTTTCCTCCAGGGTTTCCCGGCTCGGTTTCTGCCTTTAGTAACGGCTCAGCCTGGGCTACTTGAGTTGGAAGTGTCGCAGACTCAGCCATGAGCAAAGCGCTTTCAAATCGGCCCATTAAATTATTGAGTTCCTGCCGCATTGCCAAGGCAGCTACCGGGCCGATGGGTTGGTTTGTAGCCTCTAGATCAATTAATGACGGAGCCACCTGTTCAGCAGGGTCAAGCGCTTCAGGAACAACCCCACGGGGCGGCAAAGGCAACCTAATCTGAGGCTGAGTTGTCGAGGGCAAGGCTGGGTCAGAGAGAGGAGCAGACAGAGATGGAGCTGGAGTATTCTCGCTGTTGGGAGTCTTATCAGACTTGCTATCTGCCCACAACGGCTTGGTTGCTAAAGATAGCCTAGCAATCTGAGTTGCCCACTGTCCTAGGCTGGGCGTAATGGTATCCAATCGGCTTGCCTCAGCGGCAGAAGGCAACTTTGCCCAGCTAGGCTGAGCCATCAACCCCGTTTCTCCCAATACACCTGCCGCCATCAAGACAGCACAAACCCACGCAGAAGAAATTTTTGACATGCAGTTGCTTAACTGGATGCTCTAGCACCCAGACCTCAAACCGAATACAGCTAGATGATGCGCCCTACACTAACAGAGGATCTTCACAAGCGATCCCCAAGCGACCAAAAACGATAGGTTCTCAATCTCTCGCTGCCAGGCCGATCCTTCCTAGAATTCCCTGCATTCACCTATCGGCCATCACCCCTCACTCAAAACTCATTCCCACAGGCAAAACGTTACTGCGGACATTACGGATGCATTCGCCTGAAAATAGGCTATACTACCCGTAGTCGTTATGAGTTCATTTCCATTTCATGGCAAGTTCAGCGGTAGAAAATCTTGTCATTATTGGGTCAGGCCCAGCTGGCTATACTGCTGCGATCTACGCAGCACGGGCTAACTTAAAGCCTTTTATGTTTGAGGGTTATCAAGCGGGCGGGCTGCCTGGTGGACAGTTAATGACGACCACCGAAGTCGAAAACTTTCCGGGGTTTCCCGACGGCGTTACTGGGCCGCAGTTGATGGATCAGATGAAAGCCCAAGCATTGCGTTGGGGCACCGAAATGGTGACCGAGGATGTGATTTCGGTCGATCTGAATCAGCGTCCCTTTGTCGTACGCTCAGAAGAACGAGAAGTGCGTGCCCACAGTCTAGTGATTGCCACTGGAGCGACCGCTCGACGGTTAGGCCTGCCCTCAGAAGCAGAGTTTTGGAATAGAGGTATCTCTGCCTGCGCCATTTGTGACGGAGCAACGCCTATTTTCAAGAATGAAGAATTAGCGGTCATTGGCGGAGGCGACTCTGCGGCTGAAGAGGCCGTATACCTCACTAAGTACGGCTCCCATGTGCATCTACTGGTGCGCAGCGACAAAATGCGGGCGAGTAAAGCCATGCAGGACCGGGTTCTGAAAAATCCTAAAATCACAGTCCATTGGCACTCAGAAGCCGTTGATGCCTTTGGTGACGACCTGATGAAAGGTCTAGTGATTCGCAATACTCAAACAGGCGAGGAAAGTAAGTTGCCTGTGCGGGGTCTCTTCTACGCCATCGGTCACACCCCCAACACCCAACTATTTCGAGGGCAGCTTGAGCTAGACGAGATAGGCTACATCAAGGTGAAACCGGGCACAGTTGCTACCAGCGTTGAAGGGGTCTTTGCGGCAGGAGATGTCCAAGATCACGAGTATCGGCAGGCCATTACTGCTGCTGGAACAGGGTGTATGGCAGCGCTACTTGCAGAGCGCTGGCTGACTAGTAACGACCTGGTTCAGGAATTTCATCAAACGGAAGCCTCAGAGAAACCCACTGAAGAGGGCAAAACCGCTGAGTACAAGCAGGCGGCAGACTTTGACCCCGGCACTACTCGCCATGTTGGTGGCTATGCTCTAAGGAAGCTCTACCACGAAAGCGATCGCTTGATCATCGTCAAATACGCCTCACCGACTTGCGGCCCCTGTCATACCCTCAAACCCATTCTCAGCAAGGTGGTGGATGAGTTTGAAGG
This sequence comes from Trichocoleus sp., assembly GCA_036702855.1. Taxonomy (GTDB): domain Bacteria; phylum Cyanobacteriota; class Cyanobacteriia; order Phormidesmidales; family Phormidesmidaceae; genus JACVSF01. Next base: position 25,199 of record DATNQF010000231.1, on the reverse strand, counting down.
CCGGGTGCACTATGTCGAAATCGACATTACCGAAGACCCGGATATTGCCGAATCTGCTGGGGTAACAGGTACACCCACTGTACAGTTCTTCAAAAATAAGGCCATCGTGGGTGAGTTTCGTGGCATGAAGCAAAAGAGCCAGTACCGTGACCTGATTCAGCAGAATCTAGACCGGGTACCCGTCGCCTAATTTGATGAGATGAGCAGTATTCGACAAACAATGTCGGGCACAGTGTTGACTGACAACTCCAAAACAGTGTGAGACGTTGCTATGCAGCGTCTCTTTTTTTGCCATTTGGATTGAAAAGCCTTTTACAATCCATCCATGACAGGGCTAACCAACTATCACCTCAAGCTGATTGCCGCTGTAACGATGCTGATTGATCACATCGGTGCAGTCTTTTATCCCGACACTGACTGGTTTCGGGCAGTGGGGCGGGTCAGCTTTCCGCTATTTATCTGGCTGCTAGTTCAGGGGGAAGCTCACACCCGCAACGTTTGGCGCTATGGGTTGAGGCTAGGACTCTTGGGGTTAGTTTCACAGCCGATCTATCAATTAACTTTTGGCGTAACCGATCTCAACATCCTCTTTCAACTGTTAGTAGGGCTAGTTTGTCTCCGGTTAGCGCGAAACCAGACCTGGTTCCAGGTTCCTATTTGGCTGGCCGGGGCAGCGTTGACAGAATTGCTCAACATCAATTACGGCAGCTATGGCATTGCTCTAGTACTCATAATTCGCTACTTTCGACCCCCGATTGTTGGGTGGCTGCTTTGGGTAGGGTTTCATCTGGTGTGGGTTTGGCAAGCAGGCTCCTTCCAGCTTCCAGCGGTAGTCACCCCCGTATTTTTTGCTTGGGCAAACGGCGAACGTGGCGCAAAAGCCCGATGGTTTTATGGCTTTTATCCAGGGCATTTAGCCCTACTCAGTCTGGTGCGGTGGCTGATCACTTGAATGACCCTGATCAAGACAAGTTCAACGGATCAATATCGAGGGTAAGGCTGACGCTGGGCGGGGTGTTTTGCTTTAGAGCCGTCAGAGCAGGAAGAGGCTGATTGGAAAGGTACTTCAAAAGCAGTTGCCATCGATAGCGCCGAGCTACCCGTAGGATGGGAGCTGGGGCAGGCCCCATGATTTCGCATTCGGGTTTGTCAGCAAGGATGATTTTGAGCTGTTCGGCAGCTTGATAAGCGGCTTTTTGCACAGCATCGGGATCAGGACTGGAAAGCTTTATCAACACCAGTCTGCCCGCTGGAGGATAGGCTAACACCTTGCGCTGGGCCCATTCCGCTTCGATAAAGGACTGGTAAGTCTGCTGCTGGACGGCCTCAACTACTGGGTGTTCTGGAGTGTAGGTCTGAAGAATGACTTGTCCGGGTTGGTCGCCTCGGCCCGCTCGGCCCGCAACCTGAGTCAGCAATTGAAAGGCCCGTTCGCTGGCCCAGTAGTCGGGCATGTAGAGAAGACCATCGGCAGCGACAATGCCTACCAGCGTGACCTGAGGCAGATCGATGCCCTTGGTCAACATTTGAGTTCCCACTAAAAGATCGGCTCCGCCCTCGGCAAAGCGGGTCAGCAGGGTGCGATGTGACCCTTTAGTGCGGGTGGTGTCGCTGTCGAAACGAATGCAGCTCAAATCAGGAAACAGCTCAGCCACGGCATTGACAACCCGCTGGGTGCCGCTGCCGAAGTGTTTCAGGTAGGGCGAGGCGCACTCTGGGCAGTTGCGGGGGTGCGATCGCACAAACCCACAGTAGTGACACTGCAACGATGTTGCTCCCTCCGGCGTGGGCTGGTGATACGAGAGCGACACATCACAGTGGGGACACATCATCACATGACCACAACTGCGGCAGGAGACAAAGCTGCTGTGCCCCCGTCGATGAATAAACAAAAGTCCCTGGTTGCCCTCAGCCTTCATCTGCCGGAGTGCCGCTTGCAGAGGACGGCTGAAAATGCTGCGGTTGCCATCCTGCAACTCCTGGCGCATGTCCACTACCTGAACGGGGGGATGAGGCCGAGCATGGACACGCTGGGGGAGGGATAAATAGAGGGAGGAAGGAGGAAGCGGAGACGAGAACTCGATAGGATTACAGGCTTCCTCATCCGCTAGGGCATTACCTCGGCAAGCAATCCAGGTTTCCAGAGAAGGGGTTGCCGACCCCAACACCAATGGACAGTCTTCTAGCTGAGCCCGCCACTGAGCCACGGTGCGGGCATGGTAGCAGGGAGCAGGGAGGTCCTGCTTGAAGCTGCTGTCGTGTTCTTCGTCGAGAATGAGTAGGCCAAGCTTGGGTAAAGGAGCAAAGATGGCAGAACGGGTGCCAATCACCACCTGGGGTACACCACTCAACATTTGCCGCCAGGTATCATAGCGTTCGCCCTCGGAAAGGGCACTGTGATAGACACAGACCTGGTTGCCAAAGCGGCGGCGAAAGCGGTCGGTGAGTTGGGGGGTCAGACCAATTTCGGGCACCAACACCAGCACCGAGTCGCCAGCAGCGAGGCGGGGTGCGATCGCTTGCAAATACACCTCAGTTTTGCCTGACCCAGTTACCCCATGCAGCAAGACCTGGCTAAAGGCGGTCTGCTGATTCAGCACGTCTAGGGCGCGTTGCTGATCAGCTGTAAGGACCTTAGGCTGGTCTGGCGTCAGATCTAAAGCATCTGTAGAGTTGCGCAGCACCTCTCGCGACTCTATTAGGAGATGACCACTGGCAGCAAGTCGCTTTAGGGTGCTACTGCTGGTTTGGCACAGTTGCAGAGCTTCATTGAGCCAAAGATCGCCGCCCTGCCGTTTCAACACAGCAAGAATTTCTTGCTGCCGAGAGGTGAGGCTAGCATCCGGGCTAGAAAGGAGCACTGTCACAGCCTGACGCTGCTTGGGTCGAGGTGGGTTGGGTGGGGTAATGTAGCTTTCTACCCAACCTCGGCTGAGCAATTGTTGCAGGGCACGACGGTTGCCATTGCTAAGCTTCTGCAAGTGCTGCCAGGTGTAGCTGCCATCGGGAGCCTTTTGTAAATGGGCAAGCAGAGTAGCCGCAACGGGGCCGACAAAAGCAGCCGCATCGGGCGGTATCCCTTCAGGGCAGAGACGCACCCGTCGTTGCGATCGCGCTAGCAGCCCTGGTGGTAAGGCAGTGCGAATCACCTGGATCAACGGCGTCTGATAGTAGTGAGCCACCCGCTCCAATAAGACCCAATACGTCGGTGAAAAGAAGCGGCGGTTGAGAATACCGTCTACCAGGCGGATTTGCTCAACGGCCACTGTTTCAGGAAGATGGGCAGAGAGCCGAAGTGCGATCGCACCGACCTGCTGAGGTCCAAACGGAACGCTGAGAATGTCTCCCGGTTGCACTTCTAAATCGGGCGGCACGCCATAGGTATATAAACCCTGTGCGCCTGGACAATCCACCAAGACTTCTACCCACTGCTGGTCAGTAATATCTGCAGTGCCCCCGTCAGCCACGGCCCCTCTCTTGAGCAATCCCTATCAGTCTAGAGTTTTTTTCGGCTGGGCTGACCTCCGATCAACCTCTCCAAGTTCAAGCCAACCATTGGGTCTTTTTTAAGAAATTAACCTTTCAAACTCAAGCTTTATAGGCTATAACTGACGCGGAGTTGGCAAGATGACATCAACTCATGCCTGAACTTCCTGAGTTCACCTCTCCAAGCCACCGCCTGTGAAGCTTTAACCAAGAACACTCAATTAAGACTAGGAGTCATCGTCAGCAATTCCATCAACCGTATCCAAGCTGCTTACCAAAGTAGAAAAAATTAAATCTATCTAAAGAAGGAGTTACTGTAAACTGCGCTTACTTTTAATGAACCCATTCCCTAACTACTAAATAGAGAGTAAATAGAAAGGCATCAATCACTCACCATTTCCTCAAGTAGGAGATGCCTTAAGCAGTCCTTAAAGTTCCCTTGATATTTTGAGGGAGCTACTTGGTGTTGTGGTATTTGTGATGATTTCATAGGGCCATTGAGCAACAGCATTCTATCGGCGAAAAGTATGGAAGGCCTTAAGACTTCTTGCATACTTGCAGTGAGATAAGTTACAGCCGTTACACTGCGCAAGAAAGCCAACGAAATTTTACATTGAGCAGAAAAAGCTTCTATGCAAGGGATTGAGGGTTTGAAATTTGAAGCTTTGAAGACGAATTTTCCAAAGGGGGTTGCTATAGTGTAGGCAATCCGATATATGTGCTTACAACTTGTAGGGCAAAGACCTCTCAACTTCTATGACTGCTGTTTTCAACCCTGGTTCAGAAAGTCCGATCGACTGGCCCGATATCAGTCCGGCAGAATTGTCCGCTGTTCTCTCTGGAGCAGAGGTAAACTTCACTGGGGCTGACCATGATGCTGAAGCTGAATCAGCTCAGTGGGATGAAGATAAAGAAGTGTTGGCCAAGTTTTCTTCATCCGATGAACTAGCCAATATTGGATTCACAGGGTACAGCAAAACGCTCACTGACGACGCTGTTGGTGCCTTCTTTAAAGAGATGGCACGCTATCCCCTACTCAAGCCCAGTGAGGAGATCGAACTGGCCCGTCAAGTGCGCTTCGTTAGCCAGGTTGAGGATCTAAAGGAAAAGCTGAGGAGGGAACTGGGTCGCCTCCCCACGAGAGCAGACCTTGCAGCCCGACTAAATATAACTGAATCCTTGTTTAGCCAAAAGCTACACCAGGGACGCTCGGCTAAGCGACGAATGATTCGCTCCAACTTACGGTTAGTTGTTTCTATTGCGAAACGCTATCTAAACCGAGGGGTTCCCTTTCTAGATCTTATTCAGGAAGGGGCATTGGGATTGAACCGAGCAACGGAGAAATTCGATCCCGATAAGGGATACAAATTCTCCACCTACGCTTACTGGTGGATTCGTCAGGGCATTACCCGTACTATTGCTAACGATGCCCGCACTATTCGCCTGCCCATTCACATTGTTGAAAAGCTCAACAAGCTAAAGAAAGCTCATCGCGATCTGCGGCGGGAACTCAACCGTAACCCGACTGAGCAAGAGTTAGCTGAATCTCTCGATGTTACTGTTGAACAGTTGCGTAGTTTGCAGCAGGTTCGACGACGTTCTCTTTCCCTTAATCACCGAGTTGGGAAAGGCGAAGATACGGAGTTAATGGAGCTGCTTGAAGATAGCAACACCCAGTCTCCCGAATCTAAAATCAGCGAGACGATGATGCGTCAGGAAATTTCTAATGTCCTGGCGGAAGTGTTAACTGAACGCGAAAAAGACATCATCACCCTACGCTATGGGCTAGCTACTGGCGAAACTCATACTTTAGAAGAAGTGGGGGGCATGTTTAACTTGTCTCGGGAGCGGGTTCGCCAGATTCAAACTAAAGCCATGCGGAAGCTTCGTCGTCCCCAAGTGGCAGCCCGATTAAAGGGATGGCTGAAGTAGCAAAGCCGTGTATCACTGCTAGCGACCTGATTTTCTAAGATATTTTCACTGGGTTCTCTGAGTCGATCTGGCTCAGAGAACCCAGTGTTTTTATCTGCTCTAAGTTGGGTTTCCCGCCTGGAAGCACATAATTCTTTTGGATTGGCTTGTGGTTGACTGCTTAAGTAGCGGTTCAAACATCTGAAGCAGCCAGGATGTCCCTATGATGGGGTAAAAGTTAGGGGACACATCTATATGGACTTTAAACAGGAACTCATCACAACCATTCATGATTTGAGTTCTGATTTGACTCAGCTAGAGGCGAGGCTAACGGAACTGAGCCAAACCCAGCCCACAGCGGTTCTAATCCCCTCACTCTACGAAGAGCTTGAACGTCCAGCCCTCACACTCATCCGAGATCACCTTAGCCAGTGTGCCTTTGTTAATAACGTCATTATTTGCCTTTACGCTGAAACTTGGGAGCAGTACGTCAAGGCAGTCGAGTTTTTTGAGCCGTTGCCGCAGCCGACGTTTGTGCTCTGGGAAAACGGCCCTAGAATTACCCACATTCTCGAAACCCTTAAGGAGAAAGGACTCAACCTTCTACAGTTTCGCGGTAAGGGGCGGGCTGTGTGGATGGGACTAGGGGTTGCTTCATTGGATGCGGTTGCGATCGCACTTCACGACGCCGATATCACAACCTACGATCGCTCCTATCCGCTTAAGCTGCTCTACCCTCTGTTGGAACGAGAGTTTGGCATTGCCTTCAGCAAAGCCTACTACGCTCGGTTGGGCAGTGAGCCCCGCAGTTTCCACGGACGAGTGACACGCCTCTTTGTCACACCTCTCATTACCTCGCTCATGGAGTTGTTTGGCTACCGGGACTACTTGCGTTACCTAGATGCTTACCGCTACCCCCTCTCAGGCGAGTTTGCCTTAACCAGTGACTTGGCCCTGACTACCCGCATTCCGGCTAATTGGGGGTTAGAGGTGGGTCTACTGGCTGAGGTCTACCGCAACGTCGCTTTGAAGCGCATTGCACAGGTGGATTTGGGTGTGTTTGAGCACAAGCACCAAGCCATCGGCACATCCGTCGATAAGGGCCTGCAAAAGATGTGTCGAGACATTCTGCAATCCATTCTGCGGACGCTAACCGAGACAGAGCAGGTGGTTATCGGGAGCGACCACATTCGGGCTCTGCGAGTGAAGTATCGTCGAGAAGCGCAGAATTTAGCGCGTCAGTTCTTTGTCGATGCTCGCTTCAACGGCCTACAGTTTGATCGGCATGAGGAAGAGGTGACCTTGGAGTGCTTTGAACAGGTCATCCTTCAAACTGGCGAACAATACCTAAGTGACCCCACAGGCACCCAGATTCCAGACTGGACGCGGGCCTTGGCGGTAATTCCCGATCTACGAGAGCAAATTCTGGATGCAGCGATTTCTGACATGGCGGAGGCTCGGGCCGCTCGCTCAGAAGAAACCTGTTCTACAGGTGAACTCACCTCTGCACCTATGGGATGAGCTAGCGCCTAGAGCCCGTAAAAGACTGGTTCACTGCGGACTGGAGAAGACGAGGACAGCAAAGGCTTAACCTTCTCCTTCCGCTGCCTCATATTCGCAATTCATCTTCTTCGTCGTAGCGGCCCTATGAAGCAGTTTCCATGCGGTTTTTACTGCGGAGCGTAACGTTAACCCCTTCACTCGATTGCTCAATCACAAGCAAAGGCGTAGGCTTTGCTTTTTGATCCCAGTGCATATAAGCGATTCGGCCCTGAATGGTGGGCTGCCAGGTTTGGTCCTCACCATCTGGGCCTAGGAAGGTTTCTACACACTCAATCAGCTGGCTAATGGTGGCTGAGGTAGCCTGAGTGGGCAGTTTGGCTAAACGGATCTGAAGGCGGAAAAGCACTCGCTTTTTAGCACCCGGTTGATCGTTGAGGGCGTACTCTACATCAAAAATTTCATCAACAGCACGGGGCTTACTGGCAACACCAATCAAGCCTGCCTCAGCCTGTTGGGGCCGCAGTGCCACAGAAATTTTCTGCTTCACCTTTATCTTGATCTGGTTAACCATCGCAAAGTGGAACACCTCTTCCTCCATCCGCATCCGCAGATAGTCGAGGTTAAACTCTCGTGAGTGAATCAAGTCTGGATTGCGCTCCATTTTGGTAATGGTTTGGAGCGCTCGTTGCACTTTCTTTTGCAACTCACGGTTTTTGTACTCTTCAAACTTCAGGCGCTTCTGCAAGCGGGTGCACTGAAGATAGGAAGTGACGCCCAACCCAACCAGCAGCACAAATAACCCACCCGATGCCATCATCCACGGGTTGTCTGGGCCGTTTTTTTCCAGAGGGGTCGGCGCTTGTGCGATCGCAGATTGAATTAGAGCGTTCGAAATAACCATAGCCGTTGTTGCACAGAGCTTATACACATAGCCTTCCCTCATTTCTGAGGGATTTCATCAGCCATAATAGGCGGACCCCAAATTACTATCAAACGTCATTAAACTTTGCCTAAACCTCACATACACCCTTCAACTAGGCCAATACTGGGTGGTTAAGAACTAGAAGGCCGCTGAGTAGGAATTTCTAGGATAAATTCAGCCCCTTCTCCGGGGTGGGAGAAGCAACTCAAGCTACCTTGGTGGCGCTCTACGATGATTTGATAACTAATGGCAAGGCCCAGGCCAGTTCCCTTACCGACAGGTTTGGTTGTGAAGAAAGGCTCAAACAACCGAGCTTGGGCTGCTGCCGGGATGCCAGGCCCGTTATCTCGAATGCAAATTCGCACACCGGGAATTTCTCCAGCATCAGGCACGGCTAAAGTGATGGCTTCAGTGCGAACCGTAATGCGTCGAGGAGTGGGCTGCTCTTCGAGAGCATCGATGGCATTCCCCAACAGGTTCATAAAGACTTGGTTCAGTGGACCTGCAAAGCACTCGACTTGAGGTAGGGCACCGTATTCCTTGACAACCTCGATTTCAGGCCGCTCTCCTTTGGACTTAAGCCGGCTGTGCAGAATGAGCAGCGTGTTGTCGAGCCCTTCGTGAATGTTGACAGGCTTGAGTTCAGCTTCATCCAACCGAGAGAAGTTGCGCAGAGACAGCACAATCTGACAAATTCGATCGGCACCGACCTGCATAGAGTGCAGCAATTTCGCCAGATCTTCCAGCAGGAACTCTAAATCAATGTCTTCCAGGTAAGTCTGAATGTCTGCTGGAGGGTCAGGATAATGTTGCTGATAGCGCTCAACCAACCCCGTCAGGTCACGAAAATAGTTTTGGGCGTAGCTGAGGTTACCACTGATAAAGTTGACGGGGTTATTGATTTCATGGGCGATCCCCGCCACTAATTGACCCAAACTTGACATTTTTTCGCTCTGAATCAGCTTAGTCTGGGTCTGTTTGAGGTTATCCAACGCTTCACTAAGCTGACGGGCTTGCGTTTGGGCAGCAAAAGCAGAGGCACGCGTTTGGGCATGAAGCTCGGCCTGGTTGATTGCGATCGCAACCTGGTCGGCAATTGCTTGCAACAACTCAATCTCAGCGCTACTCCAAGGACGTTGGTTGCTCGTATGGCCGCACAAGATAGCCCCTAACTGACCATCACGGGTTTCTAGAGGTAGCAACAGGCAGGCTTGCAAACCCCAAGCTTCCAGCATTTGACGAGTCGGCTCATCCAAACTGTCATCGCAACGAGCATCGCTAGTGTGAATGCCAGAAAGGGTCAAAATCTTTTGCGCTAAGACGCTGACTTGCTCAACAGAGCATTCACCTAACAAGCTATTAAGGGTGTCGGCCTTCGCTTCATGGGTAATGGCAATAATCGGTTGAGCCGGGCTTCCCGCTTCCGAATCGCCCTCTAGGTTTGTCCAGCACCAGAGGAAATTGCAGCGATCGATTTGAAAAATATCTTGAATCTCCTGCACCGCCACTGCCAGGATAGTGTCGAGGTCAAGGGAGTTTTGAATCTGGCTAGCTAGGCGATAAAGAACTGTTTCCTGGCGGCTTTCCAAAGCATCTTTGCTGCGGTGAAATGCGATCGCACTAGCCAACATTCCCGCTCCCCATTGGACTGTTTGCTGCAAGTCCGGGAGCATGGGCTGCTGTCTAAAAAAGGCCAACACCCCAATTAACTGTCCCGCAGCTACCAAAGGAAATGCACCAAATGCAGCGAGTGACTCCTGCCGAATCCAATCTGCCGGGGCAACCCAAATTGTTTGGCTCAGTTGGTCAGCAACATAGGGTTCCTGGTTCTGAGCAGTTAAACCAATAATAGAGATACCAGGCGGAATCCGCTCCGGGAAGAGGGGGTGGGGCATTGTCTCTGAGGCGATCTGTAGCTCTAACAACCCACTTTGCGGATTAAAGACCCAAATGTAGATAAACCGCGCTGTCAACGTCTGCTCCAACGCCGTCACACACTGCTTCAGCAACCCCTCCAGAGAAGGAGCCTGGGCAGTTGCCACTTGTACAGACTTGAGCCAGTTAAAACCCGATGCCAACAACGGAGCAGGATCTGTACCACCACTTAACAAAGGAGCAGCTGCTTCTAGAGGTAACAGCGGTTGCAATCCTTCATAAGCCATGTGTTCCGAAACTTCCGTAAGCATGATTTCCCCTCCCAGCGACCTGCATCAGGATCAGAGACAGAGCAGAACGGCTAACACTACCGTGAGTGCCGTGTCGCTAGAGTTCCCTAGCCCCTTGACTTTCCTTTGTTTGCAGTAACGGTTCTACATATCTTTAGCTAGGGAGGAAAACAAACTTAGGATTTTAAGCAGATTGTGGCTGTTACACAGAAGTCACATCCTGGCATGACAAAATCACGAATAACTGTTACGACCTCCTCTACTAGAGAACCCAACGGGCACTCTAGGGAGACAGCTTGGATTGACATTCCAGAGGTTTAGGCACAATGGCTAGCCCAGGCACGGATAAGCCCTGCATTTTAGCGGTGGACGATAGTCCGATAATTCAGAAGATGATTCAGGAAGCACTGCAGAGCGACTACCGAGTTCTGGTGACCGGTAAGCCCATGGAAGTGCTCACCCTGATCTATCATGAACCGATCTCAGTGCTTCTGCTCGACGTCACTATGCCTGAGATTGATGGGTTGGAGTTGTGCCGCACAATTCGCACCATTCCCCAATTTCATACCCTCCCAATCATCATGATTACGTCTAAGGACACTCCCTTCGACAGGGTTCAGGGGCGCATGGCAGGGGCCAATGAATACGTTACAAAACCCTTTGACCCCCAGCAGCTTAAGCAAGTGATTCAGCTATTTCTAGCGAACCCAATCGGGATGCGGTGACAGGCAGGATTGAGCTGTGAGTTAGGCTCTGACGTTTAAGCAGATTATGACAACCGAGCGGCATTACCAAGCCACTTAGTAAAAACACCTTCCTTTAAGAACGCTGCGGTTAAAACCCGGTTTGTCCTGTCCCTTGAACACCAGGTAATGCGATGCCTTGAGTCGCAGGTAGCGCTGTCCCCTGGGTCGTAGGTAAAGCAATACCTTGGGTTGCAGGCAGTGCAATACCCTGAGTTGCAGGTAGAGCTGTCCCTTGGGTCGTAGGTAAAGCAATACCTTGGGTTGCAGGTAGAGCTGTTCCTTGAGTTGTGGGTAAAGCAATTCCTTGAGTCCCAGTACCCAGGGTTTGCCCCGTCCCAGTTACACCACCATTAGGAACCTGGTTGCCTAAGGTACCAATTCCCAGCGTTGGCGTATTCAGGATTGAGGTGCCCGTTTGATTGATAAGACTTGTCCCTTGAACGGCGGGAAGTCCATTGTTAATTTGTGCGCCCGTTCCGGTGACGTTACTTTGGACACCCACGCCAGTACCCCCGGTACCTACACCAGTCCTTCCTGTACCCGTACCTACACCAGTCTCTCCTACACCTGCACCCTGACCGAATGTTTGTCCCTGGTTCTGGTTGCCTGACGGCTGTACTGAGGGAACGGCAGGTGTTAAAGGCTGAGCGCTCCGGGGTCGGCTGCCAGGAAGCTGAATTTGAGGAACCGCAATCTGAGGAACTTGAATCGCACCTGGTCCAGGCGCGGTATCTCCGAGTTGAGTGTCTGGAGTTTGAGTGTCTTGGTTGGTTGTCCCTGGAAGTTGGGCCAGCTGTAATGTGGAGGAGGCCCTAGAGAGTTGGGGGGTTACCGTGTTTTGTGCGATTGCTGATGCCCCCATAAACGCACCTACGTTGGCGAGGCCAGCAATCACGGCCAGCTTAGAGGAAGTTTGAATGAGTTGAGGAAGTCGCATAATGCCCAATAGCCTGAACGTCTATGTAAAGGCTAGTGATGTTTCAACTGGCTTCCCCTCTGGCTTTTGAAGGACTCTAAAATGCTACCGGGCATAAATCTATGTCGGTAGGTACAAGCGAACACAGGCCATTTCACTCCGGTTTTCTTATCCCTAGAGTGAATCGAGGCTAGATCAGGTCTTGGTCTGGGATAGAGTGCGATCGCGACTCAGCAGCGCCACGCTGAGAGTAACAACTAGCACACCTACAATCTGTCTGCTAATAAGTGTTTCTTGAATGGCTACCCAGGCCAGCACTACCGTTAGCGCAGGGTTAGTGGAGGCAATCATGGCAGCAGGGGTAGCCCCAATGATCTGAATTCCAAGGTTGTTAAGCAGATGTCCTGTTAGTGTCACAATGCCTGAGAGCAGGCTACCAATCCACAATGCTGTCCACGGCAAACCTTGTAGCTGACCATGCCAAGCGAGCAGACTCAAGGCCGAGAGCAGCAAGGTAATGGCAAAGCTAATCCAGGTAAAGGGAACGGGATGAATGCTGGCAAAACTTTTTTGGGCATTGACCGAGTAAAGAGCATAAACCACCCCTGACGCTAGCGCCAAAGCAACCCCTAAAGTGCTGTTGTCGCCCAAGCTTAAGGCGATTTTGGGAAGCGTCAAAACACTACCGACGAAAATCAGCCCCATGATGAGCCAGAGAAAGGGACTAGGCCGACTCCCGAAGAATCGCCATGCTAGCAAAGCCGTGAAGACGGGGTAGCTAAAGAACAACGTCAACGCAATGCCCGTAGGAATCAGACCAATCGCTAAGTAAAGCAGCGCCAGGTAGAGAAACATGAGCAGGCCACCTGCGATCGCAAGTCCCAACTCCTTTCGCTTGCTCACCCTACCGAGTTGGTAAATATCCTTCCAAGTATTGGGATAGATAGCAGGGGCCAGCAAAGCCAGCAAAGGCACGACCAGCACCGTTCGCAGGGCCAGCAGCAGAAACGAGTTGGGCAACGTCGGCTCAACAAAGCCACCCGTCTGAAACAGGCCAAAAATTGGGTGTGAACTAAACAGCACCCGCACGATTACATTTTGGAAGCAGAAAAAGAATGCTGCCAGCAGTACGCAGAAAAACCCCAATCTTGACCATCCTTCACCTCAACCTGTTTAGCTTACTGAGCAGATGAGAGAACTGCTAGATGAAGACTGGGTAAACTTTGTCTGACGTCCGCAACTAAAATGACGCTCCGGTCGTCTGCTTCGTGCAGGGCCACTCACTGCCCTAAGCACCTTGCTACTTTACTTTGCTGCTTTATCTCGTCCCCAAGTTATGACAGCCTCTCCTAACGACTCCAACCAAGCTACGCCAGCTCCCGACAGTTCTCAATCTGATTCAATCAAAGGCCTAATTATTAAGGGTGTGGCAGGTGCGATCGCACTTGCTGGGACAACTGCAATTCCTATTGTGGTGCAACAGGTTTTGCAAGCCCCAGCCTCAGCACCAAACCAAACGCTGCCTGCAACTCAGCAGGTAATTACCCCAACTGCACCATCCACCGCACCAGTAGTCGCTACTCCCCAACTTGAGCTTCAAGAAAGCCAAAGCAGCGACAGTAGGGGCAGCCGTCAGGAAGACGAAAAGGGAGGCAAGTCCAAGGGCAAGAAGGATTAACGCTAGCAGGCCTTGATTAAGGTGCCAGTTTTCGCAAGTGGCCCAGTAAGTCTGCTTTTGTGAAGGTTTGTAATTGGAGCAAATGTAGCAGCATTAAGCGCTTTGGCGTTTTTAGAGAAGTCTCGATACCATGCAGGTTATACAGGGTGTCCGTCGACTGGGAGCAGGAGCGCAGACCTGTGACATCTTAGTCGCATAACTAAGCAGGCTCTAGATGTGAGAGGTCTGTTTAGTTGCACCCTTCACCCTGGCAAACAGGGGAGCCAAATATGGAATCAGAGAAATTTCGTCGTCAACTGCGTCAGGAAGCAGAGCAGTGGTGGCGTGACGGGCTGATCGATGCTTCTGTGTACGAGACGCTAGCGCAACGCTACCAGTTCCAAGGCCTTGAGGGCGAGGCGAAGAGCCGTTTTGTCATGATCTTGATGAGCCTGGGCGGAATTCTGCTGGGCTTGGGCGTCATTACTTATGTTGCAGCTAATTGGCAGGGCTGGCCGCGTGAGTTTCGCACGCTGCTGCTGCTGACATTGTTTTTGTCGGTGAATGCTGTTGGCTTTTACCTATGGCGACGAGCGCCCTCCCAAGGAGGCCAGCGGCTAGGTCACGCGCTCCTGTTACTGGGGGCACTGATCCTAGGGGCCAACATGGGTTTGATGTCTCAGATGTTCCACCAGAGCGGCAACCTGTATGAGCTATATCTGGTGTGGAGTTTGGGCGTCTTAGCAATGGCCTACGGGTTGCGGTTAGCGTCCCTAGGCATTTTGGCCCTGATTCTAATGGCGTTTGGCTACTGTGCCGGGATTAGCCTCTGGTCTTCAGACGCCGCTTCCGGTTGGCAGCTTTTGATTGGGCAAATGCCGCTGGTCGTTGCTGGCTTGTTTATTCCGCTGGCTTACTGGTGCCGATCTGTTGCTCTGTTTGGCCTAGCAGCGATTGGCGTTACCCTCTCGCTTCAGGGCAATCTAGGCCTGCTGCTGTCGCGTGATTCAACGTGGGGCATGATTGCGATCGCAACGGCCCTACCCCCTGCCTTGCTTTGGAGCTATCACGATCGGTTCTGGCAGTGGGATCAACCCAAGGCAATGCGGTTGCAGCACGGACAGCAGACCAGCCCAACTCCATTTCAAACTGTCACTCGCACGCTTTGCATAGCCGCGTTAAGTCTGCTGCTCTACATTGTCTCCTTTCACTGGGTTTGGCAATACCGTTGGTTTAGTACTGCCAGCGATTTGGCCCCTCAAGCCCAATCTCTTCTGATCAGCGTCGCAATTCTGAGTCTGGTAGCTCTTTGGGGTTGGCTGAAAATTGCTAAGCAGGGCATACACCAACGCCAAATGCCATCTCATCTTCTCAACAGTGGCACAGTAGCAGGTCTAATCACGCTGATGACAACCATCGCCATATGGCATGAAGTCGTCACTCTACCAACCCTCGGCCCAGTGGTCTTTAACCTGCTGCTGTTTTTCCTGTCCCTGGCTTTGATTCGAGATGGGCTGGCACTGGGGAGACGAGAGATGTTTTGGAGCGGCATGGTGCTACTGGTGCTAGGCATCATGAGCCGCACACTTGAATACAACACTGACTTGCTAATCAAGGCACTGGCTTTTGCCCTGTGTGGTGCAGGGATTATCGTTGCCGGACTCTGGTTTGAACGCCACATCAAACCTGCTCATACTCCTTAGGAGAAAACGCGATGAACTCCTCCGACCCCCAAAACATTGATTCTCTAAGAAGTGATCCGCAGGAAGTTCCAACACGTCCGCCAGGACGAATTCCTCAACCCAATTCTCAGCCGGTCCTAGAGCAAAAGGTACCCCGGCAAGTCCCTGTTTGGCGTTTTTGGACGCCGCTGGTGATTCAAATGGCGCTGCTCGTATCTGTTCCGGCCCAAAGCGCTTACACCTATGCAACCGGACAAACAGTGGTGCTTCAAACCCGTCCGGTTGATCCGTACGATTTCCTCCGAGGCTACTCTCAGACGTTGAGTTATGACGTATCTGACGCATCCATGCTCAGCAAGCTACCAGGGGGCCTGATCTTTACGAATGGCCCTTCGCCAAAAGTCTTCTACGTAGTACTGCAAAAGCCAGACACTTCTCCTAGCCCACGTCCCGCAGCTTGGAAGCCCATCAGCGTTAGTGTTGATAAGCCTGAACTCACGGCTGATCAGGTTGCCTTAAAGGGTGAGACCACCCAGTGGGGCCAGATTCGCTATGGGCTGGAGAGCTACTACATGCCGGAAGATCGGCGGAATGAACTAAACCAAACCATTGAGCAGATGCGGCAACAGCCAGAATCCTTTGTGGTCGAGGTCAAAGTCGATAAAGGGGGCCATGCAGTGCCCGTTAGCCTATGGGTGAAGGAGCAAAACTACCGATTTTGACCCCAATTTGGTCAAGTTCCCCCCGTAGGGCATAGCCAGAATCCGTATTTGGGCTTAGTTCTATAGAGTTAGGTGTCAAGCTGCGCCTGAAAGACGCTGCATCGGACAGGCGCAACCTTGAGACTACGCTAACTGATTACTACCACCAATACGAGAGGACACAATGGCATACGAATTGCCCCCACTGCCCTATGCTTACGATGCTCTAGAACCCCACGTTTCTAGAGGGACTCTGGAGTTTCACCATGACAAGCACCATGCTGCTTACGTCAACAAGTACAACGAACTGATTCAGGGCACTGAGTATGAGAACCAGTCAATTGAGGAGGTGATCAAGGCCGTTGCGGGCAACCCCGATCAAGGAGCCATTTTTAACAATGGTGCTCAAGCCTGGAACCACACCTTTTACTGGAATTGCATGAAGCCTGGTGGTGGTGGCACCCCCAGTGGCGATTTGGCTCAAAAAATTGATGCTGACTTTGGCGGTTTCGACAAGTTTGCTGAAGCCTTCAAAAATGCTGGAGCCACTCAGTTTGGGAGTGGTTGGGCCTGGTTGGTTTTGGAAAATGGCACGCTCAAAGTGACCAAAACCCCCAACGCTGACAACCCTCTTACCCACGGTCAGGTACCCCTGTTGACCATGGATGTGTGGGAGCACGCCTATTATCTGGATTACCAGAACAGCCGCCCCAACTACATGGATTCTTTCCTAAAGAACGTTGTGAATTGGGATTTTGTATCACAAAACCTAGCAGCGGCTTAACACCCCTTCTGTCATAGGAGAGAAGCATTGCGGCAATTCACTTGGCAACATGGCAGGGAATTGCAGACGCAATGCTTCATTCCAACCCCTTCAGGAAGCGCCGCCCAGGATTCTCTATGATTGAAACGCCAGACTATCCTCACATTGTGATGACCTTTACGTATCGTGGCTTCAAGGTAGAGATCGATCAAAGCGAGGACAATGGGCAAGTCGTTTATGCAGCTTGGGCGAACCATGATTGGGGCTGTGCGATCGCAGTGCCCTGTGCCTATTCCCGCAATGAAGTGGTCTGGAAAGCAAAGCAATGGTGCGATGGTCATAGACTGACCTTTAAGGGCCATCGGGATTCCAAATAAGGCGATCCCAGATAGATACTGCGTGTATCTCTAGACAGCCTCATGATTTGACTCTGGATAGGTGACGGTCTGTAGCGAACCAGGGAATATCAAAAAGAGTACCGGGTGAGGCCGCTATGACCGAATCGAGACATCAGACTGGAAATGGGAAGGGACTTGCGATCGCAACCCTCGTCACTATTTTTGCCACTATTGTTATTACCCAAATCCTCAATATCATTCCACCGCCAGGGGGCGAACTAGTTGCCAAGTTAGCAAATGGCGAACTTAGCGGCGTATTAATTTTGCCAGCCAATTACGCTTTTGCTATTTGGGGCTTTATCTACATTGGCATCATTGCCTATGGGTTTTACCAACTTCAGCCCAATCGCAGGCAAGAGAATCGGTTGCGCCAAGTAGATACTTTGCTGATTGTGGCCTGCCTGTTTCAGATTGCCTGGATGGTGGTTTTCCCACTGCGTATGTATTGGGTAGCAGTGGTAGCTATGCTGGGTATTTTGCTGCCGCTGATTGGCATTTACTTGAAGTTGGATGTTGGCAGAGCGCCCGCAGATCGCAAGGAGCGCTGGCGGGTCAGAATTCCTTTTAGCACTTATTTAGCCTGGATTTCTGTTGCTAGCATCGTCAACGTTGCCTGTGCTCTGTTTGCCTCTGGTTGGGATAGGGCCTTTCTAAACGACCAGAACTGGACTGTTGTAATGCTTATTGTCGGAGCGGTCATTGCCGGAATTGCCGCGATTCAGCGGGCTGACACGGCCTTTGTTCTGACCTTTGTGTGGGCTTATGTTGCGATCGCAATTCGTCATAACAACCTTCCAGCGATTTGGATCACGGCCCTTGTGGCCTCTGGCGTACTCCTAGCGCTGCTGGCAGTTGGTCGTGGTAAACAACGACCTATACGAGAAAGCCAGCCCGATAGAAGCACAACCCGCGTCTAGGGTTTACCGCTTGGTTGGCGAGAAGTTTTCAAACCAGCCGCGTCGCCAGAAAAAGTAGATTAACCCCGCTGCGATCGCAATCATGACAGCCCAACAAGCAACATAGCCCCAGTACCACTCCAGTTCTGGCATGTTGAAAGGCGATTTTTCGGTGTCAAAGTTCATCCCATAAACCCCCGCAATGAAGGTCAACGGGATGAAGATGGTGGAAATCACCGTTAGTACCTTCATCACCTCGTTCATGCGGTTGCTCACCGAGGAAAGGTACATATCCATCAAGCTAGAGACGATATCGCGGTAGGTCTCGATAATGTCGAGCACCTGCACGATGTGGTCGTAGCAGTCTTGCAAGTAGATACGAATCTCTGTGCCTATTAGGGGGTCATTGTCTCGAATCAGGCTATTGATGATGCTGCGCTGAGGCCAAACAAAGCGGCGCAGCATCATTAGATCTCCCCGCAGGTCATGAATCTTCTTTAGCGTGTCGCGAGTAGGCATTTCTACCACCTCTTCTTCCAGCTCAGCAATCACCTCCCCCATCTCCTCCAGAATGGGAAAGAAACTGTCAATGATGGCATCAATAAGGGTATAGGCCAAAAAGCCAGACCCTTGATTACGGATGGTGCCAATGTTGCGACGAATGCGATCGCGCACTGGGTAGAAACAATCCCAATGGGGTTCCTCTTGAAACGTCACTAGGAAGTTTCGGCCCAGCACAAAGCTCACTTGCTCACTGGAGATGCCCTCACCCGATTCCTTAGGCCGTACCATCCGCATAATGATCAGCAGGTGGTCAGAGTAATAGTCAATTTTGGGACGATGGGGCACGTTCACGACATCTTCTAACACCAGAGGATGCAGCTTGAGAATATCGCCGAGTCGCCTGAGCGTGGTCTCACTGCCCAATCCTCGGGCATCAATCCAGGAAACGGAGGTTTTGTCGAGATAGGCAATGCACTCATCAGCCTCGCTAAGCTCCCGATGAATGGCCTGCCGCCTGTCATAGTCAATCAAAACCAGTTCTGTTGGCAGGGCATCATCAGGAATATTTAGCGTGCCTGGCGCAGAACCGGGAGGTGAATAGTTGTAGTCCAGATACTCGCCTTCATCATCTTCCTCTTCTTCTAAAAGTTCCTCATCAGTAGGTCTAGGTGCAACCATCACGGGATTGGTTGGGGCTGTGGTGGGATGAGGCAGAGGACGTTTTCTTTTAGCTTTTAGCGAACGACGCTTGCGGGTACCCATAGGAATCCTGCTCCAAAATATAGGGCTGGCCGATAGCTAGGAACACAAATGGTCTTTGAATGCCTGTTTCAGAGTCTGCTATCTGGCACGCAATTGCACAAAGAGGTGGAATTGCCATATCCGCTTTAAGCATAAAGGGCACAGCCTAGGCTGTGCCCCCTGTATTTAGTCACATAAGGTTAGGTGACGGGCTTACATCATGCCCATGCCGCCCATGCCACCCATACCGCCCATGCCACCCATACCGCCCATGCCACCCATGCCGCCCATGCCGGGATCACCACCAGCAGGAGCAGGGGGTTCAGGCTTCTCAGCCACAAGGGCTTCGGTGGTCAGCACCATCCCTGCGATGGAGGCCGCATCTTGCAGCGCCGAGCGCACGACCTTAGCCGGGTCAATAATACCCGCAGCAATCAGATCTTCATACTGTCCAGTCAGCGCGTTGTAGCCCATGTTGAAGTCAAGGTTTCTCACCTTCTCCACCACGACACTGCCCTGCTGCCCAGCATTGTCAGCAATTTGGCGTAAGGGGGCTTCCAGTGCCCGCGCTACGATCTCGACTCCAGTTTGCTCTTCTACGTTCTGAAGGCTTCCCTTCAAATCTTGCAGCTTGGTAGCCAGGTGAAGCAACGTTACGCCACCACCAGGAACGATGCCTTCATCCACAGCTGCCTTAGTAGCGCTGAGGGCATCTTCAATGCGTAATTTCTTGTCCTTCAGTTCGGTTTCGGTCGCAGCACCAACTTTAATCACTGCAACGCCGCCTGCCAACTTGGCCAAGCGCTCCGACAGCTTTTCTTTGTCATATTCAGAGTCGGTTGCTTCCAACTCCTTACGAATCTGAGCAACGCGCTTGTCAATATCAGCTTTGTTGCCGCTATCAGAGACTAGGGTAGTGGTGTCTTTGGTAATAGTGGCTTTGGTAGCAATTCCCAGCATGTCTAGGCTGGCTGTATCTAGGCTTAGGCCTACCTCTTCAGAGATTACCTGACCGCCTGTGAGCACAGCAATGTCTTGTAGCATGGCTTTACGGCGATCACCAAAGCTAGGTGCTTTGACAGCAGCAACGTTCAGCACGCCACGAGCCTTGTTTACCACCAGGGTTGCCAGCGCTTCGCCCTCGATATCTTCAGCAATAATCAGCAGGGGTGCGCCTTCACGAGCAATCCGCTCTAGAACAGGCACCAGGTCTTGAATTGAGCTAATTTTCTTGTCGGTAATCAGGACACGGGCGTTGTCCAGTTCGGTAATCATCCGCTCCTGGTCAGTCACGAAGTAGGGTGACATGTAGCCCCGGTCGAACTGCATCCCTTCTTCTACGTCCATTTCGGTAGTAAGGGATTTGGATTCTTCAACGGTGATGACGCCATCTTTGGTCACCTTATCCATAGCTTCGGCAATCATGCGGCCCACTTCTTCGTCGCTGCCCGCAGAGACAGTGGCGACTTGAGCGATCATGGCATTGCCTTCAACGGGCTTAGCCACAGCAGCAATTTCGCTAACCAACAGGCTGACAGCCCGCTCGATACCCCGACGCAGGCTCACAGGGTTACTGCCTGCTGCTACGTTCTTCAATCCTTCACGAACCATTGCCTGGGCCAGCACGGTAGCGGTCGTGGTACCGTCGCCTGCCAAGTCCTTGGTCTTGGAAGCAACTTCCTGCATCAGACGAGCGCCCAGGTTCTCAAAGGGATCTTCGAGATCAATCTCTTTAGCAATAGTGATCCCATCGTTTACGATTTGGGGAGCGCCATACTTCTTCTCCAGCACCACGTTGCGTCCGCGTGGACCGAGGGTAATCTTGACTGCATCCGCTAGGGCATTGACACCTTTTTCAAGTGCCTGCCGGGAAGCTTCATCAAAGGAAATAAGTTTCGCCATGTCCTGCCTTACAGCTCTCCAGTGACAACTTAGCACTCTCCGTCACGGAGTGCTAACTTCGTTAGATTATCCTTGGAAGGTATCTAGGGTAAGTCGCGATAACCGATCCTCATGGCAACCTTTCTCCGCCCTCTTAGCTATCAGTATCAGTGGCTTTATGACGCAATTTCTCGCACGGCTGCTCTAACCGTCGGTGGGGAAAAGCGGTTTCGGCACTTGGCGTTGGAGGGGGTAGCGATCGGGCCTGAAACCAAAGTGCTGGATTTGTGCTGCGGCAGTGGTCAGACAACTCAATTTCTGGTGAATTACTCTAATCAAGTAACTGGGCTAGATGCTTCGCCCAAGTCTATTGCTAGAGCTAAAGTGAATGTGCCTAAAGCCGAGTTCGTTGAAGCTTGGGCAGAAAAAATGCCCTTTAGCGACGCTTCTTTTGATTTGGTTCACACCAGCGCTGCTATGCACGAGATGGAACCGGAGCAGCGACGGCAGATTTTTCAGGAGGCTTTTCGGGTTCTAAAGCCGGGGGGAAGTTTCACGATGGTAGACTTTCACGCGCCCCAGAACCCCATTTTCTGGCCTGGCTTAGCCACTTTTCTCTGGCTGTTCGAGACGGAAACAGCATGGCAACTGCTGCAAACAGATGTGGCTGCTGAACTGGAGCAACAAGGGTTCCAAGTAAAGCAGCCACGGTTTTATGCTGGGGGGAGTTTACAGGTGCAACAGGCTAAAAAGCCGGAGTGATACAGTGTCCACTCAGGCTAGGTTAACTAGCGGGATGACCCCGATTGCCGACTTCTCAAGATTTCCATTAATGCTTGGATGTCTCTGATGTTGCGCTGCACATCACCAGCCACTCTACCCACTTGCTCGGCATCAATCGTGATTGATGCACCCTCAAAATTTTGCAGAACTTCTAGCGTAGAAAGCGTATCATCTGCGACTGCCGCTACTAGGGCGGTGCGTAGGTCACGCCAGCTTTCACTTTGGGAACCGGGCCGAGAGATAGCTGTTCCAACTTGTTGTAGTAGAGTTTCGCCGATGAAGGTTTGGGAGATAGTTGTGAGCAACTGACCATCGACCTCCAGTTCTCGGCTGAGCACTACTTGAGCTTTACCCTTATCAATTCCAGCAGTGTCTAGCAAAGACTGAATCTCATCAGAAGTGTTGCCAGTTCGCACAAACTCTTCTAAGTCGCTAACCGGAATGGTTTCCAGCTCAATTTCGCCATAGGTGAGGTTAACTTCTTCAAGCGCCTCTGCACGACCCGGGGAAAACACCAGCGTTGAGGCGACCCCTAGACTAATAGCGAGAGCAGATAGGACAGATGAACTGCCACGACGACCCAACAGACGACGCAGCAGAGAGAGGGGTTGTATCCGTTGGGATTGGGTTAGGGCCATGGAGTTTGACTTTTACAGGGACTACTTACTCATTGTGACAAATCACAGAGAGGGCAAGTTCCAGCTTTTGTCAAGTCGTGTACTCGGCGTTGATCTTGACATAGTCGTAGCTCAGGTCACAGCCCCAGGCAGTACCTGTGCCTGTGCCACTGCCAATGCTGACTGCGATCGCAACTGTGTCCGACTTTAGATATTCCCCAGCAGCAGCTTGCTTGAGGTAGGCACTAGCAGCAGGGCGATCAAAGGGCAGGGGCTGCCCATGCTCCATCAGCACAAAGTCACCGAGCTGCACCCGTAGGTCATTCTGGTCGAAGGTTATGCCCGCTCGGCCTGCGGCTCCGGCAATTCGGCCCCAGTTGGGGTCGCGTCCAAAGATGGCGGACTTGACCAGAGAAGAGCCAGCAATAGTCCGGGCGACTTGGCGGGCTGCTGCATCGTTGACTGCACCGCTAACGGTAACTTCTACTAGGCAGGTTGCCCCTTCACCATCACGAGCAATGGCTTTGGCTAGGTAAATGCAGACCTCGGTCAGCATGGCCTCCAGCTTCTCAGCCTCAGGGCCAGCATCCGTAATAGCGGGGGTACGAGATTCACCATTAGCGAGGGCGATTAGGGCATCGTTGGTGCTGGTGTCACCATCGACGGTGATCTGGTTAAAGCTTTTGTTGGCAGCGCGGCGCAACATGTCTTGCCAAAGGGGGGGAGAAACTGCCGCATCGCAAGTAACGAAAGCTAGCATAGTCGCCATGTTGGGATGGATCATGCCAGAGCCTTTGGAGATGCCGCCAATGCGAACAGGGCGATCATCAATTGTGGTTTCTAGAGCAATCGTCTTGGGAACCAGATCAGTGGTGATGATGGCTTTAGCAGCCGCATCTGATCCCTCTTCGGAGAGTGCTTCGACTAAGTTGGGAATTCCCGCTTTGAGGGCGTCCATTTTAATGCGCTGGCCGATGACTCCAGTGGAGGCAATCAAAACTGAGTCTCCCGGAATATTGAGCGCTTTGGCAACGGCATCGGCGCTTTCTACCGCATCTACCCAGCCCTGGTTGCCTGTACAGGCATTGGCCTGCCCTGCATTGATTAGAATGGCGCGAGCTGTAGAGCGGGCTTCGAGGCGCTGACGGCAGTAGTCTACACTCGCTGCACGAACATGGCTGGTGGTAAAAACTCCGGCTGCGATCGCATCCCCCTCGGACACAATTAGCGCCAAATCAGGGGCTCCCGATGGTTTCAGTCCTGCCGTAATGCCTGCGGCCTTAAAGCCCTTCGGAGCTGTAACCCCTCCTGGGACAATTCGCCAGTCTGCCATAGTTCCTCCCCGAAAGCCCTTTTACTGTTGCAGGGGATTATATCAGGGGAGAAGGAGCAAAAAAAAAGGAGAGCCGCGAACAGCTCTCCCTACCATCAGGGTGCATCTACATAACATAGTATTACATAGATGGCACGAGGGGTGAAACCCCCTATCGTGATTTTCTTAACAAATTAGCCATTTAATTTCTTGGCCAGGATCTGGTTCGTTAGCTTAGGATCCACCCGTCCGCCGGAAAGCTTCATGACCTGACCTACAAAGAAGCCTTGCAGCTTGGTCTTTCCAGCCCGATATTGCTCCAGTTCAGTGGGGTTATCGGCTAGCACTTTGTCGATGATTGCTTCAATTTCAGCGGGATTCGAAATTTGGCTGAGGCCTTTCTTCTCGATCAGCGCTTTGGGAGAACCGCCTTCTTTGAGCAAGTCAGGCAGAATGTCCTTAGCGATCTTGGTGCTAATGGTGCCACCATCAATGAGTTGGATCATTTCAGCCAGCATTTCGGGCTTGAGCGCAATCTCATTAATCGGCAGCTTTTCAGCATTTAAGTGAGCTGCAATATCTTGTGTGATCCAGTTGGTTGCTGATTTAGGATCAGCGCCAGCCCCGACAACAGCTTCAAAATATTCTGTGACGGCACGCTCGTCGGCCAAAACGCGAGCATCGTAGGGCGAAAGGCCAAACTGGGTTTCGTAGCGGGCACGCTTTTGAGCAGGTAGCTCAGGCAGTTCCCCATGCCATGCCTCTTTCTGCTCGACCGAAACCACGATGGGAGGTAGATCAGGCTCAGGGAAGTAGCGGTAGTCACTAGAGCCTTCCTTGGAGCGCATGCTGATGGTGCGCTGGCTTCCTTCTTCCCACAGGCGAGTTTCCTGCACAATGCGCTCACCGGATTCCACGGCTTTGATTTGCCGCTCAATCTCGTACTCGATAGCTTTTTGAATGGCACTAAAGGAGTTCATATTTTTGATCTCCACCTTTGTGCCGAAGGCTTCCTGACCTTTGGGGCGAATGGAGATATTGACATCGCAGCGCAGGGAACCTTCCTGCATGTTGCCATCGCTGATGCCGAGATAACGCATAATCCGGCGCAGTTCTTGGGCGTATTCAGCCGCTTCCTGCCCAGTCCGCAGGTCGGGTTCTGACACGATTTCGACTAAAGGTACCCCAGCCCGGTTGTAGTCTACTAAAGAATAAGACGAACCAGAAAGGCGGTCACTGCCAGCGTGAACCAGCTTACCTGCGTCTTCTTCCATGTGCAAACGGGTGATGCCGATACGCTTGCGGGTGACTTCTTTAGTCTTTTTATCGACTAGCTCAATCTCTAGCCAGCCATGCTCGGCAATGGGCAGATCGTACTGAGAGATCTGGTAGTTCTTGGGCAGGTCAGGATAGAAATATTGCTTACGATCGAACTTGCTGTAGGGTGCGATCTGGCAGTTCAGTGCCAATCCAGCTTTGACGGCGTACTCCAGCACTTTTTCGTTTAGCACAGGCAACACCCCCGGCATACCCATCACAATCGGGTCGATATAGGTGTTGGGATCGGCTCCAAAGGCAGTGGAGGCGGGGGAAAAAATCTTGGTTTCCGTGCAGA
>DATNQF010000224.1:0-8592 GCA_036702855.1 Trichocoleus sp. | reverse complement strand
CCTGCCCATGCAGACCTACCTTGGCCTGGGTTTGGGCTAGGCATTTACGCTTGGACGTTGCAGACCTATCTACGGTTGACGGCAGCAGGGTTGCCCTGCCAATTGGTACCAGGTCTACCAGAGGAGGGCGTTGTTTTTGTCCACAGTAACGTTTTGCAGGCTGAACGGGTCTTCCAACCCTCTCCAAAACGGTTAATCGTTAGCTTCAAGGCGGATGTGCTGCCTGGGGCCACTGCCCAGATTCAGGTTGTGCAAAATCCCCAGGAGGCCGATGCTCGAACGCATTGCTACTGGTTACCGCACTGGCCTCAACCCGGTTTGCAACCCCGGCACCCCCAGCGAGGCAATCAGCTCCAGAACGTAGCCTTTTTTGGCCATATCAACAATTTGGCCGACGAATTGGCGTCACTCGATTGGAAAGCTGCCTTAGCAGATTTAGGGTTGTGCTGGTGGCCCCGGCTGAGCGGCCATCACTGGAGCCAGCAGGTAGACCTACCCTCAAACTGGCACGATTACCAGGAGGTCGATGTGATTGTTGCCGTGCGCAGTTTTCAGGTCACGGACATCCGGCGCACCCGGAACTATGGCAACAAGCCTGCTACCAAGCTCTACAATGCCTGGCTGGCGGGTGTGCCCGCTATTTTGGGGAGCGAGTCTGCTTATCGGGCAGAGCGCCAGAGTGATCTGGATTTTTTAGAGGTCAATTCTCTAGACGACGTTTTGGTCGCACTGCGGCGGTTGCAGAATGAGCAGGGGCTATACAAAGCAATGGTAACTAACGGCTTGGAACGGGCGAAAGCAGTGAGCCCTGAGGCGATCGCAACTCGCTGGCTCACCTTTATTGAAACGGTGGTGATGCCTGCCTATGATTGCTGGCGTACTCAATCCCAGTGGCAACGAACCTGGCAGGTGGGACAGCAGCAACTGACCGCAACCCGTGCTCGGATAGAACGCAAGGTGCGATCGCATCTTTTTCCAGCATGAAAATCTTTCACTACTGCCGCCGAGACGGAGTAGAAAACTTTGGAGATCAGCTCAACCTCTGGCTCTGGCCCCAGTTACTGCCGGGAGTCTTTCATGGCGATGGTAGCACGCTGTTTGTAGGGATTGGCACCCTGCTCAACCATTGCCTGCCTGGACGCCTAGGGCACGCTCGTAGGGTCGTCATTTTTAGCACAGGTGCAGGCTACGAGCGCCCTCTGCTGCGCCCGCTTCCTTCCCATTGGCGGATTTACTGTGTGCGCGGTCCCTACTCCTCCAATCAACTCCAGCTTCCCCGCCAAATGGCCTTGACGGATGGGGCGATCTTGCTCCGGCAGATCTTTCAGCCCTCCGGCCCCAAGCGCGTTTCCTTTGCCTGGATGCCCCACATTCACCACGCCACCTATGCTGGGGACACCTGGCAGCAAATATGTCAGGCGATTGGTTTTGGCTACATTGACCCTCGCTGGCCAGTTGAAAAGGTTCTTACGGCCATCAGCGAGACTGAGGTGCTTCTGGCCGAAGCCATGCATGGTGCGATCGCGGCAGATGCCCTACGAGTTCCCTGGGTGCCCGTACAGACCAGCGCTCGAATTTTGACAGTGAAGTGGCAGGATTGGTGCGCCTCCATCGGCGTTGAGTTTGTGCCTCAGTACTTGCCGCCTTGGCTGCCCGGCTATCCCCCAGTGGCCCAAGGGGTACGCTCCGCTCTTAAAGCCAGTCGCTACTGGCTCAACTGTTACCGTCAACTAGGATTAATTCCCCAAAAGGTGTCCCACGAAGCCCCAGAAAGAATGGCCCAACACCTCTTAAACCTGGCTGACACGGCCCAGCCTTACCTAAGCCAAGAGAGGCGACTGGCAGAATTAACCGAACAGCTCCAAGCCAGACTTTATCAAGTTAAAACCGATATTGGAAGCGGCATTTTCTCAGATTCCCCATCTGATTAAACTTGGTTTCATACCCTTACAGACCCCCATGAGGGCTTGGAGATCTCCAGATGTACAGTAATTTTTTATTTGTCGTGGAGACACATTAGTGTCATCAAAGAAGCAAAGCTCAAGCTGGCTTGCTTTTTCCACCTTAAGCCAGCTTGGTAATGCTGACGGCTGAATGATAGGCTGCTGAGCAGACTCTCTGTAATCTTGCGATGGAGAAGATTTTGTTCAGCGACACAGATTTGTCTCGATGTCATTTAGTTTGGCACTGTACAAATGCGATCTCACCCCTTGTGCCAGTTACCGAACAGCTTCGGCTGGAAAGCGGACTAAAAGACGATGTGCCAGTTGCCCAAAACCCTCATTCTCTCGTTGATCTATGGTAGCTGGAACCCTTGATTTTGCGTTGTATATTTGCCGGTTTCTGCAGATATTCAATCAACTTGAGGCGATATTAACCCTCCACTACTACTGAGGGGCTTCGGGATTAACAACTGTCCTCCACCACCTAGGCAGTACTCGAAAACCAACTCCAGTGAGTGCCTCCACCTCCGTAGGAGTACGCCCCTCCTGTAGTAAGTGGAGGCAAAATTCTTTAAACCACTCCAATAGAGTGTTTGCACTAATGTCAGTCAACTCCTCGATCTGCTGGGTAGTGTAGCCTTCCTGAAGAAGTAAAAGACACTCTTGCTTATCGCTCTCACTATAGACAGGCGGCCTAGCACCACCATAGATCCGTTTACGTTTCAAACCGGCCTCGCGAGCCCATTGCTTAACCTGATGGGGGTTAGCGTCAATGCAACGACCAATCTTAGCGAAAGATAAATTTTCATAAAAGAGCTGAGGAATTGCCTCTTTTTGAGCGTCTGTAAGGTGGTTCTTAGGGCGGCTGATACCCGCCTCTCCAGCCCAATGGCTAATGACATCTGCATGAACTCGTGTTCTATCTTCAATCTCGCTTGGGGTTAGTCCCTGCTGGTAGAGTTCAAGACACCGCTGCTGTTGATGCTTACAGTCACAGATAGAGCGGCTTAGAAGCTCCGCCTCAACTAGCCATGCCCGTAATACCTTACGGTTAGTGACTCCAGTGACTCGTTGAATAGTGCTCAAATTTGCTCCTCGCTTATAGAGCAACAAGCAGTCCTGCCGCACCTTATCAGAGTAGGGAGGCTTGAGCACAAGAGGCGCTAACTCTACGAGGTCATCCTCAAGATTGGCGGCAAGCCGCTGTTGCATATCTTCTACGAGCTGCCTAAAGCCTGGACACGAAAGACATTGCTGTAATCTGCCAGGTGATGTGCATTCACAGGGCCAGCCCCAGGTTTCAAGAAGTTCGGTCATAACCTGATCAAATCGAACCGCTGCATTCTCTACCAGAGCAAGAGTGAGCTTTGAAGACATGACAACTACCTGTAATAGGGCTCCTAAACCTTGAGCTGAACTGAGGTAACAACTCCATTTTTGACACGCACTTGAGCAACTAACTTGTCGTAGATAGCCTTGCGCTCTTCCTGGGTTAATGAGAGCCAGAAGGCGAGTTGCTGAGCATGAGGATGCCGCAGAATTTGCTCAGCCGTTGCCTTGACGAAATTGAGTTGGCCAAACCCTTCGAGCAGTTTCTGTAGTGACTTGCGTGACGTTTGCAACTTCTGTCGAAACTCCTCGTCTGATGGGTATTTAGCAACTAAAGCTTCAGCATCAGCAATTTTGCTTCTTAGCTCTTGAACCTCAGGAGACTGCTCTGGATCGCCACAAATCTCAGGCTCAGCTTCGGAGACAGCACTTGCCCGCTCCAATACCGCTGTGATAATGGCCTCATTGAGCTTCTCAACACGAATGCATTTACGGTTGCCACAGTCAGTAGAGCCGTGCCTACAGCCGTAATACCTGTGTTTGGGAGTATGCTTAAGCACCATCTTGTGCCCGCACACATCACAGCAGATTAACCTGGTTAGGTAGTAAGTCTTGTTTGGTGCCGCAAAACATCGGCTGTTGGTATCAAGGATGATGCAAATTTCTGCATACTCCTCATCTGAGATAAGCCGCTGCTCAGGATGCGTGTCGTAATGAAGCTCCCATTTCTCAGGCGGTAGGCCACGCTTAGTTTTTGGATCAGATTTGTGATAGGCCGTATGTCCGCGTAAGACAGGATTTCTGAGCCATTCATTAAAGCTGCTGGCTTGCCGCCAGAAAAGGAGTTCCTTGGACGTAGTCAGGTCTACTCGTTTGAGATGATTCCTACCATTCATAATTGCTAAACTCAGTTATGCTCCCCGTAAGATGTCTTCAATGCCCTGGCGCTTTCCCGTTCCTTTAACTACATGGCTTTTGCGTCTGACCCCATATTTCTCAGACAAAGCTTTCAGAACTGCTCTTGGACTGCGTAACTGAAATAGGAGGTCAACAGCCTCCCGGGCAATGTCAGCCTTGCTGATACCGGTGATCAGTTCAGGAGAACCATCTGGCAGGTTAGCCAGTGGCACATAGTTAGTGGGTCTTTGGCTCAAGAGACATATAAAAGGGCAAGTATCTAGCTCCAGTCGTTCATCAACAGAGCGGTATCCCCAAGGCGGTCGTCCAAATGGCGCTTTGCGGGATCGCCGATGGGCATGGCCTCGCTGTACTCGCTCCCTAAGCATGCGGAGTTCATGGACAGCCAGAAGAGCCTGCATATCGGCTGACAGTTCTCCCGCAGCAGAATCAAAATCTACTTCCCCTTGATCCAAAAGCCGCAACTTGACGTCGTTGGCTTGAAGGATTTCCTTGAGCCGCTGATAAACAGCTAAGTTACGAGCAACTCGATCCCAGCGCGTGGCGATAATCTCCTCAATCTCACCCGCATCAACTAGCTTGACAAGCCGTGTAAATTCAGGACGAGTTTGACTGGCACCGCTCTCAACATCAAAAAAGACATCAGCAGGGGCAATGCCCTCCTTTAACAGACGAGTAATTTGCTGCTCTGCAGCATGCTGATTTTCGGCCTGCTCTTCAGTAGAGACGCGACCATAGGCTACTTTCCGCTTGGGTGGAGTCACTGTCTAATACCTCCTTTCTCTAGAATGATTAGCTGCACATGATGATGGTCTAAAAGAGACCGGAACTCCGACCAGCAATCAACTGATCTCGTAATCCGGCTACAGCTTGTGACAATTACTGATTCAACACGTCCACCTAGGATCTGTTGGACTAACTCGTAAAAGCAGGTCTGACAGACGATTTTTTGAGCTCAAGACCAAGCAAGATATTGTTTGAATCAACGCCTATCGATAGAAGTTTAGCCATTTGCTTGACTAATGCTGTTCTATTGACAGAGCCAGCGGGAGAAGAAACTCTGGCATAGGCAAAAGCTTGTTTTGAGAGACTTTGACTTGACAAATTCATTGACGTATTTCCTGGCTCATTCGAAGAGCTAATTGGGACTATAGACTGCCTAGATATGGCAGGACAGTTTGTTGGTGTTCTGATGCTTAAAGATATGGTTAATGCCATTTCCTGAGCGAGAACATTTGATCATTCAAAAATTTGAATGATGATTTAAAAAAGTTGTGTCGAAACCATTAGATAGCTGAAACAAATGAAAGAGAGTTTCAAATGAGGTGTGGAGCTATTTCAGAAAGCTGTTTCGGAGCTTCTTGCAAAATAAGTGGCCTTAGAAAAGCAGGCTCTGAGTTTGATTCTAGCAAAGAATTTGTGCAGTAGTTAGCTGGATTATGCCTGCACAAATTTAGTGTATTGCTTAAAGAAAACCTCCCTTGGCGGCATAGAAATTCCAAGCAAAAACAATAGAAAATGCATCTACAAACTGTAGATAGGTACCAACATAAGGGTGGTTAGGGTGGCAGAAATATTAAATAGCAGTTTACAAAGAAATGTAAAATCAGTGCCAGATGATGTAGCCCAAAGCATCAATGCTGCCTTTAACAGGCATTTTGTTAGCAGTCTTTCCAGCTTTTCTTACCTGCTTGAAGCAGTTGGACAGGGAGAGGTCAGTGCCAATGTGGCGAAACGGGCAGCTGGGGCAATCTGCTGCAGGAATAGAGCTGCAAGGGCGCATTCTCTCCCCGTGCGGCTGATTGCCTCTGATGTAAGGCAGTCCTTTAATCCAGAGGAATGTTCCCCCTGAATAGACCGCTTCTGCCTGTTTTAGCGCGGTCAGAAATCTCTGCCACGGAGCATCAAGCTTGCTCCAACTGGTGTCGAGCAAAGCTGTCATGGTGGGACCGTACCAGTGGGTATTGGATAGATACTCGCGGTACTGAGAAGCTAACGTCTCATACTGCTCACGCTGTCTTTTCTGAGCTGACCAAGGCTCTTGGCTAAGCAGCGCGAGTTGGATACGGAATTCTTCCTTCTGCTGTTTTAAGGTTGGATATTCAAATTCCTTGCTGGCAGGTCCTGCCTGCCAGTCTTCAATAAAAGCTTGCTGCTTAATATTTAGAAAAAGCTCTAAAGTAGATGCAAAATGATACTTTGTTCCGTGAACATTGTTGTGTTTTGCAAACTGTTTTCTTATTTCTGGTTCGCCCATGCGAATAAGCTCAAAGAAGGCTAGGTCAACCTCTTTGATTAGCCTTAATATCTGTAAGTTCTTCTCATCAAAAAATTCCTTAAGAATCTCCTCAATATCCGGTATGTGTGACGAGTCATTTGCCAGCAGACTTTGAGCGAAGAAAAGTCCCTGGGCTTGATAAAAGTAATGTTGATAGCGTAGCCAGTAGCATTGGATCTGCCCGCTAGGGACTACACCTGAATCAATTGGGATACTGCCGATTTTGCTTGCGGTGTTAGCAAGCGACCGACCTGTTGAGGTATCAGGCAAAAAGATTTCTACGTGGGGGATACGCTGCCTTTGAATGCGTAGCCGCCGGTCATACCTCTCCGCCTCCTGTCTCCATTGAGCAAGCTGACGTTGAACCTCAGGTCGTTGGTGGAGGTAATCAGGATGAGTATTTAAGCGTTCTTCCGGGACTAGCAGAAGTACTAAGTCTTGTAGAGACTTTGGCCGCTGGTAGATATGTTCAGCCCAATCCTGCCACTCATCGTTTGGATTCACCCAGCTCCCAGGATATTGATACTCTTCACGCGTCATAAGCTGAATTCCGCCAATAGGTGAATGGTATTCCGTTTGAACCGCCGACGCATCAAATCGACGCGCTAGCTGCTGCGCATGGGGCAGGAGTCTATAGGACCTGCTGGTGCCCGGTTCTTGGATGGTCTACCAGTAGCCATGGCAAGTTGTTGGGGGGTGAGGTGTGCTGGCAAGAAAAAGCCCTTGGCAAATCGCCAGGAGCAGCACCATTGATTGAGCTAGGCATTAGCTTCTCAGGATATGCTTGGAGACCTGAGTTGTGTGAACTCCTGCTGCTTGGGTACTGCAACGAACCAAGCGCAGTCTTGCTCCCAAACAGGAGCTTGCATAGTTTTCATACTAACTCCCTTAAAAACTCAGAAGCTGAGTGACACAGTGACTGAAGCGAGGTGTGCACCAGCTTGTAACGCATTTGTAATTATTGTAATATAAGCTTATTAGGTGTCAAGACTCACCTTTGACTCTACCCACACACTTTTAGAGGAAATAGAACTAAAGAGAAGAGCGTTAAAAGCAAAGCTCTAACAGAAACCATAGCCATGAAAAACCGCCCAGAAAGTGGGGCAAGCTAGTGTCATGGCTGGTTCCTTAACTTCCTAAAAACAACGCTTTCTCTGCTGCTCGGCGTCGTCTGAGTCCTTCAAGCGACTGCCCTCCGGCGTGAATCCATCTGTCAAACTGGGCAGCCGCTCCTGCCACATCTCCTGCATTGAGCTTGGCAATGAGTTGACTTCCTTCGAGGGCTCCGGTGTTGAACTGGAACGATAGCAAGGCGGTGCGCTGGCCTGGGGTGAGAGGCACTTTCACCAAGCGCTCAAGGGTAGCGTTGTCTTGGGCGATGCGTTGATTTAACTCAGCCTTAGCCTGCTCCTGAGAGATGTAGCCAGTAGGACCCGGTGCTTGAGTGCCATAGCCCCAGGTGTATTGTTGGTAGTCCCAGTAGGGGGTGTTGTGGAAGCCTTCAAATTGGGCGATGAAGTGGGCGGCATCAGACGGGCCTGAATTCATCGCCCCAAGCTTTCCCGTAATAATGCGCTCTACCCATTCGCGGGTTGGGTTGACGTACTCTCCAGCTTCGATCTGCCTGACATCGAGGTGAGCACCGGTGCCATTGCCGGTATTGCCCGAGGTGGCGACTTGCTGGCCTGGCTTGGTCTCTCCAGCGGTGCAGGTGTCGAGGTGGAGGTACAGGAATTCGGGGGCTTTGCCTTCTTTGGGCTTGAGCACCGCATAATTGCCAGCGGGGTTGCTGGGGCCGCCCTTGCACTCGACAATAGCGGCATAGGGCGCATAGACCGGAGTACCGATGGGTGTGCCTAGGTCCACGCCTAGGTGGTTAGAACTGCACCCAGCACAAGGCGGAACACGAGAGCCAAAGCCCGATGTCACCAGATACCCTGCTACCGTGTCTCCCTTCTGCAGCGGCGTTTTGGTGGTGGGCAATGGGGCCGTAGAGCCTTCATTGCCGCTGCCCATCAACAATCCCATTCCTGGCAGGGTCGCTACCTTCTGCCACGCCAACCGAGAGAAGTGGAAGGCCTCTGCCGATGCGATCGCAATCCAGCAAATGCCCATCACGACCAG
>DATNQF010000198.1:0-6368 GCA_036702855.1 Trichocoleus sp. | reverse complement strand
CTGCTGAGCAATCTAGAGCAGCGGAGGGGGCTGCGGTTTGGGCCAGCATGAGAGCCGTTGCAGCTTTGGGCTGCACTATCAGATTACTCGCGCTTACAGTCATTAGGCACAGGAGTAGACCTGCGCCTCTAGAAATTCTGGAGGGGGGGGTGAGTTGAATCATGGTGGCTATCCTTGCTGGCCTACCTGGCAGTGTAGACGGCGCTTACACAGGGTCTAGTCCAGGTTTCATTAATAGAAACAGTGCTAGGGGAATCAACCGCCAAGTTGTTCACTATTGACGGCTTTACTGCACAAACAAACGGGTTGTGATTGCTCAAGTACAGGCAACCGTTAAGGCTGTTCGTTGTGGGCTGGTTTAAGCCGAGTCTCGCCTAGTTAAGCGAAGGCCAGTTTCTCCAACTTGCAAGAGAAGCGATCTAAAGGAATTCTGGCAGGGTGCCCAGTTTGCGGATTGCGACGTTTACCTCCATGCCCAAGTAGTCCCCAGCATCGCCAAACCAGGTGCCCGACAAGGGAATGACTTGGCCTGGATGACGTGCGATCGCAACTCGGATCAAGTCAAACCCCGCCGTAATGCGATTTGTAGGATCATAGGCCCGCCAGCCAGCCCCCGGCAGATAAACCTGCACCCAGGCGTGGGTAGCACTAGATCCAGTCATACCAACCTCCCCACCATCAAGAGCAGAGTCGTAGAGATAACCACTGACAAAGCGACAAGCAAAGCCGAGCCGCCGCAGCGCCTCAATCATCAGCCAAGCGTAGTCCCGACAACTGCCCGACTTGAAACGCAGGGTTTCCCCCGGAGACTGGGTGCCCTCCACCTCGCGCGACTGATAAGCCAAGGTACTGTTTAACGTGTCCATCATCCGTTGCAGCACGTCGAGGGTATCGTCCTGATCACCAATGACAAAACTTTTGGCCCAGGCCGCCACGCTGCCGTCGGGGTCTTCGGCATGGGGTCGCATAAAAACCGACAGATCAACCCATTCATCGGGCGTGTATTGCACAGGAACTTCCTTAGCCCGATCATCCAGAGGAAACTCTGCGATCGCTTTGATGCCGGAATGCTCCAATCGGAGCCGACAAGTCACCACCAACTCGTTGGTCGGTTCATTAAACTCAAGCACAGCCACATTGTTGGAGAGCGTGTCCATCATCCATCGAACCTTGGACGGCACATTGGTCTCCACTGAGTAACTTAAAATACGTCCGCTGTAACCAGGACTGGGTAAGAAAATCGCACGATGCTCCCCAAGCGTCACCGGGTTGCGGTAGCTGTATGTCGTGACGTGTTCAAGATCGTAAATGACAGGCATTGCTGCGCTAGCTCGAATATTCCGTAGGGTGAATGTTAAAGCAATCAGTTCTGTCTTAAGGTGATCTATCTCAACGTATCGTTCTCCCGTAAGACATAGACTATGGCCCAAGAAGCCCACTCTAAGCTACGCACCTACGGAGTGCCCATATTAACCGTTGGATTGGCGTTTCTGCTCACATTCCTACTCCAACCGTTTTTACGGCCTGGACTCTTTGCCTTCTTCTATGCAGCAGTGGCAATCAGTGCCTGGGCCGGTAGCATGACTGGAGGATTGCTAGCCACTGGGCTTTCAGCTGGGATAATTAACTATTTTTTTGTCCCACCGCTCTATGCTTTTGCAATTACGGGGTTGGGTAGCATCGTGCAGATGGGCGTGTTTGTCCTGGTGACGCTGTTAATTAGCTCTCTCAGTTCTAAACTACGCCAGACTCAGCGGATCATGCAGAGAACGTTATCCCAAACTCAAGAAAGCGAAGAACGCTTTCGTCTGGCGCTCAGCAACCGCTCCGTTACCCTCTTTCATCAAGATCAGCGACTCCGCTACTTATGGATCCACAATCCTCAAGGATTGCATTTGCCAGAAGAGATCATCGGCAAAACAGACACTGACCTCTTTACTCCGGCAGAGGCCGAGAAACTCGCAGAAATCAAACAGCAAGTGCTCCAAACAGCAACCTCAAATCGGCAGGAAGTTGCTCTCACCGTCAACGGACAGCTTCGCTGGTATGACCTCCTAGTAGAGCCTATGCAGCAAGCTGGCTCTCTCGGCCAAGGTATTAGCTGCGCCGCCTTTGACATTACTGAGCGCAAGCAAGCTGAACAGCAGGTACAGCACCTCTTTCAGCAGGCTCAGGACAAAGCCGATGTCCTCAACGGCATTTTGTCAGCCTCAACCGACCACATCTACGTATTTGATCGGCTGGGCCGTTATTCTTACGTCAGCACAGGCGGGGCAGCGGTTCTGGGCTTCAAACCCGATCAGATTCTGGGTAAAACTTGGCGTGACCTAGGCTTGCCAGTGGATCTGATGGAGGAGGTAGATGCCCGGCGCGAGCAGGTGATGCAGACGGGGCAGCCATTTAAGGGGGAAACCCATTTTATCGGGGCTGATGGCGATCACTACTACGAGTACATTCTCACCCCCCTGTGCAAAGCCCATATGGTTGATGCTGTGGTCGCAGTATCGCGCGACATCACCGAGCGCAAGCGCATGGAAGCGGCGCTACAGGAGAGTCAGCGCCTATTCCAAAGTTTTATGCAGCACAGCCCAGCGACCGCCTTTGTCAAAGATGCAGACGGACGCTACATCTATGTCAATGCCCTGGTCGAACAGATGTTTAATCGGCCTTTCGAGGATTGGGTGGGCAGAACAGATTTTGACCTATTTCCCCCTGAGGCTGCCCAGCAGTGGCGTGAGAATGACCTACGGGTATTAACTGGAGGAGAAACCTTACAAGCTACCGAGATTGCTCCCCAAGAGGACGGTGAGCACCACTACCTCGCCTTCAAATTTCCATTGCAGGATGGGGCAGGACGGCGGTTGTTGGGCGGTATGGCTATTGATATTACTGAGCGGGTACAGGCTGAGGCTGCCCTACGCGAGAGCGAGGCCCGGTTTCGCCATATGGCCGATACCGCTCCTGTGTTGATCTGGATGTCGGGGTTGGACAAGCTCTGTAACTATTTCAACAAGACCTGGCTAGACTTCACAGGGCGCACAATAGAACAAGAAAGGGGCAACGGCTGGGCCGAAGGAGTCCATCCCGATGATTTTGAGCGCTGTTTAGACACTTACACCAGCGCGTTTGATGCCCGCCAGAAGTTCACGATGGAATATCGCCTACGGCGCTTCGATGGCGAATACCACTGGGTTTTTGACACTGGAGTCCCCCGGTTTACTCCCAGCGGCGAGTTTCTGGGCTACATCGGCTCATGCATTGACATTAACGATCGCATCCACTTTGAGAAAGCGCTACAGGAAAACGAGCATCGCTATGCCCAAATTCTGAATTCTGTTCAGGAAATGGTGTTTTGCAAAGCCCCCGGTTCAGTCGTGGTCTACGCCAATAAAGCTACCTGCGACTACTACGGCACGACAATGGAAGAACTGCGGGGCATTACTGATGTACCCTTCAACGAACTGGACTTTACCCAGCAGTACATCCAGGACGATCTGAAGGTTTTCCAAACGGGAACAACCCTTGAGGTTTTAGAGGAACCCAATCGCAGGGCAGATGGCGACCTACGCTATTTCCACACAGTTAAGTCGCCCATCTTTGATACCGAGGGCAATGTAGTCGAGCTAGTCGGTGTTTCTCGCGATATTACCGAGCGTATCCGGGCCGATGCCGCCTTGCGAGAGAGCGAAGCTCGCTTCCGGGCCGTGTTTGAGTCCAACATGATTGGCATTTTGTTCTGGGATGCGGACGGCACCTTCACAGATGCCAACGAGGCTTTCCTGAAGATGGTGGGCTATAGTCGCACTGATCTGGACAATGGCAGCGTGCGTTGGGACGAAATGACTCCGCCTGAGCATCGTCATTTAGACCAAAAAGCGCTGGCTGAGATTGCAGAGCGCGGTATATGCACCCCCTTTGAAAAGGAGTACCGTTGCAAAGACGGTCGCCGCCTTCCTGTTTTGGTTGGCGGTGCTTCTCTAGAAGGATTTACTGACAAAGGCGTCTGCTTCGTTTTAGACATTACTGAGCGTCGCCAAAAGGAAGTCGAGAAAGCCCAACTGCTGGAGCGGGAACAGCAGGCCAGGGCAGAAGCCGAACTTCAGCAAAACTACCTGCATTCCCTACTGATGCAAGCCCCAGCTTCTATCTGTATTCATCGTGGTGCCGAGCACATCTTTGAATTCGCCAATCCGTCCTACCTACAATTAATTGGTGGACGAGAGGTGCTAGGCCGCCGCGTACAAGAGGTGTTTCCGGATTTGGAGGGACAGGGCTTTTTTGAGCTGTTGGATCAGGTTTTGGAAACAGGGGAAGCCTTTGTGGGTAAGGAGATTGCCGCCGAATACGATCGCCGTGGCACTGGCACATTAGAGGAAGGCTTCTTCAACTTTGTTTACCAGCCCATGCAAGGGATTGATGGCACGAACATCGGCATCATGACCTTTGCCTTTGAAGTCACTGACCAAGTGGTTGCCCGCCGCAAAGCAGAAGTTTTGGCAGACGACCTACAACGGCAGCAGCAGGCGTTACAGGAGAGTGAAGAACGATACCGTTCGCTCGTTTCTGTACTGACCTCCATTGTTTGGACAATTGACCGGGAAGGCAATTTTGTCGAACCTCAGCCCGACTGGGAAAAGTACACAGGGCAATCTTGGGAACAGCATCGCGGCCTCGGATGGATCCAAGCCATTCATCCCGAAGATCAAGAGCGTGTCAAAGCCAGCTGGGAACAGGCTCGCCGCACCCTAACGGTCTACTGTACAGAAGGACGAATATGGCACGCCCCTAGCCAGGAGTACCGAGGCTTTGAGGCGAAAGCAGTTCCCCTATTTAACAGTGATGGTACTGTGCAGGAATGGGTAGGAACCGTTACCGATGTCCACGATCGCAAGCAGGCCGAGGCTGCCATTCGTCAGCTCAACGAGGAGCTAGAGTCCCGCGTCAAGGAACGCACCGCCCAGCTTAGAGCCACTAACAAGGAGCTAGAAGCCTTCTCCTACTCGGTTTCCCACGACCTGCGCGCTCCGATCCGACACATCAATGGGTTTGTGGACTTGCTGCAAAAACGCCTGGACAAGGCTCAAGCCCTGGACGAAACGAGTCTTCGCTACCTAAAAACCATCTCAGACACCACCAAAGAAGCGGGCAGACTGGTAGATGACTTGCTCTCCTTTTCGCGCATGGGGCGCACAGAAATGCGCCTCACCCGCTTAGATCTGAACCAGCTGTTGCAGGAAGTGATGCACGACATCCAACCAGAAGTCGATGGCCGCACCATTGATTGGCAGTTTGAGCCACTGCCTACAGTTCAAGCGGATCCAACGATGATGCGTTTGGTGCTTCGCAATTTGCTCGACAATGCGGTCAAATACAGTAGCTCTAGAGAACAAGCAACCATTCAAGTAGGAAGCACTCAAGATGAACACGAAACGGTCGTGTTCGTGCGGGATAATGGAGTGGGCTTTGACATGCAGTACGTTCACAAGCTTTTTGGGGTCTTTCAACGCCTACACACAAACGACCAGTTTGAAGGAACTGGAATTGGCCTAGCGAACGTCCAACGCATCATTCACAGGCACGGCGGTCAAGTTCGGGCCGAAGGCGTGCTAGATCAAGGGGCAACCTTCTACTTCTCCTTGCCTAAGGTGCCCCATCAGGAGATGGTATGGAATTAAAGCGGATTTTGCTGGTTGAAGACAGCGCCAAGGACATTGAGTTGATCTTGGCGGCCCTAGCGGAAAACTACCTAGCCAATGAGGTGGTAGTGACCCGCGATGGGGCAGAGGCCATTGATTATCTTTACCGCCAAGGCATTTATCGGCTGCGGAGAGAAGGTCATCCGGGGGTGGTGCTGCTCGACTTGAAACTGCCCAAGGTTGATGGCCTAGAGGTGTTGGCAAAGCTCAAATCTGATCCAGAGCTTAGAGCTATTCCCGTTGTCATTTTGACGTCCTCGCGGGAAGAACAAGACCTGGTTAGAAGCTACGACCTGGGCACCAATGCCTACGTGGTCAAACCAGTAGATTTCCATGAGTTCGTTGAAGCCATCAAAGAACTCGGGCTGTTTTGGGCCGTAGTCAACCAACCGCCCCCAGGAGCACTCCCTCCCGTTCGCCCTACCCCCTGACTCGTTGCTAAAACCGCCATGAATTCGCTTCGTTTTTTGCTGCTTGAAGATAGCCCCATTGATGCTGATCTGATTGAAGCTGTTCTGTTGGAGGGCGGGATGGACTGCAATCTAGTCCGGGTGCAAACGCGGGCAGACTTTATAACGGCACTAGAGCACCAATGCCTTGATTTAATTTTGGCGGACTACTCGTTACCTGCCTTTGATGGGATTTCGGCCTTAAAAATTGCTCGCTCTCAGT
>DATNQF010000189.1:0-5129 GCA_036702855.1 Trichocoleus sp. | reverse complement strand
GTACCCGACCCCTCATCCAAACGCCAGTAGGCCAGCAAGCCCGGCTCTTGTCCGGTCAGACGCAGGTTCTTGTCCTGGCGGATTTCCCGCTCAGTGCGCGCCCGATTCCACAGCCGCACCTCATCGATTTGGCCAAAGAAGCTATGGGCAGATGCACCAATTTGGATGACGGCAGCAGTCGCCACAGGTTGATTGAGCAGTGCCTGGGTTTCTGGCTGAGCGTCTTTGGGAATGCCATTAACATAAATGCGGTACTCCAGCCTCCCTGTCTCGTCAGATAGCACCACTGCCAAATGATTCCACTGGTTCGACCGCAGCACCTCTCCCGTGATGAACGAGTGGAACATCTGACCATCGCCAAAACCAACCCGGACTCGGCGGTTATTCACAACCCAGATTGAGGGGGGTGCATCTGCGGCTTTACCGTGACCACCCAGGAGCATTTGCGCCAGTTCTTTCCCAGGTTCTTGAACCGTAACCTTCGGAAAAATCCAGGCTTCCTGGCTAAAGCACGCGCCTAGCGCTACTCCCGCGCCTAGAGTGACGTAGTCCTCAGGCTGCTGAAAATTAAGGGCTGTTTCTGCGGATCCACTGCTGCCGCCTGTTTGGGTGCCGCGTGTGTTGAACAGGCCATCTTGCGATCGCTCCACGTTGTAAGCATCGATCATGCCTGTCTGGCCGTTAAATGCAAAAATTTGCCAACGCGATACTTCCGGGATGCTCGTCGGCAGCAGCAAAACGGAAAAGCGCCCATCTTGTAAATGACGAATGAAAGAAATCTCCTGAGTCGGCTCGAAGAAGGGTTGATCTTCCATATCCCGCACGCCCAAGCTATCTTTGGTGCTTTGGGGACGGGTTTTGCTGCGGCTACGGCGAAAGCGCACCTCCATGTTGAGCTTAAGCTGAGGTTCGGGGGCAGCAGTGCCAGGGCTAGTTGCTGTAATCGATGCTCCTGAGAGCACAAAGCGATCTACTAACAACGTTGAATCTACAATCGACACAAGCTGGTTATCAGGCCCAAGAACCTTGACCGCATCAGCATGACCTGCTGGAATGGCTTGTCGAAACACGTACACAAAACGCCCGTCTGACATCGCCTGGAAGGGGGCGTCGGCGGTCAAGCGGGCAGTTCTTGACAAAAACTTGTCTTCCTCGTTATCTGCAACAATCGTTCCGGGGTCAACTGGGTTGAGGCTGCCTTTTTTGACAGTCGACAACAACAGTTGATCTGCAACGCCAAATCCCACTTCGGCAATTTCTTTCGGAAACTCCAACTCCTGCGGCTGCTCAGACCAGAAATTAACATCTAGCGAATTGTCTTTCTGAGCATTCAAATTTAAGACAGAATAATAGATCTTGCGCTGAGCATCCATTGCAAAAGCAATCACGGTACCCTGATGGCGCACCAGTACCGGATACTTGTAGGCCTTGTCGGAGTAACGCTTAATGAAACTATCCAGAACAGGATTTTGTTGCAGCACGGGGGGCTTCTCCTTAAGTGGTTCTGAATCTGGCAAAGCTTGAGTCGTCGATGACGAAGCGCTCTTCTCAGACAGCTTTGCAAAGATTCAGTTGAAGGAACTACAACCCAAAATTGAGGTATTCCACAGCGACATCCGTGATTCTTCTCACAGACAGTGTCAAAAAAGACTGCCTCGATCTGAGACAGCGGACTCAAAAGCCTAGGTGCCGCTGGGTTAAAAGAACAATGCAATTGTTAACAAAGTGACGGTAGAGTCAGTCTCTATTGCTTTGTTTAGGTCGGGTACTCTCAGGAAACAACAAGAGAATTGGCAAGCTAGGTCGCAAGGAGCATTCGTAATGAAGCTAGCAAAGATAGGCGATGACATGGTTCTGTTTTGCGGCAACCTCAGAGACGTCAAAGATCAAATCGCTCCCGCAGCGCAAGCCGCCAAAGAAGCCGGAGCCCAGTACCTGACGATCTGGCCGACGGATGTGGAAGCTGTGGCAAAGGGGCAACGGCCTTTAACAATTGAAGCCGATCTGCCTAAGCTGCTTAGCGATGCCCGTAAAACTCTTTAACTACGAGCAGAATGAATACGCCCGCAATCGGCGGCCCCGTTTTTTAGAAGGGCTCGTACCTGAGGGAAAAGACCAAACCTGACTCTTGTAACGAGTTTCCTGTTGTTGGGGCGTTTACGAGAGGAAGGCCATAGTCTAGGCGGGTGCTAAAACCTCCCTCCATTTGCCAGTTAAGCCCCAGCCCAGTAGAGAGGAGTGTGCTGGGGTTTGGATTTTCTCCAGTGTTGTTCCAGCCCATTCCGAAGTCTACAAAAGGAATAAGTTGGAGTAACCCATTTACTTCTGGAACTCGGGCAATGGGGAAACGAACATCAGCCGATGCTGTTATGCCGTTGTCCGTTAGAAGTTGGTCTTGGCGGTAGCCTCGTACCGTGCCAACGCCACCGATACCAATCTGCTCCAGCGGGACCAAAGGGCGAT
Source organism: Trichocoleus sp. (assembly GCA_036702855.1). Lineage (GTDB taxonomy): Bacteria > Cyanobacteriota > Cyanobacteriia > Phormidesmidales > Phormidesmidaceae > JACVSF01. Next base: position 2,666 of record DATNQF010000189.1, on the reverse strand, counting down.
CAGCTACTTGGAAATCACCACGCAGTTGCAACAGAGTGTCGGGGCCTAGCAAATAGACCCATTGACCTTGAGCGCGCCAGCTAAAGAAGTTGCCGTTTGGAGGGGCTGGGTTAAGGGTAACTCCCAGGGCGTTAATTCCTAAGCTGAACTGCGATCGCACTGCCAACACCTGTTGACTATCGCGATTCAGCCATTCCTGAGTAAATCGCAGCGCTGTAATTTGAGTGCGTCCTTGATTATCGGATCCTCGAACTATAAATGGCTGATCTCCAAACCCACCTGGGTTAAACCGCGACTCGCTCTCCTCACGGGAACCCGTTAAGCTCAATGCAAACTCTTGATTGGGCGTTTGATAGACGGGTTGACGATAGGTCAGCTCATAGTAGCGAGAGCGCGAACGAATATCGAGAATCTCAAATGGCTCTTCGATTACCCAGCTACTCGTACGCCCATGACTAAAACTCAGGGTGCCATTGCGAGCGTTCAAGGGATAGGCATAGTAAAGGTTGACGCTGTTGCTGCCGTCGGTGTTGGCATAGTCTACGAAAAAGACATCGCCTTGCCCCAATAAGTTAATGTGACCACCCCGCACCCGCCGCTGAAAGCTGCCAACCAGAGGGGTGCGGCCATTGTCTAGAATGAACCCTAGCCGATAGGGATTGGCCTCTGTCGCGTTAACAATCAACCGATTGGTGCCAGGCCGAATACCTGTTGCCAACTCAACATCAAGGCTCTCGATTAGGGGATCTAACTGCAAAAGCTGTAGCCCTTGCAAGAGTTGTTCTGTGTTCAAGGGCGATTGGGCGGCTAGGGAAATGCGATCGCGCACATAAGCTGGGTTCAGCCGATCCAAGCCGAGCACCTGAATTTCCTCGATTCGACCTTCAATCACCTGTAGCTGAACAACGCCGCTCTCCAGAGTTTGCTCTGGGACAAAAGCCCCTGTCGTGATGTACTGGTTGTCCACATAGTATTGGGTGATCGCATCCCGCGCCTGCTGCACTTGGGCAAAGGTCAGTAGATAGCCTGGTGTAGGGTCTGGGGTTGCAACTTCGCAGTTAGGCATCTCTAAAGGGATTGCATCTGCCGCTACCTGAGCCAGTTCTTCAGCGCTGTAAACGGTACTGCCGACGACATTAAAGCCTGTGATGCAAATGCGATCGCCCCCCAGTTCCGGTGATGGCGTTGGAACTTCAGGTGCTTCGGGAAACTGCAGCAGTATCTCTGGTGGCGGTAATGGGGGAATCTCTTCTTGTAAAGGACGCCGGGAAGGCGGTTCCTCAAACAGTGTCGTATTAGGACTTGGCAGTTCTTCTTGGGCTAGCCACTGTTGGGAGTCTATAGCGGCTTCATGCCACTGCAACGATTGCATGGCTTGAGCCGCACTACTCTGAAGCAGCACAGTACTTATCATCAAGCCAAGAGTAGGGCGAATCATATCCATGCTGTGTGCCAAGCGAAAGTAACTGACTTTTATCAGGTTTCGCAGAGACATCTCATGCATGAAAAAGCTGAATTTTTACCCATGCGTTCAAAAAAGGAAGGACTGCAATGAAGACTCTGCAGACTTAACGGGCAAGGGCTAGGCTTAGCACGGTTTTACGGCATCTTTATCGATTTCTCCTGAGTAATGTAAAGTTTTGTAAAGAGCTGCAGAACCCTAATCCCTTCTCCCGATAACTCCCTAACGGTTCACAAGGATTCCGATTCCTGAGCCAATCTCAATCACTGAATCAATCTGGGAGAAAGGAAAAATGGCTAACATCTTTGGTACTTCTGGCAATGACACTCTCTTCGGCACTTCTAGCAATGACATCCTCAACGGTGGGTTGGGTGCTGACATTATGAATGGCGGCGATGGCAACGATACCTACTACGTTGATAACGTCGGCGACATCGTAAAGGAATCCTTCGATGATGCCCTCGGTGGCACTGCTGACACCGTCTACTCCTCAGTGAGTTATTCCCTTTCCCCTGGCACTGCCGGCAATCAAGGCTACGGCATTGAGAACCTCTACCTAACCGGCAGCGCTAACATCAACGCGACTGGCAACAGCAAGAACAACATCCTCAAAGGCAACAGCGGCAGCAACATCCTCAACGGTGGACTCGGTGCTGACGACATGAATGGTGGTGATGGCAACGACACCTACTATGTAGACAACGTCAACGACATCGTCAAGGAGACCTTCGATGATGCCCTCGGTGGCGTCGACACCGTCTACTCCTCCGTTAGCTACTCCCTCTCCCCGGGTACTGCCGGCAATCAAGGCTACGGCATTGAGAACCTCTACCTGACAGGCGTAGGCAACACTAGCGCAACTGGCAACAGCAAAAACAACATCCTCAAAGGCAACAGCGGCAGCAACATCCTCAACGGTGGACTCGGTGCTGACGACATGAATGGCGGTGATGGCAACGACACTTACTACGTCGATAACGTCAACGACATCGTCAAGGAAACCTTTGATGATGCTCTCGGTGGCACAGCAGACACCGTCTACTCCTCCGTCAGCTATTCCCTCTCCCCGGGTACTGCCAGCAACCAAGGCTACGGCATTGAGAACCTCTACCTGACAGGCGTAGGCAACACCAACGCGACTGGCAACAGCAAAAACAACATCCTCAAAGGCAACAGCGGCAGCAACATCCTCAACGGTGGCCTC
>DATNQF010000178.1:0-11744 GCA_036702855.1 Trichocoleus sp. | reverse complement strand
TCTGCTGCAAACGGGTGTTGACCAAATATTCTCCTGCCAAGTTAGCGCCTTGGAGGTTGCAACTAATACAGTCCCCTGTTGCCCGGAGTTGGCAAATTTGGGCTTGATCAGCACTTTATACTGGCAAAATTCCCAAAATTGCCAGGAATAAGCCCATTCTTAGGTGACTTTTCGCAAAGCGCATATTACTTGCAAAGAGAAGTCCGGATCAGCCTGATGACACTGAGAAGTATGTCAAGACGTGGATGTTTAGTTCTTCACATCTACCGAAATGTCAGATTGTCTGAGGCTATACGCAGTAAAAACTAGACAAAAGTCTTATGTCTATTACCGCGTCCCCTACAGATAGTAATCACTGAAGAACTCTCTCTTTCTCTGGGTAGAGGTTGTTATGCGTGCCCCTAAAGTGACGTTCCATGCTTTGGTTGCGATCGCAGCCTGGGATTCTCTAGCCACAATTGCCGAGGCGTACGAGCCGTCACCACCGACTGACCGCCTAACCGCTGATACAGCCCTCTTTGATCTGCTCAATCTTGTCGCTGCTATCAAAGCAATTCCCTCTCCCGAAACCACGCTGCGACAGGCATTCTCCCCCTTATCTCCTAGTAATGCGTTGCCTTCGTTGCCTGAGACACCCTCGCTGGCGGAGCTGAAGGAGCAGTTGTTGGCTCACTTCGCTCTTTCGGAGGGGGCAGTGGAGAATAATCCTGTTTTGCTTTGGATGCAGAATAGACAGCGCACTATTCAATCATCGTCTCAGGCTACCGAACCCAGTTCCTCGCCGCTGCCCTCCACCTGGAACGACAGCAAGACACAATCAGAAAGTCCAGCACAGCCTGCTTCTAAGGCTGGCTCAGAGGCTTCAGAGGCTTCTTCCGATCCGGCCCCAGTAACTTCTGACGGTAGCGCCGAGGTTTCTTCAGAATCCCCCAACGCTGACTCTGCCAATGCCCCCGATGCTCCTATCCCCTTCAATGCCAAGGCCGCCGAAGCTGCTTCTCGGTTAGCGCTACAGATGGCCGAGTCGGGCCAGTTAGAAAGGGCCCGTCGCATGGCCGAAAGCCTTTCTCCCGAGCAGCGATCGCAGACCTTAGCAAAAATTGGGACTTCACGCCCATCAGCACCGTTGACATCTGACCCGGTGTCTTCAGCGCCTTCCTCAAACGCAGCCCCTACACCTACCCCACAGGCTGCCGCTGAGCCTAGTCCACCTCCTTCTACAGAAGCCCCAACTCAAGCAACGAGAACTGCTTTGAACAAAGCCCCTGCCGCTACATCAGAAGCTTCGACGCAGGCGCGCCCCGATCCTTTCTCTACTGAGGCTTTAGGTGGGGCAGAAACCCCGCAACCTTTGGCTTCAGCGCGTGTCTCACCCGATAAAGATCTTGCTACCGAGCAACAGGATGGGGTGCCCCTTGCTGTCATTCCCCACACAACCACTTTGCAGGAGCCTGCTGCGGTTGACCTGAAACCTTTACCCAATAGAGGCCCAACGGCGGTTGTTCCCGATCTTCCCGACTCCTCTGAGCTGTTGGCCTATGCGCGACCTACCCCAGCGCAGTCTGCCAGCGGCATGATTTACCCCCTAGCGACTGAGGCTCCTATTACCTCTCCCTTTGGCTGGCGAACTCACCCCATTAGTGGAACGCGCCGTTTTCACGCAGGTACCGACTTTGGTGCGGCTGAAGGAACCCCCATTCTGGCCGTTCTACCTGGACGGGTCACTAAGGCCCGGTGGCAGGGAGGCTATGGATTAGCAATCGAGATTGAACACCGAGATGGCACGGTGGATACGTTCTACGCTCACCTATCGAAATCGCTGGTGCAAGAGGGCACGTGGGTAGAGCGGGGTACCGTGATCGGCCACGTAGGCAGCACGGGCTATACCACTGGGCCACACCTGCACTTTGAGGTACGACACCACACAGCGGAGGGCGTGGTTGAGGTAGACCCAATGGCCGAGTTGGGAACAGCTTCCCCCTACGCTGCGCCTGCTGCCCCAGCACAACCTACGGGTGAGCCCCTAGCCCTACTTCCGGCTAAGACGATTGCGATGCAGACAGTCGCGCCAACCCCCTCTGCTCGACCTATTCCAGAATATAGCGTTGCCAATGTAGCTAACCTCAAGGTGGCAACCGTGCCTGCCAGTGCCTCTGCCAGAACTCAGCAGGCAATTTCCGCTCCACCCGAACTGCCTGCCGTCACTTCACCGACTCCTGCCCCTGCCCTAGCTCAAGCTCAAATGCCTGGGTTAGGTACCTCTACCTCTGCCCAGACGGCGGTGCTGCCCGGTGCCGCTCCTTCAACTCAGGCTTTGGCCCAGGATCGGTTCAACAATTTAGATATTAAGGACTACGGTTATTGGTCAGATCTGTGTCGATCGTTAGTGGCCGGGGGGCAGTTTAGCGATGCGGTGGCTGCTTGCGATCGCACCATTGCTCTCAAGTCAGATGCGCTGGAGCCTTGGCTTTACCGGGGACAGGCTCTGGAAGGATTGGGTCAGTATACCGAAGCCATTGCTAACTATGGCTACGTGTTGCACCGGGAACCGAAGCATGCCGAAAGCTTCACCTACCAGTGCCGTGTATTCCTAAAGCTGGGCAATACTGATGCTGCCTTGGAAGCCTGTGATCAAGCTTTGACCTCAAATCGCTTTTGGGGTCAGGCATCGCCCTCGATTGCTTGGCACCTACGAGGACAGGTTTTAACTCAAAAAGACCAACCTGCCGAGGCATTAAAAGCCTATGAACGGGCTCTGCGCACAGAGGGTGAACGGTCAGACTTCTTGCTTGATCGCTGCCGCGCCCTGCTCGATCTAGGTCGTTATGAAGACGTCCTTAACGCATGTGATGAAGCGCTTGCAATCGATCAAAACTGGGGTGAGCGTTCCCCAGCCCAAGCGTTGCAGGTGCGGGGGCAGGCATTGGCAAAACTGGGTAAAACGGAAGATGCGATCGCAACTTTTGATCAGGCCCTTGCCCGTGACCTCAAAGATGCCGACATTTGGGTTGACCAAGGGCAACTTTTGTATGACTTGGGCCGCTACTCTGACGCGCTAAATTCCTTTCAACAGGCCACCCAGCTCAAGCCCAATTCGTCCCAAGCACTTCTGGGTCAAGCGGCGACCTTTAACGAACTGAAGCAGTACGAGCCTGCGCTTCAGGCAGTGAATCAAGCGCTGCAAGGGGATGGCGATTGGGGTGATCTCAGCCCAGGGTTCATTTGGGATCAGCGAGCGCTGGCATTGGGTGGTGTGGGCCAGTATGAAGAAGCCCTAGCCGCGGCCAACCGGGCAACGGGACTGCAAGCCGACTATGCCAAAGCCTGGAACAACCGGGCTGTTATTCTCTGGAATTTAGAGCAGTACGATGAGGCCCTGGCTTCTACAAAGAAGGCGATTGATCTGGATGCCAACTACGCTCAAGCCTGGTTTAACCAAGGCCGCATCTACAGCACGACCAAGCAGTACCAACAAGCGCTCAACGCCTATGACAAAGTGCTGCAACTCAACCCCAAAACGGAAGCCGCTAATCTCTGGATCAACCGAGCCGCTGTTCTCTGGCATCTTGACCGCTCAGATGATGCCCTAGCCGCTCTCGATAAAGCCATTCAGCTTGACCCAAAATCTACCCAGGCCTTTGTCAACAAGGGCATTATGCTATTGGAGCTGAAGCGGTTTGAAGCTGCGATCGCAGCTTACGACAAAGCTATTGAACTTGACCCTCAAACCACCGCTGCCTGGTATGGCCGAGGCACTGCTTTGACAAAGCTCAACCGCACCGAAGAAGCCAAGGCAGCCTTTGCCCGCGTTAATTCTTAGTAGTGGACTGACAAGGCTAAAGCTGCGCATTGTCATTGCGATTGAGTATACCAAGCCTCCCTTAATCCACAGTTAAGGGAGGTTCTGTAGGTGTCGTAACTTGTGGGGCAGAAACCGCTGTTGATCCTATCTGTAGGCCAATCAAAATCGGAATGACCCCCAAGCAGACCCCCAGCAGTAATGCCCAACCGTGAGAGGGATAGAGGGAACAGAGAAGGCGACGGTCGCTGCCGTAAATTTGCACTGACCATCCCTCTCCTACCTTTTCTTGGAGCTGTCGCATTGCTTTAACCATCCTATAAAGCTGTTACTGGGTAATAGAAATACCTGACTTTGTGATAGGGGTTGTTCCCGCTGCAAAATGCTCAAACCCATGACTGGCTTCTAGGGGTTAGCCTTTGATGAAGCTGATCTCACACATGAGGTTTTAGCAGTTATTAAAAGATGGTGGCTTAAATGATGGATTAACGGCTTGATACTGGTTTTAATCGAATTTATAGGTGTTTGAGTCGATTCTATTTAAGATTTTATTCATAAAATTAAGGGATGTGAATACTACTGAAATATAGATTTTGATTATAAATAATAGAGTTTACTTAATTCCCTACGGCCTACTGTTGGTATTAGTTAAACTGACCATTCTGTTAATTCAAGACTTGCAGAAAGCCATTAAAAAACCTGCCGAAGCAGGTTTAGAAAAGGGGTAAATAAACCCCGGTCTTGGGTTGAAGTAGAAGTCTATCGAGCCTAGTATTTGAAGCTATTGAACGGGTTGAGATTCCCCGACTAATGTGGGTGAAGCAACAGGCTCTGCGTCGGTAGGGGGTTCCTCAGAGTTGCCAAAGGCCACTCTTAAAAAGGGAGGAGCCAAAAACGTCGTCAGAATCACCATGATGATAATCGCCGCTTCTAGAGGCTTGCTCAGCACGCCGCTGGCAGAACCAATCCCAGCAAAGACGAGGCCCACTTCACCTCGGGGAATCATGCCGACCCCAATCGCGAGGCGATTGATACCGGGTTGTCCAAAGACCGCCCAGCCAGTCACAACTTTGCCCACAATGGCAATGACAATCAGGAAGGCTGCAATGAGTAGCCCAGCACGATTCTCAGGAATAGCAGGGTTGAGCACACTCAAATCAGCCCGCGCTCCCACCGTGACGAAGAAAATGGGTACCAAGAGATCGGCAATGGGTTTGACCTGCTCGTCTAGCTCCTTGCGACGGTCGGTTTCATCCAGAACCAAGCCCGCTGCGAAGGCTCCCAAAATGGCTTCTAGGTGAATGGCATTGCCTAAAAACGCCATGAAGAAGGCAAAGATAAACGCTGGAATAACGATGTTGCCTCGGGTCTGGAGCATATCCACAACCGAGACAAAGCTCTTGTTGAAGAAGTTGCCCAGCAGAATGGCTCCCAGCAAAAACACCGTTGCGCTCACAATCAGGTAGACGACGTTGAGCACGTCGATTTCCCCAGTTTTGGCGAGGCTTGCAACCACCGCCAGCACGATAATGCCGAGCACATCGTCAATAACGGCAGCACCGACAATAATTTGGCCTTCTTTGGATTTGAGCCGCCCCAACTCCGACAACACCTTGGAGGTAATGCCAATGCTGGTTGCTGTTAGCGCCGCCCCAGCAAAGATCGCGGGAATGGCGGGCACCTGAAACAGAGTCATCAGACCGGCGGTACCTGCGATAAAGGGCACTGCTACGCCCACACAGGCGACAACCGTGGCCTGATAGCCCACTTCCTTGAGCTGGCGCAGGTCGGATTCCAGACCAATCTCAAATAGCAGAATGATCACACCCAGTTCTGCAAGAACCGAGATCACTTCGCTTTGGGATTCAAAGATCTGAGTTGCTGCCTCTGGCGTCAACCCACTAATGAGGTTTAAGACGCTCATAATGGCTGAGTCAGCAGCAACAGCTCCCCCTTCGGGGAACATCAGCAGATGCAGGGCAGAAACGCCGATGACTACTCCTGCAACCAGTTCACCTAGAACAGGGGGAAAATCGAGCCGTTTGGATAACTCTCCCCCAATTTTGCTGGCGAGGTAAATTACTACCAGACTAAGCAGTACGCCAGTCAGAACGATGGGGGCGTTCTCGGCTTCAACCGTTGCCAAAAGGGGCGGTGGGGAAAATAGGGAGCTTATTTCCGCTAGAAAGGGTGCGATCGCAAGGGTCGAAAACATAGTTCAGGTCGGATCAGGATGGTAAAACATCAAGTTCAAAGGATGCACTCGATCCAGAGTGGGCCGCATGGATCAGGGTGCATCTTGCTATGTGCCTTAGTACAACAAACGATTGGTTGGTACTTCTACGCCACCAACAGCAGTAACAGCTTGACGTAGGGCTTCGGTGCGATCGTTCAAGACATGCTCAGGATGAACGAGCGCAAAGATGCCTAACCGCTCCAGCCGCTGTTGAATTTTTTGGCTCGCTCCCACGATGAAAATCTTGAGCCCTTTGTCGTAGGCATCGCGGATGGCGTTCTCAATAGCCAAGGAAGCCGTTACTCCAAGCATGGGAACATCGGTCAGATCCAGCACCAATGCGTCGGCCTCTTTCATGGCGTTGTGTTCCCGAGCAATGGCCTTGGACAAGCCAAAGATCATGGGGCCACTGAGGTAAAACAGCAGCACTCGGCCATTGCCCAGATCGAGCAGTTTTCTATCTTCATCGCTGAGCCGCACATCGTCATCGGTATCGGCAATCAGCTTGACTTCCTGAGCTTGGAGATTGCTCAACCGCTCAATGGTGAGGATGTTGGCGATGAATACACCGACGCCCACAGCGACAATCAGGTCTACAAACACCGTTAGCAGCAGCACCCCATACATGATCAAGGAGCCTTTGAGGGATACCTTGTGGGAGCGCTTCAAGAAGCTCCAGTCGAGAATGTCAATTCCGACCTTGAGGGCAATTCCGGCCAGTACCGCCATTGGGATAGGTTGGGTTAGCTTGGCGGCTCCTAGCACGACCACCAGCAAAATCAACGCTCGGGTCAAACCTGACAGGGCAGAGGTGGCTCCGGTTTGGATGTTGACTACGGTGCCCATCGTGGCCCCTGCACCAGGCAAGCCACCACAAATACCAGAAATCAGGTTGCCAATACCCTGACCAATCAGTTCTTTGTCAGACTTGTGCTCGGTACGAGTCAGACTATCGGCAATCACTGCGGTCAGCAGGGTATCAATGCAACCCAGCATCCCTAGCATGATGCCGTCTATGAACATGACAGTGAGCTGGCCGGGGGTGAAGGTCGGCACCTGTAAGGTGGGCAATCCGACGGGGATTTCGCCAATTCGACGAATATCAACGTCGCCAAAGACCACCAGGGATACAACCGTACCCGCAATCAGAGCCACCAACTGAGGGGGGACAATCCGCTTTATTTTCTTGGGCATCAAGAAAATGATAGCCAGCGTTAGTACCCCCAGAATCAGCTCTGGTGGATTGATATTAGAGAAAAGCTGGGGCAGTGAGGTGACTGTGCCCAGCACGCCTCCCTTCGGTGCTGCCTGACCCAAAAAGGGTGCAATTTGCAGAATGATCAAGATGACGCCAATTCCCGACATAAAGCCGGAAATGACGCTGTAGGGCATTAGCGTGATGTATTTGCCCAGCTTGAAAAAGCCAAAAACAATCTGGAAGATGCCCGCTAGCATGACGACGGTAAACGCCATCGCTAGACCGTTTTCGGGATTGCTGGCCGTCAGATTGGCAACGATGGCTGTCATGACTACCGTCATGGGGCCAGTCGGCTCAGAAATTAGTGTAGGGGTGCCTCCAAATAGGGCGGCAAAGAAGCCGACGCAGACAGCTCCATATAGACCTGCAATCGGTCCCGCACCAGAGGCGACGCCGAAAGCAAGGGCAAGGGGTAGCGACACAATAGCGGCAGTAACACCCCCAAAGATATCGCCCCGTAAATTGTTAAAACGGATCCGATTAGTAATTGCCATTAAACGCTCAATGAAATGACCGGGTGGTAAGACAAATCAGATGCCAACACCACAAAGGATCAAACCCTGGGACCGTTGACATAGCTTAAATAGGGCCCAGGAAAATCCCTGAGCCGAGGAATCCGAGATGGACACCTATTGAGTTTGCAAAAACTTAGTCATTGATTATTCAAATTACTATAAAGTCTACAGCCATCCCTATTGATAAACCTAAAAGATTGCGATGATATTCATTGAAAAATGTCTGGTTTCATCGAGAAGTTGCTTTAAATAAGCGTTTTCGTTAGCTTTTTTGACGCTAAAACACAATCAAAACTCATAAATCTTTACTTAAACCCTCAAGAAAAGGGGGTTGTTGTGGGATTTATTCTCTTCAAAACAGATTTCAACGCAGCGGTAAGACGAATTTTGAGGGTGCGCAATGACCTATCAGCAGGATTTAGGGTAATAGATAAGAACAGAATTTTTCGGCAATAGCGAAAACTAATCTAAGGCTTCTTTCCCTGTTGATTTGCATCATTAGGCTCTGGAAGAGATTGAGCTTTCTTTGTGCGTAGGGAAAAGTATTAAGTGTAGTTTTCTAACTGATAGAAGGCTCAAATCACTGCTAGAGAAGACTGCACTGGGAACTGCTGTTGAGGGGTGCCGAACCAGACCTCTCCTCCATCCGGGGCCACCGTAGGGCAACATGCGCTTTGACAGGCTTACCCGGCTTTGCTCGGCCTACTGGTGCCTTTAGACCAGTACTGTAGGTTGGTGCTGAGCTTGTGAAACCCAACACTACTACTCTGACTGTGCAGTGTCATTGCGAGCAGAGCGCTAGCGTAGCCATGCCTGCAAGGCTATAGCAATCTCGGTGCAGCAGATCTTGGGCGGAGATTGCTATAGCCAAGGGCATAGCTGCGCTTTTCTTGAATGCCCTTGGGCTATGCGCAGGCTCGCAATGACACAAACTTAATGCCTTCTTTTAGCCTTGACAATCCACTACGTTTTACATCGTTCGCTCTTGGTGTTCTGAGACGGCTCGTACAATTCGACAAACATCAGCCGTGTAAAATCGGCTGCCGTTGAAGCAGTTACATTCCACAATCTTCCACGTTTGTTCGACACGTGCTACATCGAGAACAAAAACGCTTGCAGGCATCCAGTGTGAGGCAGCACTTTCTGCAAAGACAATGAGATCGTGAGGAAGGTGTGTATCATCACTCGGTCGGTACATGCTACCGCTGATAACCTCGCCATCCACTATGAACACACGCCACTCTGCATCAATTTCACGAGGCTTGCCGACCACCACTTCCGCTGTTGGCTCAATGGGGCGCGCTGCGCTGCGGAGACGCTTGTAGAGTGCACAGCACTGAGCAAAGGAGAACATGCCTCCAGTGAAGCGCTTTAAATCGTCATTTGGCTTGAGAAAGACGATGTCTTCTGGAGCATGTGGTTGGTGAAGAAACTCTTCCCATGTCGTGATCTTGGCATCGGCATTCAGCAACTGCTCCCCATAGGCAGTAGCGTAGGCACGGTGTTGAAAGTTCATCGGGTCGAAGAAAATACCACGTCGCCATTGTGGATGCTCAAAAGCCCGTAGGATGAGGGTGGTACGACCGTGAAAGACTACAGGACCATTGATTGACGGCATTTCAGGAAGTGCTGGAGAACCTGGAATGACAGAAATCTCGTAAAAGGGTCGCTGCTCCACAGCACAGGCGTGTCGGAGGGCACTTGGAGACATTGATTCAGGTTCAACGTTTGTCTGAACGAGCCATGCCGTATGCATTATGCGTACTCCGCTACTCACTTAAATCTTTAGTTTCTGCCCAACGTCCGGCATCACTCGCCGCGACAAATCGCGATTATAGGCAAGTTCACGATGAGGGCTGCGCTATTTGTGGTGGGGTGCATGCCGTTGTTAGGCGGCGCTGTGGCCGGGGGGCGAGATTACTTGCGATGCGATCGCAGTCGGGCTCGCGTAATGAGATACCATCCAATACCAAATACAACCAGCAGTATTGGAATCAACCCCGGCTCACTATCTGCATAGATCTTAAACACCATAAGTACGACTCCGATTACAGTGGATAGTACCGATATCAGCGTATGCATCGTTAGCTCCTTACTGGTTTAGGGGAAATCTGTTGGCCGTTTTCGTTGGAGTCATGATCGTTACTTCCTAGAAATGATCCGCGCCTTTCTCTGTCTTTTCTAGGAAACGTTGAGCTATCTGTAATTGAGTTTCTTCAAGAAGCTCGCTTTCTGCTGGAATTTTCCCTCGTACTTGTGTGTGCAGCTTGTCTTGCTCGAAAGTTTGGTCAGTGCGATCGCATTTTTGTAGGATGTGTTAGCGCTGCGTAACGCATCCCACAAAATCTTCGTGTCATTGTATTTAGACTTCAGCCGTTTTGATGAATGGCACTAGATGCATCATGTAATCTCGTTTTCCAATAGGTACACCAGCCATGCGAAGAATGTCGTAAGCTGTGACCATGTGGAAGTAAAAGTTTGGAATTAGAAATTCATTGATATAGTCGCTACCAGACAGCTCAAGGTAGAGGCCCTGGCTCAAATCAATGCGCGTCATCTCAGCTAGCTTTGTGTCTTCAGCGTTAATGCCAGAAAGAAGTTCATTTGTGTTAGCTATGTGTTCGTATGCCTGCCCGAGAGATGTGACGTTTGGATCTAAGTTATCCGCAGGTTTACCATTGCACCAGAGCGCAAAATTGCGTGGTTGATTGCAGGTAAAAGCAATCTGTGTACCAAAGGGCAACATATCAGCCGCAATGCGCTTTTGAAGGAACGACTCGTCATCACCAAAATGAGCACGAGCTGACTTTAAAAGATGCTCAAGAGTTGCTAAGCGGCTTTGAAAGAGGCTTTGAGTTAAATCTATATGCTGGCTTTGCATTTTGTGATCCTTTAAGAGGCTGTTTGAGAAGTGCCATTGCTTGCTGAGATCCCCCTAATCCCCCTTGAAAAGGGGGACTTTTTACCCTCCTTTGCAAGGGGAACGGGGGGATCTTAATACTGGCACGTGCTTAGAAGGACTTCTCAAACACCCCCTAAGACTTATTCTATGAATCCTAGCTGTACTTAGCTGTACTTAGAATAGATTGCAGCCTAACGGCAAAACGCAGCAGCGGCGATAACCTTGAATTCAGCGCTTGTGGCTTTCATCCGTCTGCTGCCGTGGCGTGTTAGCTCGGGTCGTGTACCTTGGCATACATAAACGCATCTCTAGGGATTGCTGAAATGTTAGGGCGGATTTGATAGCGGCGTAACCTCCCTTCACACACTAAACCACTCTTTTCCAAAACTTTAATTGAAGCAAGATTTTCCGTGTCGCAAGTTGCCCAAACTCGATAGATTTCTGGCAAACTGATTGCCCATTCCACTACAGCATGAGCAGCTTCTGTTGCATAACCTTGTCCCCAATATTTCTGATTAAGCAGATAACCAAAACCCGCTGCATGATCTTCTAACCAACAAGCGATTGTACCAATGGGTCGATCATCAGGTTTGACTGTAAGAACCCACGAAAAGTTACCTGACTCCCACTGTTCAGACTGACTCTCAAGAGATTTCACAACCTCACCAACATCTGTGCGGGGACAATAATCCATGTAGTGAATGACTTTGGGGTCGCTGGCATATTCAAAGATTGCCTCTGCATCTGAAAGACGGGGGCGTCGTAAAACAAGCCTTTCCGTTGTGAACACTTCAGGAGCTTTTACCACGAGAGCGCTTTCACCTCTTCAGCCAGTAACGGGTTCACACGTTTGAGAATATTGGATGTACTACGGCAGGGTTGGCCCCATTATGGAGGTGGCATCCACTGACCCTGGCTAATCAGACGGAGATCAGTGCCTGTCATATTGGTGTGGTAGATCCATAGGGGTTGCTGCATCGACGTGCCGGAGATTGCCTGATTGCCTAGGATTTGCACAGCCCAGCCTGAACGAA
>DATNQF010000172.1:0-19110 GCA_036702855.1 Trichocoleus sp. | reverse complement strand
CTACCTAAATCTGAGACCTTGGTTGGGACCGCCCTATTAGGCCAGCCCTGGATGGGAGAAGTACGGATGCAAAACCGGGCAGGGGAGCAAGTAGATGTTTTGCTGCGCATCGACCCCATCAAAAATTTACAGGGGCAGGTAACCGGATTACTGGTTATTCATACCGACATCAGCAAGCGTCATACTACCGAGCAGACCCTACAACAGCTCAACTTGAAACTAGAGACTCGGGTTTTAGAGCGGACAGCCGAGCTTGAAGCAACCAATGCTCAGCTCCAGGTCGAAATTGAGCAGCGGCAACAGGCTGAAGGGCGGATTCGTCGCAGCGAGGCCGAACTGCGAACCATGACCGAAGCCTCTCCTGTGGGCATCTTCCGGACAGATCCCAGAGGAAACATCTCCTATGTCAACCAGAGTCTGCTTGACATCTGTGGTTGCAGCCGAACAGACATGCTCAATGGCAGCTGGATAAAAACGCTCGACCCCAAAAGCCGAAGGGCGATCCTACAGGGCTGGGTTCAGTTGCTCCAAGGAGATCAGGAGTTTAGGGATGAAGTATATCTGCGGCGGCTAGATGGCGGCGAGCGCTGGGCAGTGGTTAAAGCTGTGCCTTTTTATGATGGACTCGATCTCTTGGGCTATGTCGGTACGCTGGATGATATTAGCGATCGCAAATCAGCTGAAGAAGCCCTCAAGGAAAGCGAAGGTCGCTTTCGCAGCCTAGTTGAAAACGCACAAGATATTATCTACTCCCTCAATCTAGAGGGACGATTCACCTACGTCGCCCCCAACTGGACTCGCGTTTTGGGTCACCCTATTAGTGAGGTTCAGGGAAAACTCTTCGAACCGTTTGTACATGTCGATGACCTAGCAACCTGCTGGCAGGCTCTTCAAAAGCTGGTGGCCTCTGGACAAGAACAAACTGATGTTGAATACCGGGTTCTGCACCAGGATGGCACTTGGCGCTGGCACATTTCCAACGTTTCCGGACTAACTGATCAAAATGGAAATGTGGTCATGCTTGTGGGCATAGCCCACGATATTACCGAACGCAGGCAGGCCGAACAAGCGCTCCGGATCACTAATGATCAACTGCGTCAGGCCAATACTGAACTTGCCCAAGCCACGCGTTTGAAAGATGAATTTCTGGCTACCATGAGTCACGAGTTGCGGACTCCCCTCAATGCTGTCATTGGGCTCTCCGAAGGGCTACTAGAAGAAGTCTATGGACCCTTCAACCCAAGGCAACAAAAAGCCCTCAGAACCATCGAACGCAGTGGCCGCCATTTGCTCGATCTCATTAACGACATTTTAGATCTCTCTAAGATCGAGGCCGGAAAGCTAGAACTGTCAGTGCAACCTACCCTCATCTACCCACTATGCGAGACGAGTATAGCCCTGATTAGACCTCAAGCAGAGCGCAAAAAGATTAACCTTACCCTGTCGGTTACCGAAGCCGTGACCTCGATTGAAGTCGATGAACGTCGGATTCGGCAAATTCTAATTAATCTGCTCAGTAATGCTGTGAAGTTCACACCTAATAGTGGCAGCATTCGGTTAGAAGTCTGCCTAGAAGAAAGAGAGAAAACAAACTCAGAAACAGCGCTACCCAGTGCGGTCCTCCTACAGGTTCACGACACCGGTATTGGGATTGCGGCAGAAGATTTGAGCAAGCTGTTCCAACCCTTTAGCCAGATTGATACCCGCCTTGCTCGTAGTCATAGCGGAACGGGTCTGGGGTTAGCGTTAGTCCGTCGATTGGCAGAATTGCACAACGGCTCTGTCAGCGTTACGAGTGTTGTTGGAGAAGGAAGCAGCTTTACCGTTCGCATACCGCTGAAACACCCTTGGAAGGATTGTGTCGAATGGCCTACAAGTACACGCGCCTTGCCAACTTCCAAGTGGGCAGCAGAGACCCTATGCTCCCCAGGCTCTCAAACACCAGGTCTAGCGCCGCTGATTTTGCTGGCAGAAGACAACATTGCCAACATTGAAGCAATTGCTGATTTTCTGAAATACGAGGGATACCGGGTCATCTATGCCCAGAATGGGCTGGAAGCCTTTAAGCAGGCTAAGCAGCATCGGCCCGACTGCATTTTGATGGATGTGCAAATGCCTTTGGTAGATGGGCTAGACGCTACCAGTCGAATTCGGAACGACCTGGACTTGGCCAACACTCCCATCATTGCCCTTACTGCTCTAGCCATGCCGGAAGACCATGATCGCTGCTTACAGGTTGGTATGACCGACTACCTGACCAAACCCATACGCCTGAAATATCTCTTGTCCACTATCCAAAAATATCTCGCTCATGAATAGCCCCTCTAGACTGCTAATCGTAGACGATGAAGCCAGTAATTTTGAAGTGCTGGAAATCTTACTTTTTCGGGAGGGATTCGAAACACACTATGCTGCCAGCGGACAGGAAGCTCTCGACCGAATGGACGAGGTGAAGCCTGATGTCGTCCTCCTAGATGTGATGATGCCTGGTATGGACGGAATCGCCGTTGCTCAACAGTTAAAGTCTAATCCTCACTGGCAACATATCCCAATCTTAATGGTGACGGCCCTCGACACTAAGCAAGACTTGGCTCGCTGCCTAGAAGCTGGAGCCGACGACTTTATTAGCAAGCCAGTAGATGGATTAGAACTGCGGGCGCGAGTTCGCTCAATGCTGCGGATTCGGCAACAGTATGAGCGCCTCCAATCCCTTTTGCAGTTACGGGAGGACATGGTAGACGCAATTGTTCATGACCTCAGAAATCCCCTAACCAACGTTACGCTAGCATCAGAGATGTTACGCACCACAGAGCCGTCCTCCCGACAATCCAGATACATCGGCCAAATCTCTGGGGCCTGCCAGCGGCTGGCTTCGATGATCGATAGCCTGTTGGTTATGGCCAGAATGCAAACAGGTCAGTTAGAGGTTCATCGTGGACCCGTTGATATGGTAGAGATCGGACAGCGCGTTGTCCAAACATTAAGTGCGATCGCAGAGCAAAAGCACGTCACCCTACTCACCCGATTGCCCGACCAAGGTCACCTGAGCCAGATCGATGGACCGTTAATTGAACGCGTTCTGACCAACCTGCTCGACAACGCCATTAAGTACACACCCTGCCATACCTCAGTTGAACTACACCTGGAATACCTCACTGGCGGCACAGTGCAGTTCCAAATTGTTGATCATGGCCCAGGTATTGCTCCTGCTTTGCGCCAAGATGTATTTGGCAAGTACAACATCGGCCAAGCGATTGAAGGGGTCGCCCAGATCGGCATTGGGTTGGCGTTCTGCAAAATTGCCGTAGAAGCTCATAATGGCTCAATTTGCATTACAGACAATGTTCCTCAGGGCAGCGTGTTTACAGTCACACTGACCCCTCAAACCAGCTCAGAGGCGGCTTCTGTCCCTTTAGCGGTGCCAGTCAAAGTGCTCACAAGTCAAGAACATTGAGAGAGCAGCAAGCCGACGCCATGGTGGATTGACCTTGGCAAAAATCTCAACGACCTCTACGACAGAAGTGCTTAACCCAATGTGGTCTGCACTTTCAAGAACCGCTCTAAATCAGAAAAGGTTCCGGCATGGGCAACGATTGGGGTCTCATACCCCTTCATTTGAACGGTATAGCGTTTAAAGTACTGATCGCTCGCCCCTAACGCTTCTAAAGATTGGTAAGTCGTCTCGCCCAAAGCCAGATCAAGTCCTAACTGCTTTGTAGACGTCTCAAACCGAAAAGCAGCATTGACGGTATCTCCCAGAGCCGTATAATCTGGGCGAGCGCCTGTGCCTGTGTTACCCACCATGGCATAGCCCGTATTCAGTCCCGCTCCAATCCGCAGTGGAAACGGTAGGGGAAACTGTTCATGGAGTGTACTGGTCATTTTGGCTAGGGCACTGATGGCTTGGACGATTTTGAGCATTTCATCTGAGTCAACGCCCTTAGGCCCGTGGATCCAAACCGCCATCACCGCATCGCCAATATACTTATCCACCCAACTGCCATATTGGCCAATAATTTCTCCAGCCAGTCGGAACCAGGTACCAATCGCCTCCGAAAGGATCTTCTCGTCAATCTGCCGCGTCATGACCGTAAAGTCACGAATGTCTACGACCATGACCGAGATAAGACGGCGAATATGGAGCGTCGCCGTTGCTGTAAACTCTTGCGAGTCCATGCCAACCGCCCCTGTTGTATCTAGTGTGGTGGGTTCTGGGGTCGGACAGTAGAACTGCAGGTCAGTTTGCCCAAAAGTGAGAAGATCGCCGTTATGCAGCGTCACAGGCACACTCACCCGACGGCCATTGACGAAAGAGCCATTGCGGCTACCCAAGTCAATTAGATAAAACTCTCCTGTCTCCATGCACTGGAGCATCGCATGGTTACGGGATATCCATCGATCTGGCAGCACAAAATTGTTATCGTCGCTGCGACCAATTGTCCAGCAGTTACTGCCAATTAGGGAGAGATGACGACTACCAGATTCGGTTTGAAGAACTAGATAAGGGCTAGGTTGCGGAGCCACTGCACTATTAGCGACGAAAGGCTGAAATTGAGTTGCTGCTTCAAATCATCAGACAACGTTTCCCAGAGCGTAGGAAACCACTTAAAAAATAGCCTAAAAACTCATGCTTCATGCGAATGACACGCCATTCTCATATTTCAGCCGAAGCAACCCCAGGTTTAGGCCAGACTGGCAGAGAGAAAAAACAAGCCATCAACCACTAACGTGCTGAGTACAGCCCCACCGAAGGCCCACCAAGCGAGCTGCCTAGAGGACAGCAGGGGAACAACTCCCACAACCAGCAGAAACACCACTAGCAGCAATGCCCGGCCACCCGCCACTTCAGTTTGCAGAGAGGATGCGGCTGCTCTTAGCACCACTGGAATAAATTCAGGATCAACTGCCATCAGTTGTCGCCAAGCAGGAAAAAGATCCATCCAATTGGTATAGAGGTCAGTTACAGCCGTTCCCAGCAATGACCCCAAATAAAAATAACTGCCGACTCGCCCCCAGCCTAGCCACAGGCAAACTGCCACAATAGGCAACCCCAATGCTTCCACAGGAAGGTGTACCAAAGGCTCCCAGCGCAGCCACCCCCAATAAAGGGATCCTGCTAACCAAGTCCAAGTAAAGCCAACCAGCAGATCCCCCCACAGTTGCCAACGAGGCTGCCGCATTAGGTAAAGCCCCAATCCCAGCCAGAGAGCCGTTAGCACCAAGCTTACCCAAGGAAAAACACGGACGAGAGGGGCTTGGAAAAAAACAGGAAGAGCAACTAGACCCACTGCCGCAAACAACACCTTAAGGGGTTGGTGCAAGCTGTTTAACCGATCCTGTAAGTTCAGCCATTTCAGGGAGGCTGTGACGAGACCATTGGAGGGGCTGGATAGAGACAAAGCAATCCTGAGAATTAGGTTAAACATACTTAACATAACATGCCCCCCTCGGGCATACGATCTTCCTTCTGGGGGACAGACAAAGCAGATGAAGCGACTTTACAGGGGATCTATGTAGTCGTTAAGGCTACACAAAGAATTAAGGAAAAAACCTTCCTTTTCTCGTTCTATACCTAAAATTTTTAGGAACTGATAATGCTGTGCAAGCCTACTACTGATTATTCAAATCAATCGGTTCCTGTGCTGCTCAGACTTCACCCTAAAAAGCAACCCCCCTATAGGCAGAGATGGGACTGACCTCATTGAGCCTGGTCTTAAGAAAACCTTGAGAAAAATGTGCTTAGATCAGGGCTTTCCTATTGAATCCCTAACTTCACCTCAAATTTACTCACTATGCAAGAACTTCTTATCAGTTCCTTTGGGCCACTACTCCAAGTGGGCACGGCTTCTCCAGAGGTTGCTCAGATGAACTTGTTTCAGGCAATTGTGCTGGGCATTGTTCAGGGTTTGACAGAATTTTTGCCTATTAGTAGCACGGCTCATCTCAAGGTTGTTCCTGTTGTGCTGGGTTGGGGGGATCCTGGGGTTGCCTTTACCGCTATTGTCCAGCTGGGCAGCATTGCCGCTATCCTCGGATATTTTCGGCAAGACTTGGTAGATGTGACGACCAAGATGGTGCGAGCTGGGATGGCGGCTAAATATAATTCGCCTGACTTTCGCTTAGGCCTGGGAATCTTGTTGGGGACAGTTCCCATCGTATTTTTTGGGCTGCTGATTAAAGTTTTTATCCCAGACTTTGATAACTCTCCCCTGCGCCACGTCTCCACTATCGCTATCATGTCCATCGTGATGGCGATGTTGCTGGCTGTCGCTGAAATGTTGGGTAAGCGAAAGCGAACGTTTGAGAACCTAGATATGAGGGATGGTGTTGGCATGGGACTTGCCCAGGCTTTGGCTCTTATTCCAGGGGTCTCTCGATCGGGTTCAACCCTAACAGCAGGACTGTTTATGGGGTTGGAGCGGGCAACTGCCGCTCGGTTTTCCTTCCTACTGGGTATCCCATCGATCACGCTGGCAGGTTTGGTTGAGCTGAAGGGCTTGTTTGATGAGGGCTTGGGTTCTGTAGGCTGGCTGCCGCTGATCGCGGGTGTGATTACGGCTCTCATCTCCTCCTACCTAGCCATTGATTGGCTGCTGCGTTTTCTCAAACATCGATCTACCTGGGTTTTTGTCTGGTATCGACTGGCGTTTGGTTTGGCAATTTTGCTTGCGATCGCAACTGGACGGATGCAGAACATCTAACATAGGCATTGACCTTTGTTAACTGCTGGGGATGAGTACCCAATCTGTTCGTCCCGCCTTAGTCACTCGGGTGCTGCCCGGCTCGATTGCCGAAGAAATTGGCTTTGAACCGGGAGATCGGCTGGTATCCATTAATGGGCAGCCGCCGAGAGATTTGATTGATTACCAGTTTCTGTGTGCCGATGAGGAATTGACCCTCAAGGTCATTGATGCTCAGGGCAAAACTCACGAAGTCGAGATTGAGAAAGAATACGACGATGACCTGGGGCTGGAGTTTGAAACGGCTCTTTTTGACGGGCTAATCCAGTGCAACAACCGCTGCCCCTTTTGCTTCATTGATCAGCAGCCGCCAGGTAAGCGCCAGACGCTTTACCTGAAAGACGACGATTATCGGCTGAGCTTCCTCTACGGCAGCTATCTCACGCTGACCAACCTCCTTCCTCAGGAATGGGATCGCATTGCCCAAATGCGACTCTCACCCCTTTATGTATCTGTTCATGCCACCGAACCCGAGGTGCGGGAACGCCTGCTCAAAAATGCCAGGGCTGGCCAGATTTTGGATCACCTAGCCTGGTTTCAAACGCAGCGGCTGCAAGTTCATGCTCAGGTTGTGGTGTGCCCAGGGATTAATGATGGAGTTCACCTAGAGCAAACGCTGCAAGATCTGGCCCAGTTTCACCAAGGCGATCTACCTGCGGTGGCTTCTGTAGCAGTTGTTCCCGTTGGGCTAACTCGGTTTCGCCCCCAGGCAGACGAACTGGTGCCTGTCACTCCAGAAAAAGCTCAGGAAGTCATTGCCCAAGTGCAGCGGTTCCAGACCCAGTGTCAAACCCAGTTTGGCAGCACCTTTGCTTGGTTGGCAGATGAGTGGTTTTTGATTGCTGGGGCCGATTTACCTCCTGCTAACCACTATGAAGACTATCCACAGATCGGGAACGGAGTAGGCTCTATTCGCCAGTTCATCGAGCAGTTTGAAGCTGCTGCGAATAAAACCCTGCCTGATCAGATTGAACCCGTCCGGAACTTGACCTGGGTGGTTGGAAATGCAGTAGAGAGAGCTTTTCAGCCCATCTTGCATCGGCTCAATGCTGTTACAGGCCTGACGGTGCAGATGGCTGCGATCGCAAGTGACTACTGGGGTCAAAGTATCTCAGTAACCGGACTATTGACTGGGCAAGACATTGTGTCCGGTCTGCAAGGGCGATCCTTGGGAGATGCCATTTTGCTGCCTTCAGTCATGCTCAAGCGGGGCGATTCAGGACGGCCTGAGGATACTCTGTTTCTAGATGACATGAGTCTGGCCGAGGTAAGCAATCAGCTCCAGTGTCCCATCTGCCCTGTAGACGATATTGCTGCTCTACTCCAAGCTTGTCAGGAGATTCAGCCGTTGGTATCCGCTAGACCACTGCAACCCGCAGCCGGTTACTGGACACCCACTTAATTACTTGACAAAAGCAAATAGAAAAGCAACAAACGATCTCATCGCCAAGGCAACCGGATACCGATATGCTAAGAAGCTGAGGATCTGTCTTCTCCGTTGGGGCAAACAACGCTCCTGGCGCTACAGATAATTCATGGTATTTATGCGAGACACCTACCGCCGTTATCTGATGACTTTGGGTTTGGGAACTGCGATCGCACTCCTACCCCATGTGCAAATTGCTTCAGCCGCACCGACTTCGGACTCTAAAGCTTCCCCAACGGTGGAAAATCAGGCGTCCGGCTCGGCAGAGACTAGCTCTCAGGCTACCCCCGTTGAAGCAACTTCGACCCTAGATTCAACCCCTGAATCACAGCAAGTCACGCAAACGACCAATCCTAATACTGAGCCCTTAGCGCCAGGTGTATCAGCAACCCCAACTATGGTCGATACGCTGCTGCCTCGTATTGATCTCCAGCAAATTCCTTCAGCAAACCAAGTTGTTCCCCTAGAAGCTGCTGAAAGGCCTCAACCCCTCACAGCAGAAACTTCAGAAACCTCTTTGCCCCTAGATGAACCAGGTGCTCCCGTCTCACCCCCTGGTGAAGCGCCAGCTGAGTCTCCCATTCTAGAGACAACTACGGTCACAACCCCTTCTGCACCAGACTACCTCAACCCCCAGGCCAATCCCTTACTACTGCCAACACAACCTGAGGAAGTCAATATTCTGGGAGCCCAGCCCATTACACTAGAGCAGGCAATTGACCTGGCTTACCGCAACAACGAACAATTACAAGTAAGTCAGCTAGAGTTAGAGCGCAGTCAGGCAGCGCTAAGAGAAGCCCAAGCCGCTCTTTACCCTACGGTTGAATTAAGCGCCGGACTAACAGCTCAGGAAAGCCAAGGCCAAAGTATCAGTCCTATAACAGGCCGCGTCACTTCCCAAAGCCAAATCAACACCACCCTTAGCGGAAATGCTCAAGTGAGTTACGACCTCTATACAGGAGGTCGCCGCGAAGCCAGTATTCGCGCAGCGGAAGAGCGAGTGCGCTTGAATGAACTCGAAGTCGAACGACGCCGCGCACAACTCAGGCTAGACACCACCAACGAGTACTACGCAGCCCAGGAAAACGCGGAAAACATTCGGATTGCCCAGGCTTTTTTAGTAGAAGCCGAGCGCAACTTGCAGGATGCCAGACTCCGGGAACAGGTTGGTGTTGGTACGCGCTTTGATGTGCTTCGAGCCGAGGTTCAAGTTGCCAATGGGCGACAACAGTTGGTTCAAGCCCAAAGCAACCGTATCATCGCTCAGCGAACCCTAGTTCGTCGGCTTAATTTGCCGCCCAACCTCACGATAGACACCATTCCTGTGAGCGTTGCTGGAGCTTGGCCTCTCTCCTTAGAGGAAAGCATTGTTCTGGCGTTTCAAAACCGGGCTGAACTCGAACAGCAACTTGTTCAGCGCACCATTAGTGAGCAAGAGCAACGGATAGCCCGCTCGACCAGGGTTCCCCAAGTGGGGCTGGTGGCTAGCTATAACCTGCAAAATACCCTGAACCGTTCTACAGGCTTTAGCGACTCTTTTAGCTTGGGCGCACAGGTGCAATGGAACGTGTTTGATGGGGGCGCATCCTCAGCTCGGGCTGAACAGCGGGAACGAGACATTCAGATTGCGGAGAACCAGTTTGCCGATACCCGTAATGGTATTCGGCTAGAGGTGGAGCAAGCTTACTTCAACTTGACCGCTAATCTAGAAAATATCAGTACCGCGAGATTAGCAGTTGAGCAAGCCCGAGAAGCGCTTCAATTAGCTCAACTTCGCTTTGATGCAGGAGTGGGCACCCAGCTTGATGTCCTCAGTGCCACTCGCGAACTGACAGAAGCCGAAGCCAACTTAATCCAGGCCACACTAGGATACAACCGTTCTCTTGCGGCTTTAGAACGAGCTGTCAGTAACCTGCCAGAGTCACCCGTGGGTCTGACTAATTTCTAGTAATTTGCCTAGCGTGCGTTTGCCATCTTTGCACCTAATCTGTTAGCCATTCTCCATTGGGGAGTGGCTTTCAGGTTTGGTATTTTGGGTTGGCAGTTAAATATCCGCCAGTTGTGATTCGCACAACCGCTCAATCGCTTGGTCAGCAGAAATAAGACGCTTCAAAACGACCTGCCCAATAGCAGGTTTAGCACTGTCTTCGGGTTTAACTTCAACCATTAAAACCGTATCTTCAACCTGGTAGAGCCAGAGTTTTTCGCCCTGCTCCTCAATAAAAAGATTCAGGCGACGGATATGAGGTTTGCGCTGCCAGGCTAGCTCATCCCATAAACCCCCAAACTCCCACACTCTGCCTGTACTCCAACCGTCTGACAGAAAGAAATACTTCACTGCCGCCACTGCAACGCGATGTCCTATGGCATTATCCACTGTTGTGGCTCTATTACAGCAGAGAGTTGACCCAGGCTCATGCTCCGCATTGCTCAGTTAGATCACCTGGTACTCACGGTTAATGATTTGGCAGCGACTTGCCAGTTTTATAGCGACCTAGGGATGGAAGTCATCACCTTTGGCTCAGGTCGAACGGCTTTGCAGTTTGGGCAGCAAAAAATTAACCTGCATCTAGTTGGGGCTGAGATTGCGCCCCATGCCCATTGTCCTCAAGCGGGATCTGCGGATTTGTGTTTCCTAGTAGAGACACCTCTGGTAGATGCGATCGCACATCTCCAAGCACGCGGCATTCCCATTTTGCTTGGCCCTGTCTTACGGACAGGGGCCGCAGGCCCAGTTGAGTCTATTTATCTACGTGATCCTGATGGCAATCTTGTGGAGCTAGCCAGTCGCTTGGTTCCTGAAGATTTTTCTTCTGATCTTTCCGGATGATCCCCACTCCTAGAGAAGAGTGGAATGGTAGATGCACCCTGATTGTTAACCCCTGAGATGCCTGGAGGGATCTCAGGGGTTTTCTTTTTTCTTGTGGAAGTTTTGTCTGTTTAAGGAAGCTGTTGAAGCGGCTAGATAAGAGCATTGGTTGAAGCGAGGGCAGCGTGTGATACCCTATCCGCAATAAAGCGCAACACTCAGCCTGGAGGGTATGGCTATGGCAAAACTGCGGGTCGGACTGATCTTTGGGGGTCGTTCGGGTGAACATGAGGTTTCCATTCGCTCTGCCCAGGCCATTGCCCGTGCCCTTGGCAGTGGGGCCAATGCTGATAAGTACGAAGTTCTCCCAGTCCACATCGACAAAGAAGGGGGATGGCGCTTTGGAGAGGTAGCCCAGCAAGTGCTCGCGGCGGGTCAGCCATTGACACTCGTCGGAACGGCTGAGAAGAACACCTCGGCACCTGCTGGTGCTGGAGCGCTCGTCCCATCAGATCCATCGCCTCTCAGCAAGCTGCCGGGGTTTCAGCAGCTTTCGGAGATTGACATTTGGTTTCCCGTCCTGCACGGTCCCAACGGCGAGGATGGTACGGTACAGGGCTTGATGACCTTGATGCAAATGCCCTTTGTCGGCTCAGGTGTGCTGGGTTCGGCTCTGGGGATGGACAAGATTGCTATGAAAATGGCCTTTGCCCAAGCTGGACTACCGCAAGTGAAGTACATTGCTGTCAGCCGCGCTGAGGTGTGGTCAAATCCATGCGTGTTTCCTAAACTGTGCGATCGCATTGAAGCCGAGTTGGGTTATCCCTGCTTCGTCAAACCTGCCAACCTCGGATCTTCGGTTGGCATTGCCAAAGTCAAAACGCGTAGTGAGCTAGAAGCAGCTCTGGATAATGCTGCTAGCTACGACCGCCGCCTCATTGTTGAAGCAGGTGTCACTGCTCGCGAAGTCGAATGTGCTGTCTTGGGGAACGATCATCCAAAAGCTTCGGTCGTGGGCGAGATCGCTTACCAGAGCGACTTCTACGACTATGAGACTAAATACACCGATGGTCAAGCCGACCTGTTTATCCCGGCTAATTTGCCAGACGAGGTAGCTCAAAAAATTCAGGAAATGTCGGTTCAGGCATTTCAAGCTGTTGATGCAGCAGGGTTATCAAGAGTGGATTTCTTCTACGTTGAGTCCACTGGTGAGGTTTTGATTAACGAGATCAACACCCTTCCTGGCTTCACCGCCACCAGCATGTATCCCATGCTCTGGGAAGCCAGTGGGGTCTCCTTTGAAACCCTAGTCGATACGCTAGTACAGCTAGGACTAGAGCGAACCGCTAAAACTGCGGGTTGATTTCCTCGCTGACCGTCCCCGCAGCAACCTCTATATTCCGGCACTTCTGCCAGAGCATCCTCACATCTGGAGGCTTGAGCGGGGCACGTCTTCCAAAATCTGGACCTCAATAATCTGGTTTGGCTCCACCACAACGGCCTGGGGAGCCACTCCCATCGCCGTCGTTGCCCCTAGAACGGCTCCGCCTAACAGGCCAACACCCGTAAAACCCGTAAGCACGGTTAGGGCCAGAGCACCAATCCCTGAGGTAAGAGCCAAGTTTTGCCCCGACAGTTGGGGCGAGCCTGCAAAATAAGCCGATGCACCTGAAAGGGGAACTTGCCGTCCGGGCAGCAGAAGCGCCTGTCCAACCCAGCGCTGACCCATTTCATCAGGCTTGAATTGTCCCACCAGTTGGCTGCCTGCCGGGGCAATGACTACGCCTGTGCGAGCATCTACCAAGTCCGACACCAGTATTAGCGCTGCCTCTACCGCAGAAGTTTGGTCTAGCTGCAAGGGTTGGGCACCCGGATACCGCAATTGCAAAAGCGTTCCCTTGGGAATCAACACCCCTGGATCAAGAGCAGGCTGAGTTCTGGAATCAGGTGGAGCGATATAGGGAAACGTGGGGACGGTTTCCTCTTTTCCGGCTGTTGCTGGCAGGGGCTGCCCAAAAGAAATGCTGTTTTCAGGGTTGGAACGGGCAGATGGTCTAGCCGGAGGCGCAGACGATAGGAAAGGGACAGGCTCAGCAGCAGGCTTAGTGGGTGAGATCGCTGGTGGTAAAGAATCTAAGGGGTTACTCAATGCCAGAGGCGGACTTGCGATCGCAGGGGGCTCCGCCGCTATAGCAGCAGGTGCAGAGGCAGAAGGTTGAACGAGGGCTGGTGGCTTCTCTTCTAGAGGGAATGGTTCCGGCTCAGCTGGAGAGGAGGCTGTAGAAGCAGGTGCAGACTGAGGGGCTATTGCAGGGTCAGAAAAAGTCTCAAGGGAAGCGTTGGCAGGCGCATCTAGAAAGGGTGGGCTTTCTAAAGAGGCCTGGGCTGGCGCAGCAGGAGGGATGACTGCCCCTGAAGCGCTTTCTAGAGGCACTTCTATAAAGGGCGGTTCTTCAAAAGGCGTTTCCACAGAGGGTGGTTCTACAGTAGGGACACCCATAGGAGTAGACCCTTCTGAGGCAGGTGGCCCAACAGTGATCGCGCCTTCGGGGACTGCTGGGGCAGCAGGAGCAGACGTCACTGTTGGAGCAGTAGGTTGGGATGCGATCGCACTTCCTACTGTCTCTAGGAACGGTGGATCCGATGCATTCGCAGCGACACCGGTTTCAGGGAGATCAGCTTCAGGGGGATTGGGGACTGCTATCTGGCTAGTAGCGGCGTTAGCTGACTCTACCGCCAACGGCACTGCTGGCATCTTGTCCAATCCCGAAGAGCCTACTTGAGAAGGACTTGATGCCGGAATTGTCTCCTCCAAAGAAGGCACACTCACTTGGGCACTAGGTGAAGAACTTGCGGGGAAGGAGGGATCCATCGGCAACGTAGCGGGTAACTCCGTCACCTGATCGCCAGTAGGAGGCAGCAGGTTTGAGGCCGAAATGCTGAGCTGTCCCTCAGGGGTTTCTACAAACTGAGGGTCCGGTGTCGTCTCGTCTGCGGAAGCTGCTTCTGGGGAACTCACAGTGGAGCCAGAAGTGGGACTGGAGGCTGTGGGCAGAGGCGGCAGGCTTGCTTGGGGTGAGGCGAGGGTCGGTTGTGGTTCACTCGCAATGGGAGGCGTGTTCCCCACCAGCAAAGGAGTCAGCGTCCACTGTGTTTGGCTACCGACTTCGGTAGCGACTAAATCAGCATGGCGACGGTCAATCACTGTTCCCGGAGCCAAGACTAACGAAATCCGAACGGTGTTGGCATCATGCTGGTTGACCTCAACCGCCTGAACCGCACCTAAATAGCTCTGCTTGGTCACCATAGGTCCCATTTGTGTGTTGGGAACCTCCAGCACAATACGAGTCGGCTCTGCAAATACAAGGAATCGAGGCGTAATTCCCTTTGGCAAGGTAATAGCCAGTTGCTGAACCGCCGGATCAAAGCTCCAATTGGAGAGAACTGCCGCAGACGCTGCGGGGCTAGTCAAGACAACTGCTGCAAGAGCCAAAGTCTGGCCACCCCAAAATACTGCCCCACTCCCTAAGCACCTATCGAATGTCATGCCCAAAACCGTGCTTATGTGATGCCTGCCTAGCGAATGATGACTCATCTGCCGTTACCCTCTTGACTGGTGGGTATGGTGTTCTGTGCCCGACAGACGCTACATGAAGTGTTGAGGAATACTATCCGTGGTCCAGATGCAACCAATGGTCTAGGTGCAGCGTCTATCTCAAAACCTATTTAAGAATACGCACAATCACCGGAAATGCAAGGGTTATGTCATGAAAAAGTCTGTTCATGAACAGTCAAAGTGGCAGAAATAAAATTAGTTTCAACTTTGACGACAGGCTATTGCGGTAAAACAGACGTGTAGGATGCAAGAGGAACGGTTTACTCCTGGAGGCAGAATATTATGGCAATGGTTGAATCTACAATGCTCCCATTGGGAACGTCGGCTCCCGATTTTGCCCTGCCAGATGTCGTCTCTGGCGAGGTCATTTCTCTAGAAACCTTTGCGGGTGATTCTGCCTTACTGGTCATCTTCCTTTGCCAGCACTGCCCCTTCGTTAAACATGTCCAGCAGGAGCTAGTGCGTTTAGGGCAGGAATATATTCCGAAGGGAGTAGGGGTTGTTGCCATCAGCGCTAACAACGTCGAGACCCATCCCCAAGACTCGCCAGAGAACCTTAAGGCAATGGCCCAGTCCCTCAAATTCAACTTTCCTCTGTGCTACGACGAAAGCCAAGAAACCGCAAAGCAATACACTGCCGCCTGCACGCCTGACTTCTTTGTGTTTGACAGCGAGGTTAAACTGGCTTACCGGGGGCAACTCGACGACAGCCGCCCTAGCAACGGCATGCCTGTGACGGGCAAAGACTTGCGAGCTGCCCTAGATGCAATTTTGGCTGGCAAACCCGTTGACCCCGATCAAAAACCCAGCGTTGGATGCAACATTAAATGGAAACCAGGAAATGAACCCCCTTACTTTGGCTGAGCAGTTCTAAGCATCCCTGAATTAAACGGACAGAGCATTAAACGGGTAGATCAGCGCGAGGATCAAGGGTTTCCATCTCTCGCAGTTCAGCGTACAAAGCTTTTTCGCGAGCGCTTAGAACGGTAGGAATTACAACTTCAATCTCGATAATTTGATCGCCCCGGCGGTCTTGACCAATGAAATAGCCCTTTGAAGCCAAGCGCAGCCGCTGGCCCGGTTGAACGCCAGCAGGAATGGTCATCCGAACGGGTCCCTCCAGCGTAGGAACTTCAAGGGTTCCGCCTAGAGCAGCTTCGCTGGGGGTCAGAGGAAGACGACAAAACACATCATTCCCTTGCAAGGTAAAGAAGGGATGAGGCGCTACCTCAATACGGAGATACAGATTGCCTCCCCCGATGCCTTGCCCCTTAAGGCGAATCCGTTGACCCGTGATCATGCCAGCAGGCATGTTGACTTCTAGAGAGCGGCCATCCTCTAAGCGAATGCGCTCTCGCCCTCCGGCGAAGGCCCGTTCTAGGGGAACGGTTAGGTTAGCCTCGGCATCACGACGATTGGAGCGAGAGGGTGCAGTGTAGGTTGCCTCCGCAGAGCTAGGCCGAAAAGGTTCTTCAACAGTAGGGGCGGTCCTGCCATTGTTGATTGGCTCCCGACCCACGGATTCCTGCTGGGGCTGCTCCCGACGGCGATTCAACAACTGATCTACAAAGGAGTTGAAGTCGCGGAACTCACCAAAGTTGAGATCCCCGAATGAGACGCGTCCATTGGGCCGATCAGGTGTTGTTTTAGTGCGATTGAAAACGCCCTGAAAGCCCTTTTGATTCCAGAACTGACTGAACTGATCGTACTGCGATCGCTTCTCACTGTCAGAGAGCATATTGTAGGCTTCACCCAACAGCTTGAACTTCTCCTCTGCCGATTTATCTCCCGGATTCATATCAGGGTGATACCGGCGGGCCAACTGCCGATAAGCCCGCTTGATATCATCAAACGTGGCTTCTCGGGAAACTCCCAGAATCTCGTAATAGTTCCGAAAGTTTTGCATCTACTTAGGTCAAATTATTCAGATTGCTTGAAGGTGGTTAAAAGTATTAGCAGTCAGGGATATGCTCCAGCCGTTATAGAGGTGAATCTGACCAGCAACCGGGCCATGCTCAGGCGCTAGAACCACTCGTCGTCATCGCCCCAGTCCTCATTGCCATAGCGCTGTCGAGGTGGTGTCCCATCGTTGTAACCGGAGGAACGGTTCGGGGGTGGATAGCCCTCTCGATTGGGGTTCCGCCCTTCTCTGCGGCCCTCAACAGGTCTATCCTCTCGACGATCGCTCCCATTCCAGGTATCCCGTGGCGGTGGACCCTCCTCTCGGCGGGGAGGCTGTCCCTCACGCCGATAGTCGTCAGGATATCCCCGGTCTGTAGGTCGATCATCCCAAGAGCGATTGTCTGGGGCACGATTCTCAGAATAACGATCATCGCGATAAGCAGGTGGGGTACGGCGAGGTGGATCTTCCCGATAAGGCGGCTCTTGCCGGTAGGGGGGATCTTCTCGGTAAGCGGGCGCACCGTAGGAACTATCGGGGTAAGACCGATCGGGGTAGGAACGGTTCCGGTTGCGGTTATCGTAATCCCACCCGTCATCCCAGTTGCCCCAAGAGGACGACCCCTGGTAGCCATAGTCGCGCAGTGGCTCAGGATCATCATCAAAGGCGAAGGTACGCTTCAAGGTGCCTCCAATTTGACCTAGGATGCCGCCCGCTTCCTTGTCTTCCTCTTCATAGAGGTAGGCTTCTCGGTTCAGGTCATAGAGTTCGTCCTGAAGCTCAGCCTGGGTGGTATCAATGCCACGCTCATCGCTGCGATCCAGATACTCACGAAGCTCCTGCACGAGGCTCTCAATCCGGCGTCTGCGATCGCGCGCAAATTGCATGCCAAAATCGAGCGCAACCTCCCGTAACAACCGCTCTGCTTGGAAGGTCAAAGCTTCAGCCCGGTTACGCTTCTCTACCCGCTCCCGCTGAAGACGGTCAGTATCAGCGAACTCTTCGGCTTCGAGGATCATCCGCTGCACTTCTTCTTCAGCCAAGTCAGACGCACCTTGCACAGTCAGGCTTTGCTCCCGTCCAGTCGTCTTGTCCATAGCCGACACTTGGAGAATACCGTTGGCATCAATGTCAAACGACACAAGCACCTGCGGCACTCCACGAGGCGCTGGCGGAATTCCCACCAACTTAAAGCGACCCAAGGACTTGTTGTCCGAAGACATTTCCCGCTCTCCCTGGAGCACGTGAACCTCCACCGAAGTTTGGTTGTTCTCGGAGGTAGAGAAAATATCGGAACGGCGCACCGGAATTGTCGTGTTCCGGGGAATTAGTTTTTTCATCACGCCGCCAATGGTTTCCAACCCCAGAGAGAGGGGGGTCACATCCAGCAGCAGAATATCTTGAATTTCTTGGGTAAGAATGCCTGCTTGAATCGCCGCACCAACGGCCACAACCTCATCAGGATTAACGTTTTGGTTAGGCTCTAGACCGATGAAGTTGCGCACCAGTTCTTGCACCATCGGCATCCGGCTAGCCCCACCGACAAGAACAACCTCATCGATGTTGTCGGGAGTCAGCCCAGCATCGGCTAGCGCTTGTTTAAGGGGACCTCTCAGGCGGCTGACTAAGTCACCGCACAGGTCCTCAAACTGGCTCCGCGTGAGACGAGTTTCAACGTGCTTAGGACCGTCTTCAGTGGCAGTGATAAAAGGCAGGTTAATTTCGGTCGATGCGACGCCGGACAGCTCGATTTTGGCCTTTTCAGCTGCTTCTGTCAGTCGTTGCAGGGCTTGGCGATCGCGCCTGAGGTCAATGCCTTCTTTTTCGAGGAACTGATCGGCCAGCCAATCCACAATCTTTTTGTCGAAATTGGTGCCGCCCAATTGGGTATCGCCCACTGTGGAGCGCACCTCAAATACCCCGTCTCCCACATCGAGAACCGAGACATCGAAGGTACCGCCACCTAGGTCGAATACCAAAATGGTTTGGTTATATTTCTGATCTAAGCCATAGGCTAGGGAAGCTGCCGTTGGCTCATTGAGAATGCGCTTGACATCAAGCCCAGCAATGCGACCAGCATTGCGAGTCGCTTGCCGCTGAGCGTCATTAAAGTAGGCAGGCACAGTAATTACTGCCCCAGTCACAGGCTGCCCTAGATAACGGCTAGCTTCGTCTGCCAACTTCCGCAGAATCATGGCAGAGATTTCTTCGGGTGCAAAGTCTTTTTCGAGCCGAGGGCAGCGAATTTTGACGTTGCCAACCTCGTCGCGCCGAATGGTGTAGGGAACCTGCTTTGACTCTTGACTCAGTTCGGCATATTTACGGCCTACGAAGCGCTTAACGCCGTAGAACGTGTTTTGGGGGTTCAGCACCGCTTGACGTCTTGCCATCTGGCCGACAAGCCGTTCTCCCTCTTTGCTAAAGGCCACCACTGAAGGCGTTGTTCGCATTCCTTCAGCGTTGGCAATCACGACTGGCTTGCCACCTTCCATGACTGAGACAACTGAGTTGGTGGTGCCCAGGTCGATGCCAACTACTTTACCCATTCGAGCGGTGTCTCCTTGTGCTTCCGAATGCTAGAGCCGATCCTAATGATTCGGGTTGATCTTCTCGCATTTT
>DATNQF010000133.1:0-14571 GCA_036702855.1 Trichocoleus sp. | reverse complement strand
AAGAAGAATTTGCTTAGCGGTGTTGGCAATGTGATCTTCTCCGCGAATGACATGGCTAATGCTCATGTCAATGTCATCGACTACCACAGCCAGATTGTAGAGGGGCTGGCCAATTGCGCCACCAGAGGAAGCCCGTGCTACCACCATATCGCCACCCAAGTCGCTGGCCTTCCAGGTGACAGGGCCGCGCACCATGTCATTCCAAGTGATGGTGCGATCGTCATCTATTTTGAAGCGAATCACAGCCGCCCGACCTTCCGCTTCAAAGGCCGCTTGCTGTTCTGGCGTCAGGTTGCGATGGCGGTTATCGTAGCGGGGAGCCTGGTTCTTTGCCTTTTGGGCCTCCCGCATGGCCTCTAGCTCTTCGGGGGTGTCGTAGGCGCGGTAGGCCAGACCTTTGTCCAGCAGGGTTTGAATGGCTTGACGGTAAAGATCGAGCCGCTGAGACTGGAAGAAGGGGCCTTCATCCCAGCTCATGCCTAGCCACTTGAGGCCAGTGAGAATGTTGTCGGTAAACTCGGGGCGCGATCGCTCCTCATCCGTATCCTCAATTCTCAGGATGAATTTGCCTCCCTCATGGCGGGCAAAGAGCCAGTTGAAGACGGCAGTCCGGGCCGTGCCGATATGGAGGTTGCCCGTCGGACTGGGGGCAATGCGAACGCGAACGGTCATGATTTGTCTAAATTAGCGACAAGGTCTCATTTTAGCGGCTTCAGTTTAAGTCTCTAAAACCCGATTTTGGCTTTCCAGACCGCCCGGCCAAGTCTCCTTAAACGGTGGAGATTGTCCTTCAATTGTCGGGAATCCTTGAAGTATGCAGGAAAATACTGAGGCGTTTACTAAGCCTGCCTGAATCCTGCTCCGTTCACTCACCGCCCATCTTGATCAACCCCGAAGACAGTTTCTCAGAGGTTTCCCAACTCAGATCCGACTGCTGGCATCTTACGCTTGACCCTGCGCCTGTTCAAGTTGACGCCGAGCTGCCAGTTTATGAAGTCATCAGCAGAATTGCGACGGCAGGTCACTCCTATGCGTTGGTTCTGGCAGAGACCGAACTGGCAGGTATTTTCACGCTTAAGGATGCAGGCAGAGCTATTGAGCAAAACCTTGACCTAGCCCTAACAAAAGTGGGACAGGTGGCTCTGCCAGTGCCAAAGGGTGCCAGTAGGCCAGACCAAGCTCTGCAACAACAGGCCCAGGCTTTCTTTAGGACTGCCTGCGTGCAATATGTGCCAGTGATCAATCAGGCTCATCATGTAATGGGCATTTTGACGCCAGAGGGACTACATTCCCTGTCAGAGATACGGTTCGTGACGTCCCCACCGATAGCAGCGGATGTGCAGGAGCAAGAGGAGCGCCTACGGATTGCCCTTGAGGGCGCATGTATGGGCACCTGGGATTGGGATCTGCTCAGTGGGGTCATGATTTGGTCAGAAGGGCAGGAGCGTTTGTTTGGGCTGTCACCGGGGCGGTTTGACAGACAGTTTGAGACATTTATGAAGTGGGTGCATCCGGAGGATTGCGATCGCACTCGCAGCACCCTTCAAGCCGCCATTCACGCCTGCCAACGGTACGACCTAGAGTTTCGCATTCTGCGTCCTGATGGTCGAATGCGGTGGCTCTCTAGTCGAGGAAAGGTCTTTGCCCAAGGTACCCAAGCCATACGACTGGCTGGCGTCACGCTCGATATCACGGACCATAAGCGAGCAGAAGCCGAACTCCAGCGGCAAACCCAGCGAGAGCGAATTATTGGGGAGGTAGCTCAGCGTATTCGCCAACTGCTAGATCTCAATAGCATTTTGGAACTGACGGTTAACTCTGTGCGCCAGTTCATCGAGTCCGACCGGGTGATCATCATTCAATGCGGCTCTGATATGAGTGGTCAGGTGATTAAGGAATCCAAAGACCCGAAGTATTCCTCATTGATGGAGTGGACAATTCGCGATCCGTGGTCAGTTGATGAGAAGTACCTGGCCCATTACCGGGAAGGCCGAGGGCTTGCGGTAAACAATATCCATTCCGAGCCTTTGCAGCCTGACCAACTGCAATTTCTAGAGTTTTTTCAGGTTCAGGCAGAAGTGGTGGTGCCACTGCTCTATGACCAAACCCTGTGGGGGCTGTTGGTCGTTCACCAGTGCGATCGCCCTCGAATTTGGGAAACAGCGGATGTTCGCCTTCTGCAAAACTTAGCAACTCAAGTTAGCATTGCGGTCCAACAGGCCAAGCTGCACTACGATTTGACTGAAGCGAATGAGCAACTCAAAAAAATGGCCTTTCTTGATGGCCTTACGCAGGTTGCTAACCGTCGCCGCTTTGAGCAGTACCTCCAGCAGGAATGGCGACGACTGACTCGTGAGCAGGCCCCGCTGTCGTTGATTATGTGCGACATCGACTACTTCAAAAATTTCAACGATGTGTACGGTCATCAGGCTGGGGACAGCTGTTTGCGACGAGTTGCCCGTGCCCTGAGCCGCACTATTAAGCGTCCTGCTGACTTAGTGGCGCGTTATGGCGGAGAGGAGTTCGCCGTGATTTTGCCGGGTACCGACCTAGCTGGGGCAGAAAAGGTGGCGGAGGACATTCGGATTGCGGTTCGTAGCCGCCGTATTCCCCATGCTGGGTCCCAGGTAGAGTCGTTTGTTACCCTGAGCCTGGGAGTCGCGTCCTGTGTGCCAACTACGGCCAGTTTCCCAGAAACCTTAATTCATAGGGCGGATACTGCTCTTTACCAGGCGAAGAAGGAAGGACGCGACCAGGTAGCTATTGCTGAGGCCGATCAAGAAGACAAAGCAGAAAGTAAAGGGTCGCGGTAAAAGGCAAAGAACCGAGGGGCAGAGGCAGAGGATAAGAGGGCGGAGGCTGGAGACAATCGTTACGCTTTCTCTCTTTCTCCCTCTTCTCCTCTAGGGAGCACCTTTACCCGTGCAAACTTCAATCCGCTAACGCCTTGCAGTGGCTCTACGTTGCCCTGCGTAATGGTGGTTTCTACCCAACCTTCGCGGCAGAGGTATCGCAGGTATTGGCAATACTCCTGCCATTCCTCATCGGTGGAGTAGACGATGGTGAGCATGCCGGGTTGGGTGATGCGATCGCAAGTTTCTACGCCACGAGCCTTATCAATGCGTTTCTTGACGATTTCGTAGCGGGTGTCGCGAGTGCCCCGCACATCAAACAACCGCTCTGTGGTTTCGTCGTGAGTAATGTCTACAGTGGATGCCTGTACGAGCACTAAATGGGTGACCTCAAGGGAAGTCTGGTGAATATCCTTTAAGCTCAGAGCGGCGCGGGCGCAGTCACACATTCCTCGCAACTGCTCGTAGCGCAAGCTGCTCAGGTGAAAGGGCGTAAACTGTGGGTCAATGGCGATGCCTGCATAAATCATGTGGTCAATGCCATCGGTCGCTTCGATATCGCAGTAGTGGCGAGTGATGCCCTGCATGGTCTTCTGCCAACGGCCCCAAGTCTCTCTTAGAAGGGTATTAATACGATTGATGGATTGATCGTAAACAGCCCTAGCAGCGTAGACACAGCCATGTTCATCAGAGAGGGCATCTCGATAGGTGGCAACGGCTTGGGCAGCAGCAGGGCTACAGCCAGCAAAGTAGTCGAAGTAGGTTTCCAACGTGTCTTGCAAGTAACGCAGCAGGGTGACTTCGGCATCTACCGTAATGCCCTGCTCTAGGTTCTGAATGTGTTCGATTAGGTCAGTACGAAACTGGCTGGCAAAGGCATTAGGCCCGGCTTCGCAAACTGCCTCCATCACCGCTAGCCCTAGACGAAACTGGGTTAGCAGGTCGGCCTGAATAGCCCGATTGCGCTCCTCAGATGATCCCCGAACATCAGAGATTCCGTAGAGGGGGAAAACATTTTCAAACACAATCGGTTCAGGGGGCAGCCCCCAACTACGGCGCTCGGCCTCCTGCTCAAATCGCCACCGCACTGAACTATGGATATTGGTAAAGCGATCTTGAATGGTGTGGCGCATGGCTGCTGTAAGCGGTGAGATCAGCCCTGCCGCTTGCTCACAATCATCCGCAGTAAAGGCGTACGGCTGACTACTGGTCACGCCAACCAGCCCGAGCATATGACGTGAATGGGCACTGAGGGCAGTGGACTTGATGACCAGGGGAATAATCAGAA
Organism: Trichocoleus sp.; assembly: GCA_036702855.1. Taxonomy (GTDB): domain Bacteria; phylum Cyanobacteriota; class Cyanobacteriia; order Phormidesmidales; family Phormidesmidaceae; genus JACVSF01. The sequence goes on along the minus strand of DATNQF010000133.1, from coordinate 10,431 downwards.
GCGATCGCACCCCCTGCTCCAAAATTTGGCGCTCACAATCCGTCGTGCCGCTCAGGCTAAGGTCAGGAATATTGACCACCCGCCCGCGTCCTGTGGTCTGAAAAAAGGAAGACTGCTGGAGTGTAGCAACTGGGTAAGTATGAATATCCCACTCTGGCTTGTCTAGGCCCGTGAATAGCTTTGCCGTTTCGTGCTCGGCGCTGAGAATGAGGCTGCCATCGGCTCGAAATAGCCGTTTCATTAGTTCATTGGCTTTGCCAAACTTCTCAGGCTCTAGCACCGAGTCGCGGTTCACCAGTAGCCGCACCAAGGTTTTGGCGGTTTCCCGTTCGCTCACGTCAACTCCCTCTAGCAGCGCATAGCCGTTCGCTTCGTAGGTTTCGGGATTGAGTTGGTCTAGAAAGGTATTGAGGGGCGATCCTTCCGTCAGTAGTTGGGCCATTACCTGTGGACGGGTAGGCGCAGTAGACCAACAGGCGGCCAAAGTCTGGGTTAAGGTTTCGTCTAGAACTTGAACTTCGATGAGAGGCGTGTGGGGTTCCTGAGGAGCTAGGCAGCGCAGCCGCAGTTCCAGTTGCCGTTGCTGTCCATCTGTGGCTGTGTTCAGTGTGACGACGACAGGTTCATTGAGCCATCGCTCGTCTACCAGGTTGGCGGTTCCATAGTGGTGGTACAGAATCGCGTTAAGCAAGTGCAGACGAAAACGTCGTCGTAAACGATCCTGATCGCTACTTGATAAGTGCTGAAGCAGCTCGCTATCGCCATTGGGGTGTGTTGCGAAGAGGCGGCAAAATGTGTCGGTGGCAAAGACTAGATCATGGCGAAGCTGCCCTGTACTGCGATCGCAACGAAGGGAGAGCACTGCGATCGCAAGCTGACTTTGTTGCTGAATCAGGCTCAGCCAATTTCCTGCGACAGACTGTAAGTTGTCCACATCACCAGCCCCATTGACAAGAGCAAGCTCAGTAATGCGGGTATCCGACCCATTTGAGAAGACTTGTACCATATCCATCAACCACCCTTCAGGAACTTTGACAGAACGGCTGGAGGCGATTCTATGGTCTAACTGCCTCTTTAAAGAGTCATCACTATTGCGCAATTAATTGCGAATTAACGATGAACCTGGAACTCTGGGGCTGACTCGTAGAAGCACCGGAAGCAGTTCTTAGCCAGGCCTTGGTGAGAATACCCTAGTGGGAATAACCGCACAGAGAACCGGGCTAAACCCTTTACAATAGATTCTTTGAGCCTAGCATACTCAGAATTTTCCCTAGCCGGGAAAAGCCGTCATTGTGTACCCCAATTGATCCATGTTTGAAGCCCTTTCCGAGCGTTTTGAGTCGGCCTGGAAAAAGCTACGCGGCCAGGACAAAATCAGCGAATCTAACATTCAGGATGCGCTGCGAGAAGTACGCCGTGCCCTGCTAGAGGCCGATGTCAACCTCCAAGTCGTTAAAGATTTTGTTAATGACGTGCAGGAAAAGGCACAAGGGGCCGAGGTCGTTGCCGGGGTCAACCCAGCCCAGCAGTTCATCAAAATTGTCAACGATGAACTGGTCAAGGTCATGGGAGATACCAATGAACCTCTGGCCGATGCCGCAGACAAGCCAACTGTAGTTTTAATGGCAGGTCTTCAGGGAACGGGTAAAACCACTGCTACTGCAAAGCTAGCCCTACACCTACGCAAGCAAGAGCGCAGTGCCATGTTGGTGGCGACCGACGTGTATCGTCCTGCTGCTATTGACCAGCTCGTTACTCTGGGTAAGCAAATCGACGTGCCTGTTTTTGAGATGGGAGCCGATGCCGACCCAGTAGAAATTGCACGTCAGGGTGTTGCCAAGGCTAGGGAAGCCGGAGTAGACACCGTGATTGTAGATACGGCAGGCCGTCTACAAATTGATCCCACGATGATGGCGGAACTGGCCAACATTAAAGCGGCCATCCAGCCCGATGAAGTGCTGCTAGTGGTTGATGCCATGACCGGACAAGAGGCAGCCAACCTGACCCGCACCTTTCATGAGCAGATCGGCATCACCGGGGCCATTCTGACCAAGATGGACGGCGATTCGCGGGGTGGAGCAGCCCTCTCGGTGCGTCAGATTTCGGGCAAGCCGATTAAGTTCGTGGGCGTGGGCGAAAAAGTTGAAGCACTTCAGCCTTTTTATCCTGATCGGATGGCTTCCCGCATCCTTGGCATGGGTGATGTGCTCACTCTGGTAGAAAAAGCTCAGGAAGCGGTTGATATTGCCGATGCTGAGAAGCTTCAGGAAAAGATCCTTCAGGCAAAGTTTGATTTCAACGACTTCCTTAAGCAGATGCGCTTGATGAAGAGTATGGGATCGCTGGGCGGCATCATGAAGCTGATTCCTGGCATGGGCAACAAAATCTCAAGTGAGATGTTGGAACAGGGAGAGGTTCAACTCAAGCGAGTGGAGTCGATGATTAACTCCATGACCACCGAAGAGCGCAAGAATCCTGAATTGCTCTCTAGTTCTCCCAGCCGTCGCCGCCGCATTGCCAGTGGTTCTGGTCATCAGGAGAAGGACGTGAGCAAGCTGGTGAGTGATTTTCAGAAAATGCGATCGCTCATGCAGCAGATGGGCTCTGGCCAGCTGGGCTTCCCCGGTATGGGCGGCGGCTTTCCGGGTATGGGTGGGGGCGGCTTCCCCGGTATGGGCGGCGGTGGCTTTCCCGGCATGGGCGGTCCACAACCCGGCTTCCGGGGCTACAGTGGCCCTTCTAAGAAAAAGCAGAAGCCCAACAAGAAGAAAAAGGGCTTTGGCCAGCTATAGCATGTGGCAAAATGCGTTAAGACGCTAACCTGTTAGAACAAGTGATTGAGAGGCGGATGCTAACTGGAACGGTAGCATCCGTTTTCTATAGAGGTGACAGCCAGAAAATAAGAACTCTGGCTAGCAAGCCAAGCCCATCTTCGTGCTCCTGAGTGAACTCAACAGCAACGCTTAATAGTTTCTGAGTGTTTTTAAAAGTGTTCCGGGAAAGCTAACCGAGAGTAAGATAGACAACCATCGTGCCCCAAGATTGCTATGCCTTCTCAAGAAACGACTCTGGAACTGGCTCGACAAGGAAATCCTGATGCGATCGCTGCACTGATCAACAGTCAGCTTCAACCAAAAGGAATTACAGCTCAAGTAGCCTTTGAGGAAGGTTGCTTACAGATTCGATTAGCATCTGAGAAGGCACTCAATCAGGAAACCCTTGTTCCTTACATTCAGCAAGGGGTGGTTGCTTTAGGGGCAGAGTCCATTAATCGAATCAAAATTTCTAGCCAGCAGCCGGAGGATATCAATCCGTCTTGGGCACAGGAGATTACGCTCCAAGAACCTGTTGTGCCAGAAACGGGGGCTTCGGCTAATGGGTTTGATGTATCAGAGACCTCCGACGTTTCGCTGGACGACTTAACTGCTGAGGCCATCTTAAGAGAGGATGTTTCTGCTTCTCAGACAATCTCTTCCCTGGATATGTTGGATTTTGAGATGGCAGAGGCATCTGATAGTGATCCTCTCGATCTAGGGTTCTTTCCAGAAGAAATGGGGATGTCAGAGGAGACCCCTCTAGACACATCAGAAGGTGCATTAGAAGAGAATCTAGATGAATTGGCATTTGCTGATGCAACTCAGGAGATGGCACTAGAAGGTCTAGATCCTACCTTGGCAAACACAGCCCTAGATATGGACTTTGACTTTGCCGAGTTGTCTTTAAACGGTGAATCAGATCCAGCGCTTTCCTTAGAGGGATTCGATCAACTGGAAGCTGTGGAGTCAGAGCTATCGGATTTCGACCTGTTTGATCTTCCAGTCAATGAGGCAACCGATCCAAGACTGGCTTTAGAGGATTTAACGTCGGGGTCAGCTTTGCCTGGAATGGCTGAGTTGGACCTGAATGAGTTAGCCCTAGAGGGCGACTTAGATCAATCACTCTCCTTAGTAGATTTTGAGGAGCCAGACGTCACCGCTGGGTTCGAAGATTTCGAGTTGTCAGATTTTTCCACCAGTGAACCAACTGGGTCAGGGCTTTCCCCAGAAGATCTAGATGAACCTACCTCTACTGAGGTTACGGGCTTTGATTTGGCGGATTTTTCCGTAGATGAACCAACAGAGGCAGAGTTCTCTTTAGAAGATCTAGATGAACCTGTCTCGGCACCATCAGAAACATCTGGTTTTGATCTAACTGACCTGTCCCTAGAAGATGAGTTAGGGCAGGCACTTTCCTTGGGAGATTTACCGGAGTCTGAGACAGAAGCTGGATTAGAAGACTTTAACTGGCTAGAACCCACCCCTGAATCTGCTGACCCGCTCTCCTCTTTGCAGGGGGAAGAGGAACCTGATCTCATTGCAGCAGACATCAGTGACCTCGACCTGCCTGACTTAACCTTTGCAAATGAGTTTGATCAGGTCCTTCCTTTGGAGTCGTTAGAGACGCCTGAAGTGGTCTCCGAGCCAATCGACTTTGATTTGTCTGATTTTTCATTAGGAGAATCTCCAGATCAAAGCTCTGTTGAAGGGTTGGCAGTACCCGAATCAGATGCTCCAGAGATGCTTGACTTTGATCTGGCAGATTTGTCGCTAGGAGATGATGCAGAAACGGTTTCTCCCGAGGATCTTAATATTCCTGAGTCAGCTACAGCAGAACTGACTGATATTGATCTCAGCGATTTTTCAGATTTCCCATTGAATGAATCTACCGATTCAGAGTTGTCTTTGGAAGGCCTAGATGAGCCTCAGTCATCAGCATCTATTCCCCCTGATCTAGATTTAGGTGACTTGTGGTTAGAGCCCGAGTCTGATTTGGCATTGTCCCTAGGTGAGATCGAATCATCAGATCCCACGCCTACGGAAGAAGCATCAGTTGATTTCGATTTGACGGATTTCCCACTTGATGAGTCTGGTCTGTCCACGGATCCCAATCTGTCCCAGGCTCTCTCCTTAGAAGGCGTTGATGGGCTAGAAGGTTTTGATGTACCTGCGTCAACGACCCCAGAAATGGCAGAGTTTGACCTAGAAGACCTGTCATTAGGAGACGAGATAGAACTCAACCTTTCCTCAGAAGCTTTTGATACGCCAACCTCGGAAGCTGTTGAGTTAACGGATGTTGACCTGGTTGATTTTTCGTTGGATGAATCCGTTGAACCGGATTTGTCTCTCGCAAGTTTAGAAGCGTCTGAGTCAACACCGACCACATCTGATCCGGAACTGGGAGATCTGTGGTTAAGTGAGGAGTCCGATTCTGCATTGTCTTTTGATGAGGGGGATGCCTTAGACCCGGTCTCCACTGATGCCATGCTCGATTTTGACTTGGCTGATCTTTCGGAGAGTGGCTTTGAGAGTCCATCTGAATTTACTGAGGAGGATGCACTGGATCTCAGCGCTGCGCCTGACCTGGATCTGGGAGAGTTGTGGTTAAGCGAGGAGTCTGAGCCAGCGCTTTCTCTTGACGAAGAGGTTGTGGCAAGCCCCGCTTCTGCCGATGCCATGCTTGATTTTGACTTGGCTGATCTTTCGGAGAGTGGCTTCGAGAGTCCATCTGAATTTACTGAGGAAGATGCACTGGACCTCAGCTCTGCCGATGCCATGCTTGATTTCGACTTAACTGATCTTTCGGAGAGCGGTTTCGAGAGTCCGCCTGAAACTGTGGAGGAGGATGCAACGAATCTTGGCTCTGCTGATGCCATGCTTGATTTTGACTTGGCTGTTCCAGTTGATTCTGAGAATCTAGCTGAATCTACTGACGACCTTGATTTGTTTCAGGAAGATTCTGCGGTAGAGGACTTTGATGCACCTGAGCCAACAAACTCAGAAATGGCCAGCTTTGATTTGGCAGATTTATCTTTTGACGATGGGCTAGAAGATATTTCCCTAGAAGGGTTTGATGCTTCATCCGCTGCTCCTGCTAATGAGTTTGAAAGCGATCTGACTGATTTTTCGCTTGATGACCTGAATGAATTTTCTGCCCCTGACCCTTCTGAAAATATTTCTTTGGGTGAGCTAGATGACCTGGCAGCGCCAACGAGTCCAGAAATGGCAGAGTTTGATCTGGCCAATTTGTCTTTGACAGATGAACCTGAACAGGATTTGGAGCTGGAAGACTTTAATACGTCGGTTCTAGACCCTCTAGAGTTCATTGCAACGCCTGAGGCGGAAACATTTTCAGATTCGACCGCGGGAGAATTCATTGATCCGTTTATGGGGTCATCTCCCTTTGAAGAGCCGGAAGAACTGACTGCCGAGCCAGAGGCGTTTACACCAGAGGCTGATGAGATGGCAGGTTTTGACCTGGCTGACCTGTCTTTTGATGAATCGACTTCTCCCTATGGGGAACAGGATGACTTGCCTTCTGATCTGGCCGATCTGTCTTTGACGGACGAATCCGAGCAGAATTTGGACCTGGAGGACTTCAATGCATCGGAGCCAGACCCTCTAGAGTTCATTGCAACACCTGAGGCAGAAACATTTTCAGATTCGACCGCAGGAGAATTCATTGATCCGTTTATGGGGTCATCTCCCTTTGAAGAGCCGGAAGAACTGACTGCTGAGCCAGAGGCGTTTACACCAGAGGCTGATGAGATGGCAGGTTTTGACCTGGCTGACTTGTCTTTTGATGAATCGACTTCTCCCTACGGAGAACAGGATGACTTGTCTTCTGGTCTAGCCGATTTGTCTTTGATGGATGAGGCTGAACAGGATCTGAACCTGGAAGACTTCAATGCATCAGATTCAGATCCTTTAGAGTTCATTGCAACGCCTGAGTTAGAAACACCCTCAGATCCGATTGCGGGAGAATTCATTGATCCGTTTACAGCGTCGTCTCCATTTAAGAATCCGGAAGAGCTGGCTGCAGATCCAGAAGCACTTACATCAGATGCTGATGAGATGGCAGGTTTTGACCTGGCTGACTTGTCTTTCGATGAATCAACAGGGCCAGAGTTTGCCTCAGGTCCGATTTCTTCTGACCCGGACTTTTTGCTAAACGATGCAGATTTAGACTCTGCTGATTCTGTTCTATTTGAGGAGCCAGGAGCTGAGGAGTCTGAAGAGGCGCTTGCGGCTTCGGGGCCTGTCTCTTTTGAAGTGCCCGAATTTAGTGTGGCTGATCTCTCTCCAGAAAACGCTTTCTATGAAACAGATCCGGCAGAAAATCTAGAAGCTGCTGATATTCCAAGTTTTGGTGCCGAACCAGAGGCTTTTTCTTTGGATGAAGGTGATGAGCCGCTGTACCCCAGCAGCCAAGACGTTGTTTCAGAAGGGTTTGATGCTGATGCTGATTTCCCAATCGGGTTTGCTGACGACGGAGTTGATGAGCTACCTGCTGACCTCCTAAATTGGCAGGATCCTCTAGCCGCAGGCAACGGGGCGGAATCTGACGAATCTCTGAGTGGCTTAGATGTTGAAAGTTTAGGGTCTAATGGTGCTCCGGTTTACAACGAGCCTCAAGAGGTTGAATCAGAAGACTGGGCATTGTCTGAGTCTGAACCTGAGCAGGACATTTTCGTCTTTGATGATGATCTACCCGCAGATGCTTCGTCTAATGGGCAGATGACGTTTGATCCAGATGAGACTGCCTCTTCGTCTGAGGAGGATGCATTTGTTGGCGTCTCTGCCCCAAGTGATGGTAGGGGAGCGGGCAATAAGCAGGGTAAGAAACCTCTACTACCCTTGCTCGGTGGGTTAGGGGTATTGTTGGTGGGACTTCTTGCCTTTGGTCTTTATCGGGCTAGAACACCGGATGAACCCGTTGCTCAACCACAGCCAGCCGAGACAACCAGTCCTGATCCAGTTGCTTCGCCCCAAACTCAGCCTAGTTCCCAACCGCAAGCCTCAGCCGATCCTTTTCGAGATGCCGTTAATTTGGCTGGAGAGGCCTCACAACTAGTGCAAACAGCCCAAACCTCGGAGGACTGGAAGCAGGTTGCGGATACTTGGCAGCGGGCGATCGACTTGATGCAACAGGTTCCTCAATCAAGTCCTAACTATGCGATCGCACAGCAGAAAGCAGTAGAGTACCTGCCCAATTTGCAATATGCTCAGCAAACCTATGAGCGGCTAACGGCATCTCCTGCTCAGTAGCGCTGAATAAGAATCGTTTGATAAGACTATGAGCTTTGCCCCCCAGCACTAAACAAGTACTGGGGGGCAATAAATTGGTTCAGAAAGATGGCTTAACTTGATGCGACCTAGTAGATACTTTCTACCCCTAGTTCATCAGCTAAGGCTTGCTGGACTGTCTCTGGCAGGAGTACTCGATTGATCACATGGATGACTCCATTGCTAGCTTGGACATCGGCTTGAATAACGCTGGCGTTGTTGACGACCACCCCGTCATCATCAGCTCGGACGGCTAAGCCTCCGCCTAGTGTTTGGACGAGGCCAGTACTAATCTCACTGCTAGGTAGAGCTTCTGAAGCAACGTGATAGGTCAACACCTCTTGCAGCATTGCTTGATTCTCGGGTTGGAGCAGAAACTCTAAAGCGCCATTGGGTAGTTCGGCAAAAGCTGCGTCGGTCGGTGCAAAAACGGTGTATGGCCCTTCCTCCGAAAGGGTTTCGGTTAACTCAGCAGCTTGCAGCGCCTGTTTCAAGGTTGCGAAGGAACCGTTTTCAGCAACCATATCGGTAATGGTCATGCTGGCAGTTTCGGTGGAAGTTTCAGGGACTTCAGTCTCAGCTGAGGTTTCGGGGACTTCAGTTTCAGAGGCGGCTCCGGGGGTGGTTGTCTCAGTGTCTGGCTCCATTACCGGATCACTAACGGCTGGAGATTCTGGAGATTCAGGTTCGGTCAAATCAGGAGCGGAATCGGCTTCGGGATATGTTGGGGCTGGAGCTTGGGGAGAGGATGAAGAATTTTGCGCGATTGCTGGAACACCGACTAGGACACCTGCGCTCAAAAGACCAGCTAGCATCAGGAGCCGCCGATTAGTCTGGAGGAAAAAGGAAATTCGCATTGTTCTTCATGACTAAACTGCTCGTGCAGCTTAGTGGACTTTCTCTCTCTTTCCCTTCCTACTTTTGATGGAATCTGGTGAGCCTTTTTGGCTTCCTTTAGCCAGTTGACGCCAAAGTTCCCCAAAATTACGCTTTGTTGTGAAACCCTGTCATTTCCCGTAATGTACCGCGTCCATTGGCATTCAAGCTAAGCCTTGGCTGGGTAGAAGGGTTAGAACCAGGGAGGGAGCCTACGTACCTTTTTGCCCTTTTGTTTATGACAGCTAACGCGTTCAAGCAATCTGCGAACCGATCTCTTGGACGATCTCCTTGGCTAGCGGTCAACCTCTCTGTGGTGCTGCCGGGCTTGGGACAAATTTATGGAGGGGCTAGGGCAAAAGGGGGAATAATTGCGATCGCATTTCTCCTGCTTCTCCTGTTCTCTGCTTGGTCCATCTTTGGTGCAAAGGGAGATACGCTGACTGGGCTGTTGCTGCTGTTGCCCATTGCTGGGCTTTACTTTGGAGGATTGGTAGATGCATATCGCAGCCTTTCCCCAGTTTCCCCTCGTCCTGCAGGGGGCCGAGCAGAACCCCAAGATGCTTGGTATGCTGTTTTTCTGTCCCAAATTCTGCCAGGATTAGGCCATCTCTACTGCCAACAAAGTGTGATTGGCGGATTACTGCTAGTGGCTGGAGTTGGGATTGGCTATTTGGCCAATTTCAATCCAGCGTTGTTGTCCCTTCCCCCCCTTATTTGGGCGTTGGCATGTGTCCACCTGTACCGCTCTATTACCACTCGGCGGAATCGGCAAAGCGGGTGGCTCTTGATCATTGTTCTGGGACTGTTGATCGGGCGGCTGCTAACCGGGGCTATTCCCTTGCTGGTAGATTACTACCTGGAGCAGTGCATTGTTCCAAGCGGCTCAATGCTACCGACACTTCAAGTTGACGATCGCCTGTTCGTTCGCAAAGCTTCAGATTATCGGCCCCGTTCACAGGATATTGTGGTGTTTCGTGCCCCTCCCGCAGCGGTGAACGCCCTAGAGATTGAATCAGATGCCCTACTCGTTAAGCGGGTGATCGGCCTGCCAGGGCAATCACTTGAAGTGCAGAATGGGCAACTCTTAGTAAACGGTCAACCTCTACTGGAACCCTACCTGAATACTCCGCCTGACTATCAGTGGGGCCCACAAACTGTGCCGCCGCAAACTCTATTTGTGCTAGGAGACAACCGCAACAATAGTGGGGACTCTCACATTTGGGGCTTCTTGCCTGAGCAAGACTTGCTAGGACAGGCTTACAAAATTTACTGGCCCCCGGGTCGCATTCGGCCTCTGCCATAAAATTTATCATTTACGCAAAATTTAGAAATGATGTTAAGCCAACATTAAGTAGAGTCAGTCACAATAAAGACTGACACCCTTTGTTGTGTGCGTCCGGAATGGCAGCTGAAACCGCATTTATGATCGACTTGACCAAGGCATTGGGCA
>DATNQF010000144.1:0-3419 GCA_036702855.1 Trichocoleus sp. | reverse complement strand
TGAGGGTGTTTTGAAACACCTTTGGGGAGCCCAGGCACCGCATGGTGCCCAAGGAAAACACTGACAGGGATAGATTTGTTTTGCCGAAGCGCCGATACTTCATAATTCTGTGGAGTCAGCACAAAAATAGGGAAGACTTTTTATCCTCCCTACCACCCTGTTGGAAACTCTCAAGGCTGCAACCCCTAAGAGTCGTTATTCTTGGAGCGATCGCGCTGCACAAAGTCAGACGGATTGATGTTGGAAAGAAAATCATGAAACGCTTGCTTTTCGGCCTCATCCGCATCACGGTCAACAGGGATAGAGGCATCGGCAATGACTTCTTCCATCACCCAAATAGGTGCGTCTACTCGTAAGGCAATTGCGATCGCATCACTAGGGCGGGCATCAATTTCCTTCTTGTTTTCCCCTTGCGCTAGAGTCAACAGGGCGTAAAAGGTATTGTCCCGCAAGGAGTGAATGACGACTCGCTCTAGCGCCATATCCCACTCATCTAGCAGATTAACGAACAGATCATGGGTCAAAGGACGAGGCGAAGTCTGATTTTCCAAAGCGCTAATGATTGACTTCGCTTGGTCTGGCCCAATGTAAATGGGAAGTGCTCGCCGATCAGCCGTGTCTCGCAACAGCACAACTGGGCTTCGAGAGACCGCATCAAGGGCAATTCCGGCGACTTTCATCTCAATCATGGGCTTGGCCTCGTGAATCCAATACGCAGAGCTTCGTCGGAGTTACGCGATAAACTAGACAGTTGAAAAGTGGGCAACCATCCGTTACCCAGGGGAATACCGCCATCAAACCCGGCATCAAATTCCTCCAAGCCCTAGCCGTATCACCTTGTACTACTAAGCTAACGTCCTGAAAGGGCAGAACGAGTATCTCACACAAAAAATTTATTGCTTCAAGTATGCCCCGATCTGACCCCAGTTGGGCACTCCCCTTTCTGAGATTTTATTAAGGCAAGTTAAACGTGTTTACCGGACTCATCCAATCAATCGGAAAGATCTACCATGTGGGCGATACCCAACTTCGCATTGTTTGCGATGGAACCAATAGCGATCGCATTCTGCACGGACTAGAACTAGGGGACAGCATTGCTGTCGATGGAATTTGCCTCACTGTAGAACAGTGTCTAGAGCAGGGTTTTCTTGCCTCTGTTTCACCAGAGACACTAGCTCGAACCACGTTGGGGTGGTTAGCTGATGGGGCAATCGTAAACTTGGAATCTTCCCTGCGAGTTGGCAGCAAAATTGGCGGCCATTTTGTTACTGGTCATATTGATGGGCAGGGTGCATTAGAGTCTTCAGTAGAAACAGCCAATGCTTGGGAACTACGCTTTAAGGTTCTAGATGCTCGTGTTGCTCGCTACATTGTGCCCAAGGGTAGCATTGCCGTCAACGGAATTAGCCTTACCGTCGCAACCTGTAGTCCTAGCGGGGATTGGTTTACAGTAGCTGTGATCCCAGTAACGTATGCAGAAACTAACCTGCGCTGCCTTGCTCCTGGTGATCCCGCTAATTTAGAGGGCGATGTTTTAGGCAAGTACGTTGAGAAATTTGTGCAGGGGAACACTTCTGATGCACCTGATGTTCCCCCAATCTATTCTTCGGCTTCAGTCAGTGAACCCCTCTCTATTGAGTTCATGACTGAACATGGGTATCGGTAGTCCGTGTTTACCTGCGGTTAGGCAGTTTAAGGGCAATAGAGCGTATCGCGAGTCTTGCGTCCCGTTACAGGGTTCGTCCCTTTCGCGACTTCACAAAGAGCTTTGTTCATCTTGGGGTCAAGTAGGACATCTGTGAAATCTGCCCCGTCAATAATGGCTCCTCGGAAGTCAGTATCAATGGCGTAAGCCCCTGCCAGGATTGCATCGGTTAAGTTAGCTCGAATGAAACGAGCTCCATCTAGTGTGGCCCCTCGTAGATCTGCCCCTTCCAAATTGGCACGAGATAGGGTGGTGTCAAACAAGCGAACACTTTGTAGGTTGGCATGGCTAAGGTTAGCCTCTGCCATGTCGGCACGGGTGTAGTTGTTGCCTCGTAAATCTTGATTAGAAAAGTCCGTCTGACGAAGGTTTTGGCGATCGAAGTTCTCGGCCATAGCTGGGCTGATTCCAACCACCAGCATTAACAGGCTAAATAGGACTCCTAGGAGAAACTTTCCTAGGTGCGATCGCTGCATACCCAAAACCGTAACCATGTTTCTTCTTTCGCCTCTACAATTTCTGATCCTAACAGCAAGTTTTCTCCCAAAAGAGTTTGGGAACCCAATAAAAAGGCTCCTGCCACAAGGCAGGAGCCTGCAAGCTTGAAACTTCTTGAGCAAAAGCTCAGAAATTAATCAAGATCGCCCATAGACAATACGGGTTCAGTTTCGCGATCGATACCCTTCTCGAAGCCAGCTTCAGCAGCGCGGGCGCGGCCAGCGTGCCATAGGTGACCAACCAAGAAGAAGAAGCCCAAAACGAAGTGAGAGGTGGACAGCCACTGACGGGGGTTCACGAAGTTAACAGAGTTAATTTCAGTGATAACGCCGCCTACAGAGTTAATGGACGCGTTGGGTGCGTGGGTCATGTACTCAGCAGCGCGACGAACCTGCCAGTCCTGAACGTCATTGGTGATTTTGTCCAGATCAAGACCGTTTGGTCCACGTAGGGGCTCCAGCCAAGGACCTTGGAAGTCCCAAAATCGCATGGTTTCACCACCGAAGATGATTTCACCCGTGGGGGAACGCATCAGGTACTTACCTAGACCAGTGGGACCTTGAGCCGCACCAATGTTGGCACCTAGGCGCATGTCGCGAACCAGGAAGGTCATTGCCTGAGCCTGAGACGATTCAGCGTTGGTAGGACCGTAGAATTCGCTGGGGTAAGCGGTGTTGTTAAACCAAACGTAGCAGGAGGCGATGAAGCCCATCAGGGACAGAGCGCCCAAGCTGTAGGAAAGGTAAGCTTCACCGGACCAGATGAAGGCGCGGCGAGCCCAACCGAAAGGCTTGGTCAGAATGTGCCAGATACCACCAGCAATACAGATCAAGCCAACCCAAATGTGGCCACCGATGATGTCTTCCATGTTGTTGACACCAATGATCCAACCCTCACCACCGAAGGGAGAGCGGAGCAGGTAACCAAAAATCACAGCCGGGTTTAGGGTTGGGTTGGTAATAACGCGAACGTCACCACCACCAGGAGCCCAAGTGTCATAGACACCACCGAAGACGCAAGCCTTCAGTACCAGCAGCAGCGCACCGCAGCCCAGCAGGATGAGGTGGATGCCGATGATGGTGGTCATCTTGTTCTTGTCTTTCCAGTCGTAGCCAAAGAAGGAAGAGTACTCTTCCAGAACTTCAGGTCCACGAATGGCGTGATAAATACCGCCAAGGCCAAGAACAGCAGAGGAAATCAGGTGTAGTACACCGAC